>NZ_SZNK01000001.1:60000-360000 GCF_005217615.1 Brevibacillus antibioticus
CCGATTTTGTTTATATGGCAATCCCGAAGCCCAAATACAAATTGTTTTCGAAAAAATGGCAAGATATAAGTTACTTGGTTAGGCGTCTCGAGCTTGGTCTCATTCTCGTGTCCTTTCCAAAAAGAGGGCCCGCAGTCATGGAAGTGAATATTTCACCAGGACCGTTTGATCGGGTAAAAAGCAAGCAATTCAATCAAAAAAAGCGAAACCGCATCATTGAAGAGATGCGGGGAAGATACGGCGATTACAATGTTGGCGGCAGTTATCAAACCAAGCTCATGACGGCCTACAAGCAGAGCTGCATTCAAATTGCGACGTTGCTTCAGCAGGATGGGCCGTTATCGCCTAAATTACTCAAGAGTAAAGGGGCAGGAGAGAAAACCTCGTCGATTCTTATCCAAAATCATTATGGGTGGTTTACCCGTGTGCAACGAGGGCTGTATGCGATCACGCCGACAGGGGAGAGAGAAATCGCGGAATATCCTGAGCTCATTGCTTACTATCGAGAACAGGCAGAGGAAATACACAATACGCTTACTCTAGAATTCGAGGTGTCATCCTCATCAACAACCAAAGCACAGTCCAGAAAGAAAAAACAAAGGCAGCCTGCCGTGAAGGAATGACAGGCTGCCTTTTCCTATTGAAGGAATGAATTAGTGCGCGATCCATTCTGCTGTCATTTGCCCCACCAGTGCGCGCCCAGCCACAATGTCTGGATCGAACTGAATCGTTGCGTTTTGGCGGACGATTTTCACCTGTTGAATGGCATCCGATAATGGCTGTTCATTCGTCAGCTTTCCCCGAGCTTTTGCGATAGAAAGTCCCGCGACTGTGCCTTGAGCCATTGCTACTTTGGCACTTTCAATTCCCGTGATATTGCCAGCAACATAGAGTCCAGGGACTGGCGTTCGCATGCTTTCATTGTGTAAGGGGACATGCCCACCTAAGGAGGGAACATAGGCAAAGGGGCACCCAGCAATCGCTGCCAATTCGGCGAGTGGACTTAATCCGCCTGCGATACAGACAAAATCAGCTGGAATGACTTGTTCGGTTCCAGCTATGGGTGAACCATCGGCTGCAACCTGGGCGATACGGACACCCTCGACCTGAAAGGTTCCGACGATTTCCAGTGCTGCTGTTCGCAGTTGAATCGGGATGTCCCACATAGAAAACCCGCTGGAGGGATAGAGGGACACTGCCAGTTTTTGCATCCAAGAGCTTCCCATCAGTTTGCTCCCCAGACGAATCATCAGAGAAGGGGCCAGATGGGCGACGCGCAATAAGGATTGCATCACGGCTTTTGGTTGCCCAGCAGTGCCACTCACAGTCGTACTAGGTGGGAGAATCATTCGATCCAAGGTAACTCCAGCCAGCTGCAATTCCCGGGATATCGCCACCGATAAGATATTAATTCCTACGACGACTCCGCGTTGTCCTACTCGGACGCGCTGCACATTCGTCATGACTTGAGCAGCTCCGATGGACATTACACCAGGTAACGTCCAGCCTGGCACGGGTACAGCTGCTTCAGAAGCCCCTGTTGCGATCAGGAGCAATGGGACTGTCATTTCCCCCTGCGTTGTAGAGACGACCCAGCCATTCCGGGATTGCGTCAAATGGAAAACGGAGACGCCGCAGATGATCTCTACACCGAGATGTCTCGCTTCCTCCGTGAGTCGGGCTGCCTCATCTAGTCCATTCCACCACACACCGTCCGGTTCTTGGTGAAGCTGTCCAAGCAAACGGCCCCCAGGGCGATAAAACTCATCAACTACACGAACAGCCAATCCCTGCCTAGCACTTGCAATTGCTGCAGATAAGCCCGCAGGTCCAGCCCCGATGATGAGAAGGTCGATCATGCCCCATGCCCTCCTTTTTTCAAGGGAGTAGGAAGGAGAGAGCCAGCGTTCACTTGCATGCCTTCCTGCACAAGTGTCATACAAGCACGCACGGTAGGGACACCATCAACATGGACGCGACATTCATAGCAGTGACCGATATTGCAATAAATTCCTCGCGGTGTTCCTTTTTCCTCATGCACCCGAAGCGTACGAACCCCTGCGGCCAATAGGGCTCCCGCAATCGTCTCGCCTTCGTAAGCCGTATAGACAGTGCCGTTATAATAAAAAGAAAGTTGCTTTCTGTCCCCGAGTGAACCGAGGACCGGATGGTGATCAATTCGTTGACTCATGCCCGTTGCCCCCCAAGCGTTTGAAATGAGACAGGACGAATAGGCGGTTGGTATCCAAGAGGTACAGTATGAGAAGGCGCTTGGCCAGTTACTTGCTGAATGACCTGATCGATCAATGTACGGCAGGTTCTCCCACCACAGCAGCCCATTCCGGCTCTGGTCCGTAGCTTCAGCTCGCGTGCGGTACATGGATAGGCTTGGGCGGTCTCTACCAATTCGGCGAGAGTTACTTCTTCACAACGGCAGATAATCAATGGATGCGATTCCATGATGAAGCCTCCTTTCATTCTTGCTTGATGAAAAAATGCAAGTGTCGTGCCATGGAAAGCAAGTGAGATCGTCCTGGCTGGCACAATACTTGCTGAATATTCTCAAAGAAATAGCCCAATCACGACAAACAAAAGAGGGATGACAGAGATGGAAAAAGTAACAAGACTGCGTGAGCAATTCGATTCAATTGGGATTGACGGGATGTTGATCACGAATGGACAAAACCGCCGATACCTCACAAACTTTACAGGTACATACGGAGTTGTCCTCATTTCAAGAGACCAGGCCAAGCTCTTCACAGATTTCCGTTACACAGACCAAGCGAAAGCACAAGCAACAGGGTTTGAAATCGTTTATTTGCCGACAAAAGAATCCGTTTACAGCGAAGTAGCACGCCAGGCGGAAGCGATGGGGATCAATCATCTCGGCTTTGAGGAGGAGAATGTCTCGTTTGCTTTGCAGCGCAAATACAGCGAGGCCGTCCAAACAGCATTTATTCCGACATCAGGTGTTATTGAGGGGTTGCGTATGATTAAGACAACGGAAGAACTGGCGATCATCCGAACGGCTGCCCAAATCGCTGATGCGGCATTCTCCCATATTACTTCCTTCCTGCGTCCTGGAATCACAGAGCTTGCGGTGTCTAACGAATTGGAAATGTTCATGCGAAAAGAAGGAGCGTCGGGTTCTGCTTTTGACATCATTGTTGCTTCTGGCTATCGTTCCGCACTTCCTCATGGCGTAGCGAGTGAAAAAATGATTGAAGCCGGAGACATGGTCACGTTGGACTTTGGTGCATTGTACCAAGGGTATCGCTCTGATATTACTCGAACAGTTGCTGTTGGCACCCCTGATGAACAGCTCAAAGCCATCTACGAGATCGTTTTGGAAGCACGCAATCGGACTGTTGCAGGCATTCGTCCTGGTATTACCGGAAAAGAGGCAGACGCCTTCGCACGGGACTACATCACAGAGCATGGTTATGGTGAGCGATTTGGACATGGAATGGGGCATGGAGTGGGCCTCGATATTCATGAGGAGCCATTTATGTCCACTCGTTGCACCGCTGTTCTCCAAGAAGGCATGATTTTGACTGTGGAGCCGGGGATTTATATCCCAGAGCTTGGTGGGGTCCGTATCGAAGACGATCTGGTTGTCACACAGAGTGGCAATGAGGTGCTTACACACTCACCACGCGAATTGATCATTTTGTAAATGGAGAGACAAAAGCCTTGGCCGAGCAAGTGGGCCGAGGCTTTTTTGGTTAACAGTGGTGTGTCTAAGTTTTGAAACACCACAAGGTATACAGTGTACAAAAACATTTACAACAACTAAAGCTAGAACGAAGCCACTGCCGCCATCAATTTTGGCACATCTCTTGCATTCTGATAATTCAGAAAACAAACGCATGACGACTGAACAATGGGGGGTTGATTAAATGAAAAAAAGTATGTTCGCAGTAATGAGTAGCCTAACAGTCATGGGATTAGCGTTAGCAGGATGTGGAGGAGGGCAGCCAGCCGAGCAAGCGTCGCAGAGTGGACAGTCGAACACACAGCCAGCACCTGCCAACACGGCTAATGAACCAGCAAAAGCACAAGTCCTTCGCTGGAATCTTCACTCCGAACCACCTACAGGTGATCCTGGACTTGCGGAAGACACGACTTCTGCTGCCATCGTTAAAGCAGTTTTTGATGGGCTGACACGTATCGGGTCTTCGGGCAAGCCAGAGGAAGCAGTAGCCGAGAAGATCGAAGTATCGAGTGATATGAAAACATACACCTTCAAGCTGAGAGACTCCAAGTGGAGCAACGGAGAACTGGTAACAGCCCACGATTTCGAATACGCGTGGAAGCGAGCTCTCGATCCGAAGACAGCGTCCAATTACGCCTACCAGCTCTATTACATCAAGAATGCGGAGAAGGCCAACAAAGGGACTGGCAGCTTGGATGATGTCGGCGTAAAAGCATTGGATGACAAGACCCTCCAAGTAGAGTTGACGAATCCAACTCCGTTTTTTCTGGAGCTAACCGCGTTCCAAACTTATTTCCCGGTAAATAAAAAGGTAGTCGAGGCAGATGGAAAATGGTCTGGAGAAGCCAAAACATACGTAGGAAATGGTCCATTCAAAATGGAGTCTTGGGAACACAAAAGCAGAATGGTACTCGTGAAAAACGACAACTACTGGGACAAAGATAGTGTCAAGCTGGACAAGATTGAGTTCTCGATGGTGGAGGATGAAAACACAGAGCTGTCCATGTTCGAAAATGGCGAAATTGACTGGGCAGGCAGTCCGTTAAGCTCGCTGCCAACAGATGCGATGCCAGCGCTTAAAGACAGTGGAAAACTGCAAGTGAAGCCTGTCGGTGCTACCTACTGGTACAAGTTCAACACAGAGAAACCTCCGTTCAATAACGTAAAGATTCGTAAAGCTTTTGCCTACGCCATTAACCGTCAAACCTTGATCGACAATGTACTCCAAGCGAATCAGCAACCAGCGATGGCAGCAGTTCCTCCGACAATGGGACTCAATGCAGGCGGTTATTTCAAAGACAATGATCAAGAAACGGCCAAAAAGCTGTTAGAAGAAGGACTAAAAGAGCTGGGCCTCTCTAAACTGCCACCGATCAAACTTAGCTACAACACGTCCGAAGGGCATAAAAAGATCGCAGAAGCGATTCAGGACCAATGGCGCCAAAACCTTGGAGCCGAAGTGAAGCTGGAAAATCAAGAATGGAAGGTGTATCTCGAGACCATGCACGAGGGCAACTACCAGGTCGGGCGTCTTGGCTGGTCGGGTGATTTCAACGATCCGATCAACTTCCTGGAGCTATTCAAGGAAAAGGAAGGAGGAAACAATGATACGCGCTGGGAGAATCCGAAATTCAAAGAGCTATTGAATCAGTCCTCTACTGAGAGTGATCCGGAAAAGCGCAAGGCGATTCTGCGCGAAGCCGAGCAAATCATGATGAATGAAATACCGATTATGCCGATCTATTTCTATACGCATACATGGGTGAAGAATGACAAGGTAAAAGGAATCTTCCAAGATGGTCTAGGCGCAATCGACTGGAAATGGGCATCAATCGAATAATATTCGAATGGGGGATGGGCTATGAAAAAATGGGGAAGTGTGATAGTCGTTGGTGCGAATTTACCAGTTATTGGTAACGATGCAACGGATGGAAGAGACATGCAAAACGCCATTGAAATGGGTGTCAAAAAAATAAATGACAGCGATGGAGTGATTGGAAAAAAATTGAGGATCGAAGTAGCTGATGATGGCTACGATCCAAAAATAGCGACGACAGCAGCCAACTCAGACAGATTACCAGCTCAAGGCTATGACACCCTCTTTTTGATCAATAGCCTAACCCCAGATCAAGCACAAACCGCAGCAGATTATATGGCAGCGAACCAAGCGGAAAAAGTCGTGCTCATCCATGACGATTCTACCTACGCCAAATGCTTGGATGATTTTGCCAAAACGTCCGTTGAAAAATCCGGCGGTGCCGTCATTGCGTATGAGGCAATCAACCATGGAATTGATCCGTATTTTGTCTGAGTTGTTACCGCCGAAAGAGGGGCGAAGGTTTCCTGATTTTTGTTTGCGTTGGCGTGCGTTATTTGGGTGTAAAAAGCGGCTGTAGTGGAGGGAAGAAGCGGATTTCCAGTCTACGCTTCGGCCTACGCCCCGCAAGGAGGGATTGACTGCCCGCTCCGGAATGAATGGCGGGAGCGCTTCAAACGTAGAAGTTTCGAAGAAGTATTCCATAAGTGAAGCTTAAATTCCCCGCCATTCATTCCTACGCTGGGATGGGCTCCAGAGGCGCTTGGACTGGAAATCCGCTTCTTCTTACGTAGCTTTTGTAAAACATTATTAAAGTCACTTCAAGAAGGAAAACCGCCTGTTCGCGATCATTTAGTCTTCAAAACGAACTAAGAATGCTTCACAATCATGATTCAATAACTCAAATGATCAGCAAGCACAAGAAATCTACCATGACCAACCCCAAAAACGATTTGAAAAGCTCGATGAACGTTAACAGCTCGAAAGCCCTGTTACATGTTTGGAAGGAGACCGCCCGAACGAAGAGAGGATACAGGCGACTGGAAAACATGTGGCAGGGCTTCCCCAACACAACCGTTTTGAGACAACATTTTTTACTTCCCCAATTTGTTATACAGTGTGGCCCGCGATATGCCAAGTCTTTTCGCAGCAGCCTGCTTGTTGCCGTTTTCCAGCTCGATGGCTCGCAATATGACACGGCGCTCATGCGCTTCGATTTCTTCTTGCAGCGAAAACAGATCGGGAGGGAGCTCAATCGGTACCTGTTTCGTCTGACCTTGCAGGGGATACGGTAAGTCCTCTTCTTTGATAATACCGTCTGTCGCAAATACCACCAATCGCTCAATCGCATTTCGCAGCTCGCGAATGTTGCCTGGCCAGTCGTATTGGAGCAGGTTTTGCATCACATTTTGCGAGATGGCATGAATGGGACGGTTATAACGTAAAGAGAATTCATAGAGAAAGAAGTGGGCGAGTTCAATCGTATCTTCAATGCGTTCTCGAAGCGGAGGAATTTTCAGCGTCACTACATTGAGCCGATAGAACAGGTCTTGGCGAAACTTTCCTTCCTTCACTACCTCCTCCAAATTTTTATTCGTGGCGGCAACCACGCGGAAGTCCGCCTCGATCTGCTTGGTCCCTCCGACCGAATAATACTTTTTCTCTTGAAGCACGCGAAGCAGCTTCACTTGCATATCGAGTGGCATTTCTCCTACCTCGTCGAGAAACAGCGTTCCTCCACGTGCCAGCTCAATCATTCCTTTTTTCCCTTTTTGATCCGCACCAGAAAAGGCACCTTTCTCGTACCCGAACAGCTCGCTTTCAAACAAAGTAGGCGAAATCGCACCGCAGTTGATGGCGATAAAGGGCGCATTGGAGCCTTCCCGCACATCATGCACCGCTTTGGCGAAAAGCTCCTTACCGACGCCGCTTTCCCCTGTGATCAAGACGGTTGCTTGCGTAGCGCTGAGCTTTTGGATCATGGACTTGATATGACGAATGGGGAGACTCGTTCCCTTGATCTGTGCAAATGGATCGGGCGTCGGACTGAGCTTCGCCATTTCCTGCTGCAAGTGATTTACTTTTTTATTGGCGTTCAACAGCTCCTGGTTCAGTCTCAACTGGCTCGTGATATCGGTTTCCGCTGCAACAGCACCAATGATTTTGTCATGCAAATAGATCGGATTGGTATTGATGAGCACGACGAGATCCTCCCGTGGCTGATGCTGATGACGGTAGAGAGACTGTCCACTTTGCAGAGATTTGAGTGTTTCAAGCATTTCGAGCGGGAAAAATTCGGTGATCGGGCGGCCAATCGTTTCTTTTGCTTTCAAGGAAAAGATTCGTTCAGCACCTTCTGTCCAAACCATCACACGCGCTTTTTCATCGATGACGGATATGGATGCATCCATGGTTTTGATCATCGTCTCGAAATACGCTTCCAAAATCTCATACGAGGAAAAAATGGCTTGTATGATTACACCTCGATGAAGATAGCCGACTGGGACACCAGGCTGTTTTTCGATTAGGAGATAGTTGTGAGTAGCTAGCAGGCGGATGGCGTCGGCAAAAGTTGAATCTAGTGTCGTCACAGCGGCTGGTTCCCAAGGGGCTTGTGTGCAATCGGTCGTCAAATGGGCGGAATCGGCGACATACCAGCTGGTTTGACGCTGGGCAAATACAGGAACGGTTTCGTCCCATTGAGGAGGGAAAAGCTCTTGATCGTTGAAAATCCGCATGTTTGTCTGTATCAACTCGGTTAAGGCAGGAAGTTTGTGATTCAACTCGATCATCCCTTTTAAAAGAGGTCGTTAAAGTGTATAAAATTCCGAACATTTTCTCATTTATTATACATTCGCTCTTTTCGTTGTCAAAGAATTTAGACGGGATATTTTGAGAATCTCGCTTGGGACGATTGGCATGGCTTTTGCAAAAAAGAGTAAGAGAGTAGCAGAATACGCATTTGAGGAGAATCAGCATGACAGTACAAACCCATGCGCAGATTGCAGTAATTGGCGGTGGCATCATCGGCGCGGCGATTGCGTATTACGCTGCGAAGGCTGGATTGGATGTCGTTGTCCTGGAAAAAGGCGAGTTGGCATCCGGGACGTCCTCGCGCTGTGACGGGAATATTTTGGCGATCGACAAGGACCCAGGCTTTGACAGTCAGATGTCCCTGAAAAGCCAGATGCTCGTTGACCAGCTGAGCCGAGAGCTGGACCATACGTTTGAATATCGGGCACCGGGGAGCATTCTCGTCTGCGAATCAGAGGCGGAGATGGAAGCCGCTCATGAATGGGTGCGACGGCAAAAAGAAGCCGGACTGCCGTTTCGGATGCTGGACCGAGCGGATATTCGGCAGGAGTCGCCTTACTTTGCCGACGACTTGCTGGGAGGCTTGGAGTGCGCCACCGATTCTACTGTCAATCCGTACATGCTGACCTTTGCCCTGTTTGAAGGAGCGAAAAAGCATGGAGCGAGGATCATGCGCCGTACAGAGGTCAAGTCGCTCAGACGTGATCAGGCGACGGGAACGTTTCACATCGAGCTTGGTACAGGAAGCATGACAGCCAAGCAGGTCGTCAACGCCGCAGGGGTGTGGGCGCCAGTCATTGGCAAAATGGTCGGGGTGGATATTCCGATCGTTCCGCGCAAAGGGCATTTGATCGTCGCCTCGAGACAGATGCCTGTCGGCGTGCGAAAGGTGATGGAATTCGGCTACCTCATCTCGAAGTTTGGCGGCGTGCGACAAGTAGACGAGGAGACAGAGAAGTATGGAGTCGCGCTCGTATTTGAACCGACAGAAAGCCAGAATTTCTTGATTGGCTCCAGTCGTCAGTTTGTCGGCTTCGACACGCGGATTGATCTGAATGTCGTCAGGTGCATGGCGAGTAGAGCACTGCGTTTTTATCCAAAGATCGCCGACTTCGCCATCATCCGCACCTATTGCGGTTTGCGCCCGTGGACTGAGGATCACTTGCCGATTATTTCTCGTGTAGAGGAAGTACCCGGTTACTTTATCGCGGCTGGTCATGAAGGAGATGGAATCAGTCTGGCAGCCGTCACAGGCAAGCTGGTGTCCGAGATGCTAGTCGATCAGACAGACACCATCATTCCAACAGAGCCGCTATGCTTGGACCGGTTTACGAAAAAAGGAGTGTTGCATCCATGAAAGCAACGAGGGTGTTTACCACCATTGACACGCATACCGGGGGAAACCCTACCCGCACGGTAATCAGTGGTCTGCCAAAGCTTACCGGAGCCACGATGGGAGAAAAAATGCTCGAGATGAAGGCCGAGTACGACTGGATTCGCACGTTTTTGATGTATGAGCCGCGTGGGCATGATGTGATGTCCGGCGCCTTGATCGTTGATCCATGTCACCCGGATGCAGATGTAGGAGTGATCTATATCGAGACAGGCGGATACTTGCCGATGTGCGGTCACGATACGATCGGTCTATGTACCGCGCTGGTGGAGACAGGCATGATACCTGTGACTGAGCCTGTGACAAATCTTACGCTCGATACGCCAGCAGGATTGGTCGAGGTAGATATACAGGTAGAGGGAGGGAAAGCCAAGGAAGTATCGTTTGTGAACATTCCAGCCTTCCTCTACCAAAAAGATGTGACGGTAGAAGTAGAAGGGATTGGGGAGGTGACCTGCGATATTGCGTACGGTGGAAACTTTTATGCCATCACAGATGCACGCAAGCTCCATCTCGAACTGACGCCAGCTCATGCATCCACCATTGTCGATACGGCCGTCGCGATTCGAAAAGCGATGAATCAGGCGATGGAGATCGTTCATCCAGAGAAGCCGTTTATTCGCGGACTGACCCATGTGGAGTTCTATACAGCCCCCGACATTCCAGGAGCCGATGTGAAAAATACCGTCGTCGTACCACCTGGCGGAATAGACCGATCGCCATGTGGTACGGGCACTTCCGCCAAGCTGGCGACCTTGTTTGCCAAGGGGGAGATCGGGATAGACGAACCGTTTGTACATGAGAGCATCGTCGGTTCTCTGTTTACAGGAAGAGTACTGCAGGTGACGGAGGAAGGCGGGCTGCCTGCTGTCATCACCCGAATTGCAGGCTCGGCCTGGCTGATGGGCAAGCATACGATTTTTTACAATCCGGAAGACGAGCTGGCGAATGGCTTTTTGCTTATCCCAGCCGCAACTGATCACTAAAACAAAGCCCAAATGGGAGAGGAGAATGAAAAATGGCAAGCTTTGAAGGAGTGTACGTGGCGATTGTCACGCCGTTTACAAACGATTATGAGGTGGATTACAAACGTTTGACGGAATTGTGTGACTGGCTGATTCAGGAGGGTGTAGACGGTCTGGTTCCATCCGGTTCGCTGGGTGAATACGCGACAATGACAGGAGAAGAGCGGGCAAAAGTCATTCATACCGTGATCGCAGCCGCAAAAGGTCGAGTTCCGGTGGTCGTAGGCTCTGCAGCTCCGTCTACCCGTCAAGCAGTGGAATGGGTGCAATTCTCCAAGGATGCGGGAGCAGCAGGTGTGATGGCATTGCCTCCGATTAACTACAAGCCATTGGAAAATGAAGTGTTTGCCCACTACGAGGCACTGAACACTGTCGGGCTACCGATCATTGCCTATAACAATCCGCACGACTACAAAATCGACCTGACACCGGACATTTTGGGAAGACTGGCGAAGTTTGAAAATATCGTCGCCGTGAAAGAATTCTCGGGTGATGTACGCCGCATGCAGGACATTCTCGCACAGACGGACTTGGAAGTCATGGTCGGTGTAGACGATCTCGTCATGGAGGGCGGCTTGATCGGGGCGACAGGCTGGATTTCGGGTGTACCAAATGCGCTGCCAAAAGAAGGAGTGGAGCTATTCCGTCTGGCACGGGCGGGTAAGCTCAGTGAAGCACAAGCGCTTTATCGTCGTTTGTTGCCACTGTTCCACTATGATGCAAGCCCACAGTTGGTACAGTCGATCAAATACATGATGGAGCTGGCGAATTTCCCAGTAGGACCGACTCGTCCGCCGCGTTTACCGCTATCTGAAGAATACTACGCGGGCATTAAAAAGGCGTTTGACTACGCAGTCGGCGCTGCGAGTGGACGATAGGGGGACGGGCAGCATGCACAGCAAAAACTGGATTGGCGGCGAATGGATGACGCCGTCAGGGAAGGAACTAACGGTCAAAAACCCTTCGCTTACTACAGAAGAAGTCGGCGTTCTGCATTTGTCTGAGCGATCACATGTTTTTGCCGCTGAACAGGCAGCTCGTGCGGCACAGATCGGCTGGGCAAAACAAACGGGTGCGGCTCGTGGCGAAATCCTTTTTCAAATGGCTGCCGCACTGGAGGCAAATGCAGACAGCTTGGCACAGCTGGCAAGTCGGGAAATGGGCAAGCAGCTTGGTGAGATGCGCGGAGAAGTGGCGCGTGGGGTCAGTCTGTTGCGCTATTATGCCGGAGAAGGGATGCGTTCCAACGGCAACCTAATTCCTTCTTCAGATACGAACGTGCTGCAATACAGCCGTCGTGTCCCGCTCGGAGTTGTGGCGGTCATCACACCATGGAACTTCCCCGTTGCGATCCCCATCTGGAAGATTGCCCCTGCACTCATTTGCGGGAACACGGTTATCTGGAAGCCAGCGGAAAATGGTTCGCTCACAGCGACACGACTAGCTGAAATATTTGCGGAAACAAAGCTGCCAGCAGGTGTGCTGAATCTGGTGATTGGCAAGGGCCGAGAGATCGGCAACACACTCACGAATGAAGCCGAAGTCGATGCAGTCAGCTTTACGGGTTCATCAGAAACAGGCAGACAGATTGCCATCGCGTGCGCGGGTCGGAACATCAAATATCAAACTGAAATGGGCGGAAAAAATGCGGCTGTCGTTTTGGCTGATGCTGATTTGGACAAAACCGTTCCGATTTTGCTCAGCGGCGCGTTTCGATCGGCTGGTCAAAAATGTACGGCTACCAGCAGGATCATTGTCGAAAAAGCGATCTACCAGCCACTTGTTGAGCGATTGCAAACGGCTATGGAGACATGCCGGGTAGGAGATGCCAGCGATCTGGAAGCGTATTTGGGGCCAGTTGCCTCGGCTGCACAGTATGAGACGGTTGGGCAATACATCGCCTTGGCTAATGATGAAGCAACAGTCATTGCCCAAAGCCCCTCCTATGCAAAAGAGGAGCAAGGCTATTACATCCGTCCCCAAATTGTTGAGGGTGTCGCTGCCTGTCATCGCCTCGTTCAGGAGGAAGTGTTCGGACCATTGGCTGTGCTTTTGACAGCAGACGGTTTTGAAGAGGCGGTGGAGCTGTGCAACCAGTCTATATACGGACTGAGTGCTTCGCTGTTCACCCGAGATTTGGCGAGTGCCCATCGCTTCTTAGATGTGGCGCAGGCAGGGATGGTTCGGGTCAATCAGGAGACGGCAGGTGTGGAATACCAGGCTCCATTTGGCGGGATGAAGCTGTCCAGCTCGCATACACGGGAGCAGGGTCAGGCGGCACTTGATTTCTACAGTACGACGAAAACATGCGCGATCAAATATGCTTGGTGATCATTGAGCTTTTCGCCAATCGCATAAAAAGGTGAGGATGTCATGCACATCAATCAGTTGTATACGACAATCGAGGCCCATACCGGAGGGGAGCCGCTGCGCATCATAACAGGCGGCATCCCACCGCTCGCAGGCAAGACGATTCTGGAGAAGCGACGATACTTTCGGGAGGAGCTGGACCATATCCGGCGAGTACTCATGTATGAACCGCGCGGGCATCATGGTATGTACGGTTGTGTCATGACAGAGCCCGTCAGCCCAGATGCGGCATTTGGAGTGCTGTTCATGCATAACGAGGGCTACAGTACCATGTGCGGGCATGGAATCATTGCGGTAGTGACAGCTGCCATTGAGACTGGAATACTTCGGCTGGAAGCTCCAACAGAGCGTATTGTGATAGATAGTCCGGCTGGAAGAATCATTGCACACGCCAACGTGGAAGAATCGATAGTCCATTCCGTCTCGTTTGAAAATGTTCCCTCCTTTGTTTTGGCACAAGACGTTCCCATTGAGTGGGGAGGACGTACTTTTTCCGTGGACATTTCTTTTGGCGGAGCATTCTATGCAGTTGTACAGGCAGAAGATATCGGGGTTCAGGTAGAAATGGAGCAATTGGCTGAGCTGCAAGAGTGGGGCAAGCGAATCAAGGAACAAATCGAGGCGAAAATGGAGGTTGTTCATCCATTGGAGCCTGAGCTTAAAGGAATTTATGGGGTGATTATCTCGGATAAGCCGAGAGTGGAAGGATCAGACCTGCGCAACGTAACGATTTTTGCCGACAAGCAGATCGATCGCTCACCATGCGGTACAGGGACTGCGGCTCGTGTAGCTACCTTGCATGCGCGAGGTAAGCTTTCTGCTGGAGAATCGTTTGTCCATGAAGGAATTGTCGGGAGCCAGTTTATCGGCAAGGTGGAAGCAACCACGCAGGTGGGCAGTTATCCGGCGGTCATTCCGAGCATAGAAGGCAAGGCGTTCATCACAGGTCTGCATCAATTTGTCGTGGACCCTACAGACCCGCTGAAAGACGGATTTTTACTGCGATAGGATCGTTTGTTAGAAAAAAAGAGGTTGCCGATCACAGGCAGCCTTTTTTTATTCCCAAAAAAGCCTAGTCACAATACTGCCACGCATTGGGACATCAGCATTTTTCCCCTTCTTCTGGTATAATGGACAAGATTGAATTTAGGAGTAAAGGGGTTGAACTTTTTGCCGTACAAAGCGTTAATTGAAGCGCATGTGGGTAGCTGGGAAGTCGCATTCGTGCTCTTGATCGTTGCCTACATCCTGTATTGCGTGGGCAAAGCAAAAGCAGGAAAGATCGTACATATGCTGCTCAGACTCATGATGGTCATCATTCTTGTATCGGGAGTTTGGATGCTTTTCGTGGGTCACGCAACAGATTTCTATTACTACGTGAAGGGCATCATCGCGGTTATCGCCTTTGGTTTGATGGAAATGTCCTTGGGCAAAGCAAAGCGACAAGAAGGCAGCATCGGCTTCTTCATCGGCTGTATTGTCGTATTGGTGCTGGTTATTCTGCTTGGCTATCGCGTATTTGTAAGATAGGCAATATAGGAAGGAAAAGGGTTTCCTCGCAAGAAATATTTGCGGGCGATGGCCCTTTTTTTGTTGGGACGGGCACGGATAAGCCAATTAGCAAAGAGAGTGTGGGGCCATATCACTCTATGTACATATGTTAGAGGGGAGAGGTGAGGAAAGAAAAAATGGCCTATCCGTCTGACAGTCAATTCATCCCGTTTATGCTCGGGGGAAGTCCATTCGGAGACGTCCCAAACGATGAAAGTCCCGGCTCTGCCGACTTGGTAGGAAACGCTACGTTTCCCGTTGCCTTTTTGGCGTATGATGGAACGTATCTCTACTTTCGGATGAGAGTCAATGAAGATCCAAGAAATTCGCAAAAAACAGGGTTTCAAAACTTTGCTTGGGGATATTTGATCAATACAACAGGAGTGGCTGGCACATACCAATGGATGTTGGGCGTGCAAGGCTTGCGCAACCGAGTTGCTTTGATTCAAAACACCATTGTTGAATTTAACTCCTGGAACGATCCGGCAGAGGGCACAAACGGCAGTGGAGCACCCAACTGGCAAGCGCCGATTATCAATTTTGACACGGCTCGTGTGCGGCTGACGAATGACGGCTCTAATTTTAGTGGCACTCCTGATTACTTCATCGATCTCGTCATGCCGGCTGCTACTTTTTTTTCAACGATCGGTGTTACCTCCCTTACTTCTATTCGCTTCCTCCCTTTTACCTCTGCAAATGACAATAATTACAACAAAGACTCTCTGCGAACAAGTGAAGGCTTTAGCTTTGAAAATTCCTTGAGCAATACGACTTCGGTGGCGACAGGAGACGTTCGGGCTAGCCTTGCCATCGATAAGCAAGTAACAGCAGGACCAACCGTTGTTACTACAGGACAACTATCGCAATGGACGGGATCGATCACTGTCACTAATACCGGAAAGAGCCAGGCAACGACAGTCGTTGTCAATGATTTGATCGAGTTGGATCAGGTAACGGCTTTTACGGTAAGCGCAACAAGTATCGGCTCTGTCATCTATAATCCCCTCACGAAGGTGCTCAGCTGGACAATCGGCAGTTTGGCCGCTGGTTCTACTGCCAGCTTGTCATTTACGGTCAGTGGGGTTTTCACGGTCTCTTCTGGCGGAACGCGGCGGTTAAACACAGCGACAGTCACTGGCGTAGACAGCTTTTCTGGCGGGACGCTTTCTCCTGTTTCGGATAATATTGTCATCACGGTTAACTTGGCTGGTAGTGTGGCTGGCGTGGTGCTTGACCAGTCCACGAACTTGCCTGTAGCAGGTGCGCAGGTCGCGCTGTATGATTCGATTCCCGTATTAATCGGAACGACGACGACAGACACAGATGGTGCCTATTCGTTTACTGGATTGGCTCCTGGTCTGTATTCTGTGTCGGTGACCGCGCCGACTTATAACTCCAAAATCCAATTCGTGAGCGTTTTGGCAGGGCAGACCACAAGAGCAGACATTTTGCTTCCTCAGAGTCCGGGTCAGGTGAACGGGGCGATAACAGATACCGGATTGGCTCCCATCTCTGGGGCGGTGGTAAAGCTCATTAATACGACAGGCGTGACTGTAAGTCAGGCAGTGACTAGTGGCGGGGGGACTTACCAGTTTACCAATGTCGTGCCGGGTGCCTACACCCTTGCAGTCAGTGCGGATACATTCCAGCCAGCAACAGTTGCAATCAATGTCATTCGAGCCCAGACGACTACACAAAATGTAGTGCTCCAAACATCCGTTGCCCAGCTCTCCGGACTGGTAACAGGTCCGGGCGGCATACCAATTGCCGGGGCATTGGTGGAAGTGCTGAGTCAGACAGGTATTACGTTAACGGTAACAACAACAGATGGAGCTGGTACGTATCTGCTGACCAAGCTAGCAGGAGGTATTTATCAAATCCGCGTCAGTGCCGCGGGCTTTTCCACACAATTAGCTGGAATCAGTCTGCAAGCGGGCGATGCCAAGGTACTTCATTTTTCTTTGGCGACTGCATTTGGAACGGTAAGTGGAACCATTTCCGATGCGCAAACGGGTGAAGGAATCCCAAATGCGAGCATCAAGGTGGTATCTCGCTCAGGGATTGCTGTAGGAGAGACAGTAACCGACGCGAATGGAGACTACGCTTTATCCTTACTTGGTCCGGAAAACTATGTTCTTACGGCTGCTGCAGAGGGGTATGCGGGCAAAACAGTTGGGATAGGGATCAATGCTGGAGCGACTACAGCGGTTGACCTCCAATTGGAAAAGCTGGCAGGGGTATTGAATGGGACTGTCTCGGATTCAGGGAGCAATCCGCTTGGTAATGCCACTGTCATTGTTATGAAGGGAATTGTTCCTGTGGCGCAGGCCATTACCGACAACGCTGGCACCTTTTCCTTTCCGCATTTGGCCCCAGGCACGTATACCGTGACAGCTTCGGCTTCTGGTTACTCCACTATTGTGTTGGGGGCAACTGTGCAGCCTCAGGAAATATCGTCCCTTGCTTTTGTCCTACAAGCATCTCCGGGATCAATCGCAGGACAGGTGGTCGACAGCGGCAATCAGCCGATTCAGGGTGCCGCTGTGATCGTAAGGGATAATACGGCAGCGGGCGCTGTCGTGGCTACTGTATTGACTGATGGGAACGGACAGTATGTGGTACCTAATTTGCTACCGCAGGCGTACGTTGTCATCGTATCTGCTCCAAATAAAACGACAGTAATCACAGGGGCAATCGTCACCACATTAACGACAACAATGGTGAATGTGCAGCTGGCAGACTTGCCGGGAAGCATTTCAGGTTCGGTTTTTGATGCTACCTCTGGTCTGCCGATCACTGGTGCTTCGATAGCGGTTAGCGTGTTGAACCAAGCAGGGGCAATCGTCGCCCATGCAAATAGCGATCTGTCGGGCAATTACCAGATCACAGGGCTTGCACCCGGAGTTTATACCATTACGGCTCGTGCAACCAATTATGAAACAAACAGTGCTTCCGCTACTGTGCTTGCCAACACAAATACGCCTGTCAGCTTGGCGTTGTTTGCGAGTCCGGGTGAGATCCAAGGGCAGGTGCTTGCTGCAGGGACACTACAGCCGATTGCCGGTGCACAAGTAAATGCACTCGATTTCAATGGCTCCGTCGTGCATTCGGTATACAGCGATAGTCAAGGAAGCTTTGCGATCACGGGCTTGGCGCAAGGTCAATACGTCATCAGTGCTTCGGCGGATGGTTTTCAGTCCAATCATGTCGGAGCCATTGTATTCGCGAATACAACTACTCCTGTCCAGGTTCAGCTCAATCAGGATTTCGGCACTATTAACGGTACAGTAGCTCCAGTCGTACCGGGAACGACCATTCAATTGTTTGATAACAATAACCTGTTGAAAGATACATTCGTTGCAGATGGAAATGGGGCATTTTCATTTTCAGGGGTCGCACCAGGCTCTTATATCCTTATCGCTACCGCTCCAAGCTACGCTGTTCAATCTGTTGGGGCGATCGTACAGCCAGGGCAGACGGCCACCGTTTCCTTTACGCTTATCCCGAATCCGGGCAGTATTTCCGGAACGGTGGAAGACACGGGTATGCAGCCGATTGTCAATGCCGTTGTCCGTGTTCTGGATTTGAATGAGACGACAATAGGGTTTGGCTATACGGATTCAAACGGGGCCTATACAATTGGTAACCTGCCTGCCGGATCATTTGTCGTGGTAGCAAGTGCCCCTGAATATGTTACAGGCTCGGTTGGTGTTGCACTTGGACCCGGTGAAAATAAGACTGGAGTAGACTTTGTTCTTGAGGCGAATGCAGGCGGGATTAGTGGACAGGTGACGGACGCAACGAATCCTGCGGTATTCATTGCAGGCGCCGTTGTACTGATTCGTTCCATAAGTAACGGAAGTGTAGTGGCTACAGCAAGCACCGACCAGACTGGCAGCTATTTGATTCAACATTTGTTGCCGGGTGCCTATACCGTCACGGTCAGTGCGCCTAGCTATGCAGATCAATCAGTAGGGGCCAATGTAGTCAGTGGAGAAACGACGGGGGCAAGTGTGGCGCTCTTGCCTTTGCCTGGGTCCATCGTGGGCAGTGTCATAAATAGCGTGGGTGTACCAATTACGGGAAGCGAGATCAGCGTCAAGCTGTTGGATAGCAATCAAGCCGTCAAACAGAGCTTGCTCGCGAATGAATCGGGTGTATTTTTCATTGGGAGTGTCTCTCCTGGCGTTTACACCGTGATCGCATCAGCGTCTGGATATGCCGTAGGAACTATTGGCGTGATCGTTGCAGCCAATACCGCAACTCCGACAACTGTCACGTTACCTGACTTGCCAGCGGCTATTTCGGGTGTAGTGACCAATCAGATGACGGGATTCGGGATTCCGGGAAGCACCGTGCTCATTACGGATGGCCATGGCGTTGTGTTTGCTCAATTATTGACAGATAATCAAGGCAATTTTTTGGCAGAGAAGCTTCCGCCGGGTGTCGTAAATGTAACGGTTTCTGCGCTGAATTTTGTATCCGTCTCGCAGGCGGTTATTTTGCAAGGGGGTATTACCACCAACCTTCAGCAGGCATTAGTTCCCAATCCCGGCAGTCTATCCGGCGTTGTGACTGACCTGGAGACGGGCCTGCCGATCATTGGCGCAACGGTAATCGTCTTTGATAGCACGCGTGCCGCCGTGGGCTCCGTACTGACAGATGCAACTGGTAACTTTTCGCTTGATCGGCTGGCTCCTGGAGGGTACACCGTCAATGTCAATGCAACTGGATATGCAAGCGATGTCGCTGGTGCACTGATACAAGCAGGGGCGGCGTCCGTATTAAGCTTTACGTTAAACGAGTTGCCCGGTGGGATAGCTGGTACTGTGCGAGAGGAAGATACGGCCTCACCGATTGCCGGTGCGGTCATTACCGTTCGACAAGGAAGTCCGTCTGGAACGATACTGGCTATTGTCCTGACGAATGCGCAGGGTCAGTATATGGTGAGTGGACTTTCCCCTGGGAGCTATACATTGATCGCAAGTGCTAAGGGATTCGCTGCTGAGGCTTCAACGGCTATGGTCGGATTGGGAGCGACTACCGGTCTTGATTTTTCTTTACAGAACCTGCCTGCAAATGTCACAGGCGAAATTAGTGACGCCCTTCTCAGCACACCTTTGCCGAATACGCTCGTTCGCTTGCTGGGCAACAATAACACGATTCTCTATTCTACCCAGACAGACGCTCAGGGAATATACTTCATTGATGGATTTGTGGCTGGCAATTACACGATTTTGGCAAGGAACGAAAGCTATCAGAGGGAGAGTGTCTCCTTTGATGTAGCTCCTGGGGGAACAGCTACAGTCAATATCCCACTGGACCCGAATCCTGGTGTTTTGCAGGGTACCGTCAGAGATGCGCTTGATGGCACGCCACTGGTAGGGGCAGAAGTATTGATCTATTTTCCTGGCACAAACAACTTGTTGTCTCGGACGATTACGGACGGTCTCGGTCAGTTTAAAATCGACGGTCTGGCGCCTTTAACCTATACACTTGCGATAAGCGCTCAACACTACACCACCCAGCCTGTTGGTGCGACGATCTTTTCCGGACAGACGACTACAATTGATGTGGGGCTTCCTCCCTTTCCTGCTGCTGTAACAGGTCAGATACAGGCTACTGGCGGAGGCGTTGTTTCCAATGCATTGGTACAGGTGAAGGATTCACATGGAACATTGTTCGGCAGTGCAATCACGGATGATTTGGGCAATTTCTCTGTTGGTAACCTTCCGCCTGGGACGTATTTGATTAGCGCAAGTGAAGATAGCTACGCAACAGCAACACAACGTATTACAGTAACGGCTGGACAGACAATAAGCGGGGTCATCCTCACGATGTCTGCTCTGCCAGGCAGCATCTTTGGTCAGGTGACCAATCAGTTGACGGGACTTCCGATCACGGGTGCGGCTGTTAACGTGCAACTGTTTGCCAATGGCCAATTTATCGCCAGCACCGTAACAAATCAGAGCGGGCAATTCCAGGCAAATGGCTTGACGGCGGGAGTTTACAATGTCATAGCAAGTGCAGATGGCTTTGGCACGCATTACAGCACTGTTACGGTCCTAAATGGGCAGACGACGGTAACAACGGTAGAGCTGCTGCCAATCGTGGGAACCATATCGGGGATCGTCCTCTTGCCAGATGGCACGCAAGCGAGCGGAAACAATATTCAATTATCGTTATTCCACTCAGACCAGACTCGCTTGCAAAATATTTTGGCTGAGCCAGACGGAACGTTCCATTTTGTCAATGTGGCTCCAGGTACGTATACCGTTGTAGGAACCATCCCGGGTATCGGTACTGGTCAAGCAGAAGCAGTCGTTTTGCCGAATCAAACAACCTTTATCATCATCCGCCTTTCTCAAACGGGTACGATACGAGGAACGGTTCGATCCGGTTTCACAGGCTTGCCAGTTGCTGGAGCGACCGTAATTGTGCAAATGCTGAATCAACCAAACAGAACGACCGTGGTCGTCCAAACGGACAGCATCGGCAGGTACAAGGTGACTGGTCTTGCTCCTGGCACCTACTTGGTTGTTGCCAATGCGATGGGGAGTGGAGAAGCGAGAGGGACAGTAACGCTAGGCGCAGGGGAAATCGTGACGCTCGATTTAGTTCTAGTTCCAGCAGCCATGAGCGGATCTTTTCGAGTCGCAACATGTCCGACCATTTTGTTTACCCCATTTTGATGGTTTGGAGAATTGCTCCACTTAAAAATATAAATATGGCGGATAACTCCTTTTTTGGTATAATAGCTGTAGAAATACGGCTATTTTGTTTTGGGTAAAAACAAGAGGAGCGAGCCATATGACGAAACAGCAAGAGGAGCAGTCCCATCCATTGACAGCTACCATCACGAAGACTAATACGCTTTTGCATATTCAGAGTCTCCTTCCCTCCTTTACGAAATCGGAGCAAAAGGTTGCCCATATCGTCTTACAGCAGACAGACAGCGTGATTTATTCATCGGTAATTGACCTTGCCGAAAAGGCGGGGGTGGGTGAGACCACCGTTTTG
This sequence comes from Brevibacillus antibioticus, assembly GCF_005217615.1. Taxonomy (NCBI): domain Bacteria; kingdom Bacillati; phylum Bacillota; class Bacilli; order Caryophanales; family Paenibacillaceae; genus Brevibacillus; species Brevibacillus antibioticus. Next base: position 81,705 of record NZ_SZNK01000001.1, read on the forward strand.
CGATTTTGCAGGAAAATAGGCTTCTATGGCTATCAGGAATTCAAGCTGGCGTTGGCGCAGGAATTGGTCAATCCAGTCAAAAATTTGCATGGCGAAGTAGGAGAAGACGATTCGCTGGACATCATTACGCACAAAGTAACCGCAACCAATCAACAGGCGATTGGGGATACCTCGGCCCTGTTCCAGATCGAACAGCTGGAGCGTTGTGTAGATCTTTTGCAAAAGGCAAACACGATCCATTTTTACGGGGTAGGTACGTCAGCGGTAACAGCTCAGGATGCCAAGTACACGTTTTTGCGGATCGGGCTTCGCGTGGACGCTTTTAATGAATCGCATCTGCAAGCGATGGCTGCAGCGACTCTGGGACCGGGGGATGTCGCGATCGGTTTGTCTGTATCTGGCAGTACGAAAGACACGATCGATTCATTGAAGGTCGCCAAACAGGCAGGCGCAACTTGCATTTGCCTGACGCACTATCGACGCTCGCCGATTACGAATGTAGCGGACATTACGCTTTTGACCGCAGCGCAAGAAGGTCCGTTGCAGGGAGGCTCTCTCGCAGCCAAAATTGCACAGCTGCATGTACTGGATGTGATCAGTACGACAATCACGATGCGCAACAAGGAAAAGGCCCTTTTCTATAAAGAGAGAACAGCGAAGGCTGTCCTAGAGAGAAAATACTAAGTGGTAGTTCAAAAAGTCGTCTTTTGATCATGGTGTAGTACAGGGAGCGAATTCGACTTCGAAATTGGCGTTCACCTTCGAAGTCCGGTGCTCATGTAGTTTACCTACACTCGGCTCCTCCTTCTTCAGGTTCTCGCCACTTTCTCGATGCTGAAAAGACGACTTTTTGAACTTATTTTTATATGGAATAGGAGTGGTTGGAAATGAAGCTCGTGATCGTGAAAGATTACGCGGAGCTCAGCAGAAAAGCTGCTGAATTACTCGTAAGCGAAGTAAAAGCAAATCCGAAGACCGTCTTTGGCCTTGCAACTGGAGGCACGCCGGTAGGGATGTACCGTGAGCTGATCAAGCTGTCGCAAGCGGCAAGCATCGATTTTTCGCAAGCGAGTAGCTTTAATCTGGATGAATACGTCGGACTTTCCTCGACCCATCCGCAAAGCTATCGCTCGTATATGCAAGAAAACTTGTTCAATCACATCAACATTCCTACGGAGAAAACACATGTGCCAGTTGGGAATACGACAGACCATTTGGCAGAGTGTGCACGCTATGAGGAAGCGATCCGATTGGCAGGTGGGATCGACATCCAGGTGCTGGGGATCGGCAATAACGGCCATATTGGCTTCAACGAGCCAGGATCTCCTGCCGACTCAGTGACACGCGTGGTCAAGCTCACTGATAGTACGATTGAAGCAAACGCCCGCTATTTTGATAGTGTGGATCATGTGCCGACTCAGGCAGTATCCATGGGGATCAACACGATTCTTGGCGCTAAAAAAGTCGTACTTCTCGCAAGTGGAGAGGCAAAGGCAGAAGCCGTGCGATTGATGCTAGAGGAAGAGCCTACGGCAGATGTCCCAGCCTCCTTATTGCAATTGCATAGAGATGTAACCGTCATTGTAGATCAGGAAGCAGCGAGCAAGCTGAACACCTCCGTACTGGCAGGAACCAAACCAAGCGGCAGCTAATGCACCGCTTGGTTTTTCTTTTGCTTGTTCACCAATCTGTTCCGAATACGCACTTGTTCCTTATGCTATACTGGGAATGTTGCAAGAAGGTCACCAGATTTTTCTAAGGAGCTGATTTTAATGAGCGCAAACGAAGCGTTGCTTACATTAGAAGGTTGGTATACGTATCATAATTTCCGCACCATCAATTGGGAAAAGTGGAAAGCAGCGTCTGCAGCAGAACGCAAAGAAGCGTTGGGCGAGCTGAATGCTTTGATCCGCACATGGGAAGCGAATGAGGGTGAGAACCAAGGAAGCACGGCTGTGTACTCCATTCTCGGACACAAAGCAGACCTCGTGTTCATGTTCCTGCGTCCAACTATGCAAGAACTCGATGAGATCAAAACAGCGTTCAATAAAACGCGCTTTGCTGCTTTTACAGAAGCTCCTTATTCGTATGTATCCGTAGTAGAGCTGAGCAACTATGTAAATAGCCCAGGTGAAGATCCAAAAGCGAATCCGCATGTGCGCGATCGTCTCTATCCAATCCTGCCAAAATGGGAGCACATTTGCTTCTATCCAATGAACAAAAAGCGCGATCTGCAAGACAACTGGTACATGCTCTCCATGCAGGAGCGCCAAGAAATGATGCGCTCCCACGGCTTGATCGGTCGCTCTTACGCTGGCCGCGTGAAGCAAATCATCGGTGGCTCCGTTGGTTTCGACGATTGGGAGTGGGGTGTTACCCTCTTTGCCAACGATCCGCTGGAATTCAAGCATATCGTCTACGAAATGCGCTTTGACGAAGTGAGTGCCCGCTTCGGTGAATTCGGCAACTTCCTAGTAGGAAACGTATTGAATGAAGAAACACTGGTGAAAAAGCTGGAAGTATAATCACCATCCCCAAAAATCCGCTGTGCGAGATCGTCGCATTGGCGGATTTTTTAATTTGAGCCTTTGTTATTCATAAATGGTAAAATAAGGTTGTTTGAAAATGGAGAGGAGAGGTTGATTTGTGTTAAAACGTACTAAATCGTATGGACTTTCACTAGGAGTGTCATCTACCCTTTTGATGACAACTGTATTTGCTCCAGTAGGGGGTGAAATTCTGACGCCAGCCGTACATGCTGCCGAGAAGACGCTTTCGGAGAAAGAGGCAATCGTACTTGCCCAGAAGCAGTTGACGATGCTGAGCGAGTATAAGTTTAGAGATGCCCAATTCGTAGACGGCATTGAAATGTTATGGGGAAAATCCATATGGTATACCAGGTGGGATAAAGAAAATGGTGGAAGTTTAGGTGTGCAACAGGATGCAACGTCAGGAAAAATATGGAAATACGAGCGTCTTGGGGAAGAACAGGACTTGGATGCAAATCAAAAGAAACTAACGGAAGATCAGGCGTTTCAAGTGGCGACTCAATTTGTTAAGCAAGTAGCGACAGAAGAAGAACAGAGCCGTTTATCCAAGCCTAATGAATATCCTGATTCTGACATTTTCTATACGCGCGATAGACAGGGAATAAATGTTAATTTTACTCGTATCGAAAACGGGGTTCCTTTTCTGGAGAATGGGTTTCGACTGATAGTGGGTAATGATGGAGAAGTGATCTATTTTGAGCGGCGCTGGTCTGAGGGGAAACTTCCAGATGCTTCGAAAGTCATCAAGATAGCGGAAGCTGAGAAGAAATGGGATGAAGGGGCGTTTCCAACATTTTTGTACAAGGAAATGGCGTCCGTCTCTCGTAAGGAATCTGAACCATACCAGCTCGTGTATGAATTCCAGAGAATTGACCCGCAGTATGTCGATGCCATCACAGGAAAAATGCTTGATACGTACGGACAGGTTGCCAAAGAAAGGAAGATACAACCGTTAGGGAAAACCGTTCCTCCATCCACCGCAGAAAGAAAGCTCATTACGAAAGACGAGGCGCAAAAAATAGCAGAGCAACAACTCAAAAAGCTCCCCGGTACATATCGTTCGAATGGCAAAAGCTCTGAATCAAGCGAAGGATATGATGAGAACGAAATAAAGAGCTGGTATTTTGAATTTGTTTCGCAACCAGAGGAGGGCGGAAAGTCAGATACTGTAAAAATAGGGATTAACGACCGTGGTCATTTAGTCCATTACAGTGTGAATGCAAAAATCAGGTTCAACGAAGAGAGCAAGAAAATAGAAAAGGGTATTACCTGGGAACAAGCACAAGAGAGTGCACGAAAGCTCGTACAAACATTCTATTCCGATCAGTTAGGAATAATATATGCGGTCGATTACGCTCCAAGTGAGGAAAGGATCAAAGAAATCTGGGAAAATGATGAACCGTATGAGATCGAATATGGCTATCTGATAAACGGCGTACCGGTAGTTGATACCATCTTTCAAGTCAATGTCGACGCTGAGACAGGGGAAGTAGTGGATCTGTATAACCATCTGTATAACCTTGGACCTTCGGGTGATTCATCTCTTCCCAAAAATGAAGCTGGTATCGATCTGAATACAGCGAAAAAAGTCGTGAAAGAGAACAAGAAGCTCATGCTCACCTACTTTCATCCAAAAGTAAATGGGAGCTTTGGAAGAGATAAAATGCTCGAACAACCACTCCTCGTCTATCGTTATGTGGGAGAGAAAGGGATCGTCACAGCAGATGGCAAGTGGCACAGTTCTACCAAGGAACGAAAGCAGTAGCCGAGTGAGTGGCTCAAGCCAGACCGCATGAATACCCTTGCCGACATTCCTGCGAAAATTTATGAAACCTTGTCTTTGGTTCCCGGACACTTTTTGTTAAAGTAAACAGGAAAGCATTTTTGACAGCGGAGGGGAACAAGACTGGGCTTTCTCAAGTTTAAAATTGGTTATCGTACGTTAAAAACTGCCATTGGAACGGCTATCTCGATTCTGATCGCCCAGCAGCTAGGCTTGATGTTTGCTTCTTCTGCGGGGATCATTACGATCTTGTGTATTCAAGTAACAGTGAAGCAATCGTTTCAGACAGCGTGGAATCGGATTCTGGCCAGTTTATTGGGTCTGGGAATCGGTGTTTGTCTTTTTTCCTTTATGGGTTATACGCCGGTTGCCATTCTCCTTTTCATTTTGCTTTTCTTGCCGCTCGCGGTGCGTTTTGGCATTCAGGAAGGCTTTGTCAACAGCATGGTTGTGCTCTTGCATCTGTATTCTTCCAAGAGAATCGACGGGATGCTATTGCTGAATGAGGTCGCATTGCTCGTTATCGGTGTGGGCGTAGCCCTATTGGTCAATCTGTACATGCCGAGTCTCGATAAAGAGCTAAAAGGGATGCAAGTGAAGGTGGAAAAGCTGTTCAGCAAAATCTTGCGGGAGTTCTGCTACTACTTGCGTCATGGAGAAAGTGATTGGGACGGGAGGGAATTGATTGAAACAACAGGGGTACTAGAAACGGCGACTCGCTTAGCCTCGCGAGATGTTGGCAATCGATTAGGCCGCCGCAACGATTCGTACTACGAGTATTTTGTGATGCGACAAAAGCAGTTCGAGCTATTGGAACGCATGATGCCGATCGTCTCTTCCTTGGATCATCAGGTAACAGAGAGCCTTCGGATCGCAGATTTTCTCGAGCGAATCAGCGACTCGGTGCACCCGGGCAATACCGCCTACCGCTTTATCGACCAACTGCGCGTGATGCAAGAGGAGATCAAGGCAGCAGATTTACCGCGAACACGAGAGGAATTTGAGACGCGTGCCTCGCTGTTTTACCTTCTTCGAGAGATTGAGAGCTATTTGTTCATCAAGCATGAGCTAGGAAAGAACAGGGACGAAAAGGCTCAAGCGGCAAAGAGTTAGAGAAGCAACAGTACGTAACAATGAAAGAGTTGCAGAATATCAAAGGAAGGGCTGCGAATACTTTTCGCAGTCTTTTTTGATTTTCGGTAAAAACTCCGTGAACTTTTCATTAAAATCAAAAAAATGCATCGTTGTCCTAGTACGTTTCTGAGCTTACTTGTATACCGTGTACAAGCGGCGAAAAATAAATCAAAAGAGTAGGATCAAGGAGATGAGAGTGACCAGATGAAATTAATTGTGAATGAAAAAGAGTTGAAAGAGTATTTTCAAGGGCTCCGGCGTCTTGTTTGGGGAAAAGACCAAAGAGACGAAAAAGTCGAAAATGACAAGGAAGAAGCTATTCGCTGTTCGCTTCGCAAAGAGCTGTACGCAGAAGAGTTCGCCGCCTTTCTGCATGAAAACCACAGTGATTTGCGACAAGATTCTTTTCGAAAAGTGCTGCTGCGCTATTTGTATAAAACCGTAGAACTGGGAACAGATGCCGGAAGTGTCACAGGAATCCTGATTGAGGTTGGCCAGGACTATGCTGAAATCTTAGAGCCAAGCAGTTCACGTGTGCTGATTAGTTTCAAGCAAATTAACTATATTCATGAGGTGTAGGGAGGAGAAGACAAATGAACTTTGTACAGAAATTGAGATTGTCTATAGGAGATAATGTTCAAGTCGTAACCGGATTCGACGTGACTACCGGTGAGTTGGTCGATGTGACCAATTCGACATTAACCGTGCTTACACCAGGTGAGCCAGGCTATGGCGATAAACAAGTAGTCTTTCAAATCAATCGCATCACGTATGCGCGCTTTTATGGCAGACCGGCAAGGGAGTAGGGGCCACGTGCCCCTATCCATTCTAATTCCTGCCATGTTTGGGACAGCCCATCTGCCAAAGCTGATCGCCGCATGTAAACAGCTTGCACCTCTGGAGATCATCGTGATTTCGAAAAGGGCCCTGGAGCTTGGCTCCGGTGTTCGGATCGTTCTTACAGAGGCAGTTGAGAATCTTTTCTCATGGCGGAGAGAGGCTGCCAAGCATGCAAGAGGGAATGTCCTGCTTTTTCTCGGCGAAGAACAAATCGATTCGCTGTCTGGATTGCAGCGCTTTTTATTCCCGATTATCTATGGAAATGCCCAGGTCGTTTTGCCACAGCAGGATTTTCGAAACAGAAGGCTGACAAAACCGAGACCTATCCACAGTTTTTCCCTGCTGATAAATAACCTCTTCGGTCGCTCTGATCTACGTGAAGCTTCCTTGCTGGACACACCTCACGCGATGACCAGAGAGGCACTTTCCAAAATCGGAGTGGAACAGTTGGCACAGCCTACCCAAGCGCACAAGCGGGCGGTTATGAGCGGGCTGTCCATTTCCGCGCAAGCCTTTGGAACGGGGACGGAAGAGCGGATGTTTTTGCCACAGCTTCACGGTTCGTTGCTCAAAGAGCTCTCCTTGTACGAAAAGCTGGTGATTGCCGAACACCTTGATCTCGTCTCGTGTCTTCCATTTCGCGGCGGACTGTCCGATGGAGGCCGGCGAAGAGATATAGCAGAGAATGTGAGCGGCAAAAACAGTAGTATGACTGTTACGCAGATAGGGAAATGGCCCTTGCGACGAACAACTCTTTACGGTGCGAAAACGGTATCCGCGATCATTCCAGCCCGTAACGAGGCAGCGACGATCCAGCAAGTGATCCGGGAAGTTCTTCGACTGGACCCTGCTGAAATTATCGTGGTTGTCAATGGCTCGGTTGATCAAACAGCACAGCTTGCCCGTGAATGCGGCGTGACGACCGTAGAGTTCCCACATGCATTGGGCGTAGATACAGGACGGGCGATTGGTGCAAGTCTGTCGAAAGGCGACATCCTGTTGTTTGTCGATGCGGATATGATTATGCCCGTCCATGATCTGTACCCATTTGTTCTCGCTTGCGAGGGCGGCGTGGATGTAGCCCTGAATGATGTTTCTGTATTTTTGAATCAGCCTTATGCAGACAATGTCTTTGTGGCTTGCCGCCAAGCGCTCAACTTGGCTTTGAATCGTAAGGATTTGGGGATCGGGTCTATGGTGACCGTCCCCTTTGCCTTACGCAGGGAAGCGGTTGCTCCGCTCGGGTGGCCCATACTGCTTTGCCCGCCAAAAGCACAAGCAGCATACGCCCAGGCAGGTGTAAAGATGGAGTTGGTTCATCAGGTGAACAGCTTCACCTTCAACCGAATCCGGCCAGAAAAACACTTCGCCAGCGCTGGAATGCCCCCTGCCGTCGAACAGATTGCGGGTGACCACGTGGAAGCCTTGCAGTTTCTGGCCAAAGGACGGTAACGAGGATGAGATGTGAAAACAAGAAGACTGGAAGGAGGAAAAGAATTTGGCAAAAGAGAGAATAGAAGGTCTGGTAAGTGTCGTCATTACCAATTTCAACAGGGCTGCTTATATACGTGAATGCTTGGATAGCATCCTCCAGCAAACCTATGAGAATTGGGAGATTGTCCTGATCGATGATGCATCGACAGATCATTCCGTTGAAGTGGCCAGAGAATGGCTGGAAGAGAGTAAAAGGTTTTTTCCAAGAGAGAATCAGGTGCTGATTCATGAGCTCCCTCGTAATATTGGTTTTTCGGGTGCGATCAATGTCGGGCATTACCTGAGCAGAGGCGAGTTCATCGCGATTCAGGACTCGGATGATTTCTCCCATATCCTGCGTCTTTCGCGGCAGGTTGAATATTTGAAAAACCATCCTCAGATCGATTTGGTTGGTACGAACTACTATGCGTTTTCGGCCGATCATCCGGAAAAAAAGCAGCTCGCTGGATGGATCAAGTACGGTGATGACATTCGCAAAGTATACGGAAACGGGGGACACTGCGTCTGTCACGGAACCTGCATGTTTCGAGGGCGATTGTTTGACCAGATTGGTGGCCCGACACGCCGGATTGAGGGTGCAGAAGACTACGAATTTATCGCTAAAGCTTTGAATGCGAGAGCAGGCGTGAACAATATAGCAGAAGCATTGTATTATTACCGGACCCACGCTGAGCAGCGTTCGGCCCACTATTATCGGAAGAAGGGAGGGTAAAAAGTTGACTAGCAGTAATGATCGGATATTGATGGTACTGGACAGTTTGAGGACAGGCGGAACGGAGACACATGTTCTTAGCATGGGGAAAGCATTGAGGAAAAAAGGCGCCCAACTGTTTTATGCAGGTGGTAATGGCCCCTTCTACCAAGAATTTGTTGATGCAGGCTTTTTGGTTGAACCGATAGAATCCGCTCGTGAGCCGCTTTCGGCACGCAGACAGCATCTGATCGAATGTTACCGTGCGTGTATGAAGAAGCATCGTATTACCATCGTCCATGTGCATCAAACGCCATCAGGCTTTCTTGCCGCTACGGCAGCCAATGAGCTCGGCATTCCTGTCGTGTTCACCTTGCATGGAACGTACTACCCAAAGGATGAGGCGATAAAAGTAGCCCAGCGCAGCTCCGCTGTTATCAGTGTGAGTAAACCTGTCCAACTATTCTGGCAAAAGCGTGGGGTAAAGACCACACTCATTTCCAATGGGATTGATATGGAAGAGTTTCAGTCAGGCTCAACAAGTAGGGCTGATGTGCCGTCTTTGCCGCCTGATGCCACAGTGGTTACGTACGTGAGCCGGTTGGCTTGGCAAAAAGCGACGGTGTGCAACATGGTATTGCGGGCAACAAAAACACTCCGGGGTGAAATCCCCAACCTGCATATCGTGGTGGTGGGTTCGGGTGCGCAAGCCATTCATGTTCATGAGCTGGCAAAAGTGCTGAATAAAGCCGCAGGGCAGCCCTATATTCACATTGTGGGGGAGCAAACCGATGTCCGGCCGTTTTACGCAATCAGTGATTTGGTGATTGGGACTGGGAGGGTCGCACTCGAAGCGATGGCGTGCGGAAAGCCCGTGCTTGCGATTGGGAATCACGGCTACGTCGGTTTGGTGGAACCTTCGTCTTACGAGTTGGCTTGGGACTGTTACTTCGGTGACCACTCCTCTGTGCAGAAGCCGTCTCCTCCGTTGATCGACAGTGCTCTGCGCCAAGCATGTAGCGACCGGAGTCAATTGAAGGAAATAGGAGGTCAAGGAAGGGCGTGGGTTCAAAATCAGTTTCCTATCACGCAAAAATGTGACTCCTTGCTTACTATTTATGCGCAAATAAAGAATGGAGGGGGGGCGACAAGCATGAAAAAAATATTGTACGTCGGTTGGTTAGGATTCAACAATTTGGGCGACGAGCTGATGTGGCATGCCTTTTACGATTTGTCTTGCAAATACCTCGACCCTACACAATACAAGGTAATACCTTCCTTGCCCGGGGTTGATCTGAAGGATTTAAGCGAGTATGACACCGTCGTTTTGGGGGGAGGATCGCTTCTCATCCCTGGATATGTGGATGTAGCTTATCGTGCTGTTGAACAGAAAAAAAATCTTTGGGTCTGGGGAAGCGGATTCGACTCACAAGATCGAGTCGAGCTGGATTCTTCCGGCAGAATGACGAGCAAGCTGATAAATGGCCAAGATAAAATGAGCCACATGCTGCAAAAAATCACCGAGCACGCGACGTTTTTTGGTGTACGCGGACCACTTACACGCCAATACCTCCAGCAAGCGGGAGTAGGAGATAAGGCAGCGATTAGCGGAGACCCGGGGATGCTGCTTCTCCCTGCATCATTGCCAATAGTTGTAGATAAAAACAAGCGACCGACGATTGGCATCAACTGGGGCACTTCCTATAACCGGATTTATGGGAAAAACGAGACCGCAGTAGAGGATGCGCTGGCGCATGCAGCCAAGAAGCTAATCCAGGCAGGCTACGATATCCACTTGCTCACCATGTGGGGACCGGATCGGGAAGCCATTAAAAGACTGTACAACAAAATCAACGATCCAGCGCATACGATTCTCGACCTTGAGCTGCACGATCATACGCAAATGCTGCAGCTGATGAAGGGCTTTCAAGCGACGATCAACTTTAAGTTGCATGCCAATGTGCTGAGTGCCGCTGCGGGTGTTCCGTTCGTTTGTTTGGCGTATCGCATCAAGGGCATTGACTTCGCTTATTCACTGGATCTCCCGGAGCTCATCGTGCCAACAGACGAGCCGCGATTAGGTGAACGAATTCTTTCCTGCACCTGGGAGGCCATCGCACGCAAGGAGCAGATCACAGCAAAATTGGCTGCGAGTCAGAAAAAAATGATCGAGAATTTGGAGCTGCCGTTCATTCAGGGCTTGTTGTAAGGCCATTTGTACAAAAAGATGAGGGGACCTGTGGATTCGCTACAGGTCCCCTCCATCGTTGATCGTGACAAAAATCAGTACTCACCGTGCTCCCGCAAGCTGGCTACAGGAACGCTCATCTCCTGATCCGGCTGGCTGAGCGGGTAAATTCTCGCCATGTCGTTGTCATCATCGATGTGCTGGATGTATACGGGCATTCCATCGCAGGTCACATTCGCCATGACGGGCGAAGCGGCGATTTCTTTCGCGCGCTGTTTATTCATTTTTATTCCTCCTGTCAGTTGTAATAGCTTTAATATGTACGTCAGCCGAACGCAGTATACTTTTTACCGCTGTTGACATTCCCTAAAATATGTAATAAATTGAAGGGGAAATTACTACGAAATCGTACTAAAAGGAGTCACCGGTATGCAGCAACTATATGACCTCTTTCTGAAAACCGGTTTGCGTCCGTTCGCCTTTATGTCCGATACGATGCAGCTTGAAGAAAAACTGACTCGCTCTGATTTGACGACCCTCCTCCTATTGCTGTTCCGCGGAGATTTGACTATGTCAGAGCTGGCGCAAGAGATGGGGGCGCCGCTTAGTTCGATGACCAGCATCGCGAAACGGCTTGAACGCAAAGGATACATCGCGAGGGCGACCTCTGTAGAGGATCAACGGGTGAAGCTCGTCACACTGACACAACCAGGCAAACAGCTTGCAAAAGAATCAGAGCAGATGATGCTGACGATGCTGGGGAGGCTTCAGGAGGCATTTACGCCGGAAGAAATGGAGCAATTCACTACCCTTCTACTCAAAGCCGCCAAACTATTTCAGGACGGAGGACCTGTCAAGCCTCGTGAAACAAAGGCTCGTTCCATCAAGATCAACATTGAGGAATAGTCTGATCGAGCCTGCTTCTTTTTTTGTCTAATTACTACGAAATCGTATTAAATGGATCGTGAAGGAGAGAATTGAGATGAGAATCGTCATTTACACTGGCAAAGGTGGGGTTGGGAAGACGAGTGTGGCAGCAGCAACGGCTGTTAAGCTGGCAAAACAGGGAAAGAGGACGCTTGTACTCAGTACGGATGCCGCACACAGTTTGGCAGATTCATTGGGGACTGTGATCGGACCAGACCCCGTACTCATCAGCGAAAATTTATGGGGCCAGGAAGTAAACAGCTTGCGGGAAACCGAGCGCAATTGGGGAGCCGTTCAGGGCTGGCTGACAACACTGCTCGACAAAGCACAGCTGACTGATATTACAACAGACGAGATGCTCGTTTTTCCTGGCATGGAGGAAATGTTCAGTTTGCTACAGATCAAGGAACACGCCGTAAGTGGGCAGTTCGACGTCATGGTAGTAGATTGTGCCCCAACCGGAGAAACCCTGCGTCTGCTCAGTTATCCGAACGTATTGAATTGGTGGTTGGAAAAAATTTTTCCGACGGAACGCAAGCTGATCAAACTGGTTCGCCCAGTGGCCAAGATCGTCAACAAAGTAGAGCTTCCCTCTGATGATGTGCTAAACAGCGTCGAGCAGCTCGCTCGGGGGCTGGAGGAAATGCAACGCATTGTTTTGGACCCGGAGATTACATCAGTGAGAATCGTAGTAAATCCAGAAAAAATGGTACTTGCGGAAGCAAAGCGATCGTTTACGTACTTGAATCTGTTCGGGTTCAATACAGATGCCATCATCGTGAATCGGGTGCTTCCGGATGAAGCGGGAGAAGGATTTTTTGCCCACTGGCGAGAGCTGCAACGCAAGTATGAGAACGAAATCGTGGAAAACTTTCAGCCGCTGCCGATTTTGAAAGCACCGATGATGCCAAAAGAAGTGATTGGGTTTCCTGTTTTAGAAGAATTGGCAGATATCGTTTTTGGAACAGAAGACCCTTCCGCCAAGCTTTATCAGGGGAGAACGGAACTGATTCGAGAAGTGGACGGCGAGTTGCATTTGGAGCTGATGATTCCTTTTGTAGATAAAGCAGCGTTGGATTTAACGCAAACAGGGGATGAATTGACCGTAAATGCGGGTGCCTACAAGCGAAAAGTCATCTTGCCACGAGTGTTAATGGGACGACAGGTGACGGGAGCGAAATATGCGGAAGATCGGCTGATCATTCGTTTTAGCGCAAGGGAAGGGGCTGCCCAGCCTTGAGACGTACTGGATTGAATCTTGTATCGTGTGCTGACGATTCTCGGAATAGGCCAATTTGAGAGGAGAGAATTGACATGGTAAGTGGGATCAAGCGTCAAATGGGTTTCACTCTCATCCTGACAGGACTGCTGCATACGGTTGTCGGTCTGTTTTTATACGCGGAGCCGCTTCAGCAGATTGTTGCTAATGGCTTTTGGAATGCGGTAGGGAAAGAAGAAGTTGCTGCTTTCTGGTTTCTGATGTTTGGCTTTTTGCTGATGTTGCTCGGATATATGGCGGATTGGCTGATGAAAAAGAAGGGAATGGAGACGCCGGCTGCCTTTGGTTGGACGATACTCGGGATTTGCGTGGTCGGGGTGATTGCCATGCCTACCTCTGGCTTCTGGCTTGGTATACCACAGGCTGGCATCCTGCTGCGCAAGTGATGTAAGAAATTTGCGGATAGGTAGATGGTTCAGATAAAATGAATGTAACCATTTTCCATATGGTTCAATATCCGAGGTGATCTTACTTGAACTTCTTAGATGCAAATAACCAATGGACCCCAGAGTTTTTGGAACACATCCAAAAATCCGCGAAGTCATCCATCAAGCTCACGCTGACGAAAGAACCGGCTACTTTAACAGATAGCAAGGTGGGCGGAAAGCCTTGGCTGCCGCCACAAATGCCATACCCACAGGATGAAGATGGAAACGACTACTTGTTTCTCGCACAAATCAACTGGGCGCAAATGCCGCAGCTCGATGGCTACCCCGCTAGTGGATTGACCAGTTTTTTTGTCAAGGAGGATGATACCTTCGGACTGATGGACCAATCCTTTCACGTGCTTCATTTTGAAGAGGTCATGGACACACAGGAAATGGACCCCTTTCAACCAGAGGACCCTGACGTGTACAGTCCGGTACTGGGTGGGCCATACAAAGTGACAGGAAAACTAGAGTCGCAGTACGTCCCTCATCGAGATCCACAGGCAGTGAATTATCAGCTACCTACCGACGAGGATGAGGTGGCCTACTCCAAATACTGGGACCTCGCCGATGCTAGCGGGTCACGGATCGGAGGATATCCCTACTTTACCCAGAAGTATGTGAACCGGGATGGATGGGAGATGCTCCTTCAACTGGATATGGAGGGCGACAACTACGATTACTATGTCTCGTGGGGAGATAGCGGAGTGGGTAACTTCTTCATTCGCAGGGAGGACCTGCTTCGTCTGGATTTTTCAAAGGTTTCGTATACATGGGATTGTCTATAAAAGAAAGATGGGGATACAACGATGGCGCACATACATGACATCCAAAGCTTACTCAAAGAATCGCAGAAGACCAGAGTGAAATACTTGTTCTTTTGGGGGCATACAAAGAAGGATTCAGACACAATCGACAAATCATGCTTTAGCCAATGGTATCCGGCCGCTTTTGTAGAGGACGGTATCACGTACCCAACCGCTGAGCATTACATGATGGCGAAAAAGGCTGAGCTGTTCGGCGATCTTGCCATCCGTGATGAAATACTCAGGAAAAGTCATCCGAAACAAGCGAAGGATTTGGGACGAAAGGTACATTCCTTTGACGAGGCTGTGTGGAATGCGAACAAGACGGCGATTGTTCGCCAAGCAAACCTATTAAAATTCAGCCAGCATGCCGAGTTGAAAGCATATCTCTTGGAGACAGGTGACCGCATTATTGTCGAAGCGAGTCCTTATGATCGGATATGGGGAATCGGGATGGCCCAAGATCATCCGCATGCGGAACAGCCCGAGAAGTGGCGGGGAGAAAATTTGCTCGGTTTTGCATTGATGGCAGTCAGGGAGCAGCTGCGTTCGTGATCCAGATTACAAAATCGGAGAAGGACCCGAGACGTACAAATACGCCATTCTTTCTTATGATTCTTCAGAAAGAATGGCGTATTTTTTCCTGTTTGCCTACTTACTAAATTCTGCAAGTAAAATATTTTTAAAGTTAGCTTTCCCCAAACTGTTCAAATTGATGGTCAACATATGCTTGCCTCCAAGTGTACCCCCAACAAGAGTAATAAACCCTGGAATGCTACCTGTATGTCCCCATATCGAAACACCGTTTGGAAGCTTAGTTTCATAGATTCCAAGACCATATCCGCTGATTTCAGAACTTCCTGTAGGAACTGTAGTAAGCATTTCTTTTAATTGCTGTTCCTTTAGTAATTTGCCACTGAGTAAGTAAGAGAAGAATTTATTTAAGTCGTCAGCAGTAGAAATCATATCTCCTGCCGAGCTAGCTATACTTGGATTATAATAAGTAATGTCTTTTAGCTCACTTGCTCCGTCTGGTTGGAAATAGCCACGGGCATGGTTGGTGCCAGGAATAACGCTCGAATTGCCAGGTAGGAATGTATTCGATAATTCAAGTGGTTCAATAATCCGATTTTCAATCTCTTCCGCATAGCTGTTTCCGGTTATTTTTTCAATAAGGATACCCAGTAATACGTATCCTGTGTCTGAATAAGACCAGCCCTTTCCTGGGGCAAAGTCTGGAGGTAGGGAAAGCCCAATCTTTACCAATTCTTCAGCGGTATATGATTTTTTTGCATTCATCAAATCAACGTTTTTTGACCGTAAGTATTCAGCAATACCACTTGTATGGTTCAATATTTGCCGGATAGTAATCTGGTTACCATCATATCCGTTTCCTTGAATGACACCAGGCAACCATTTTTCGATGGGGTCGTCTAGATTCAGCCGGTTCTCTCCAGCTAACTGAAGGACAACTGTTGCGATGAACGTCTTCGTCACGCTGCCAATGCGAAAGCGCAAATCTGTTTCCATTGGTTTCTTCGTGCTCAGATTCGATACCCCAGCGGCATAACCCCATGTTTTCCCATCCTCATAAGTTTTAGCGAGTATCCCCGGGATTCCAAGTTGCAATGTATCCCTCATGGCTTGCTTGACGGAATTACGATCTCGTTGAGTGCTTTGTAACGAACTAGATACATTTTGGGTGGGCTCTGCTTTTACAATTGAGATTGGCGTTATGTATAACAGGGAACTTCCAGCTATTAAAAGGGCCAGACTTGCAAATGTAATTTGACTACGTCTTTTCATAAGGCATTTCTCTCCTCTATTCATATTGTATAGGTGGTTGCTTGCTGTTTCCTACTAACCACACAGCTATCATCTCCACCAATGACTCGTTATTTTTTTATCATATACAATAAAAATCTCTTTTTTTCTTTCGCATTCCTTACGAATTACTTACGTTTAAAGTAGCTTCTATAATAGGGCGTTAGGAGGATATTTTGTTGCTCCATCAAGGGAGGAAGGATGTAATTTCCTGTCCATGAGGGATTCCACGCAAGGTGGGAGGAAAACTATCCCATATTCCGATCGTGAATATTCATTCGATAAAACATATTTTTCTTGAATATCAGAAAATATATAATTATAATTTAAATCAGAAAACATTTCCGATATTCGGAAAAATTGATACGCAATTCATCCGGGACATAAATGGGGGATAGCAGGATGATTGAGGTTAAGCAGCTTGTCAAATCTTTTGGCCCGTTAACCGTGTTGAAGGGCGTTACGCTCACGGTGGAAGAAAAGGAAGTTGTCGTCTTGCTTGGAGCCAGTGGTTCAGGCAAAAGTACTTTACTCAGATGTTTGAATTTTCTGGAATTTTATGACGGCGGAGAGATTCGAATCGGTGGTCAGCAGATTGATCCACACAAGACGAATCTGAATCAGTTCCGCGCCGAGGTCGGCATGGTTTTTCAGCACTTCAATCTATTTCCGCACAAGACCGTTTTGGAAAACTTGATGGAGGCGCCTGTTCACGTCAAAGGAATGAATGCAGCAGAAGCCAAGCAATTAGCGTACGAGCTCCTGAAAAAAGTGAATATGCAGGATAAGGCCGATGTCTACCCGGACATGCTCTCCGGTGGACAAAAGCAGCGGGTTGCCATCGCCCGGGCGCTTGCGATGAAGCCGAAGATCATGCTGTTTGATGAGCCAACCTCTGCACTCGATCCCGAGCTCGTCGGTGAAGTGCTACAGGTCATGAAGCAGCTCGCCAAAGAAGGAATGACGATGATCGTCGTGACACATGAAATGGGGTTCGCTCGTGAAGTAGCAGATCGGGCGGTGTTCATGCACGATGGACAAATTCTGGAGCAAGGACCACCGAGAGAATTCTTTGAAAACCCACAGCATGATCGTACCAAGCAGTTTTTAGGCAGCATCCGTTAACATCCAGTGAATATAGAGATGAATACAGGGGGAATCACCAATGAAAAAGCGTGCAAAATGGTCCGGAATCTTGTTGTCCACTGTCCTAGTAGGCTCGTTGCTGCTCTCTGCTTGTGGTTCACAGGGAAATGCACCGGCAGCAGGTGGACAAGCTGGTGGAGACGGTGGAAAGAAGGATTTTACGTACGCCATGAGTGGCGTGTACAAACCGTTTAGCTTCAAGGAAAATGGGCAACTGACTGGCTTTGATGTAGAGATCGGACAAGCGCTGGCAGAAAAAATGGGCATGAACGCAGTGCCGATCACCAATCCATTCGAAACGATTATCCCCGGTCTGGACGCGAAAAAATATGACGCTGTCATTGGGAGCTTGACCGTCACACCTGAACGCCAAAAAGCGGTTTTGTTCACCAATCCATACTACCGTTCCGGTTCGCAGATTTTCGTACAAGAGGGCAATACCACGATCAAGAGCAAAGAAGATCTGAAGGGGAAAAAGATCGGCGTAGTAAAAGCATCCAACTACTTGGATTGGGCGAAAAAGCTGACGGATGAAGACAAAATCACTCAGTACGATAGTGATATCACTGCTTTGCTGGACTTGCCGACAGGACGTCTTGATGCAGTGATTACCGACCAGGTAGTTGGTTTGCGATTCATTAAAGAAGGCGGCGGAAAAGTGATAGACGTAGGCGAACCGCTCAGCTTTGACGAGCAAGCAATCGCTGTGCGCTTGGGTGATTCGGAGGCAGTGGAGCGGATCAACAAGGCGCTGGACGAGGTCGTCAAAGACGGCACCTATGAGAAGATCAGCCAAAAATGGTTTGGCCGCAACATCCTGCAAAAACAGTAAGTGGGCATCGGGGTGTCCGTGATGGACGCCCCCCTTTTTAACGCTTCATGTGAGGAGGATTGAACGTGATTATTGATATTTTTCTATCCAGTTATCCCCTTTTTCTAAAAGCGACATGGCTCACGGTACAGTTGACGGCAGTTGCGCTGATGCTCGGTTGTGTGGTAGGTCTTGTCATTGCCTTTTTCCGAATATCTGATAACAAAGTATTGAATTACATCGCACACGTCTACATTACAGTTATTCGCGGGACGCCTTTGATCGTGCAAATTTGTATTCTGTACTTCGGCTTGGCAAATTTGGTGACGCTGTCTCAGTTTTGGGCAGGGGCCATCGCGTTGGCAGTTCATAACGGCGCGTATATTGCAGAAATTTTCCGAGGGGCCATCCAGTCCATTGACCGTGGACAGATGGAGGCTTCCCGATCACTCGGCATGTCGTATCCGTTGGCGATGCGCAGAATTATTTTGCCGCAGGCGTTTCGTCGGGCGATCCCATCGCTTGGCAATCAGTTTATTATCGGGTTGAAGGATTCGTCGTTGGTCGCATACGTAGGGATGCAGGATTTATGGGGAACTGGTCTCGGTGAAGCGGCTTCCAACTACAAGCAGCTAGAGACGTATATGGTCGTCGGATTGTACTATCTCGTACTGATCATGATCTTCTCGTATTTCGTAAACAAGCTGGAAGCAAGGCTTGCCAAAGGAAAAGCCCCCAATAAACAAACGAAAGATAACACGAGTGTGGCAGCGTAACTTTTTGTCATGGAGGATAAAGAAGGATGGTTCAATCAGTCGAACGGGCGATGAAAATTATTCGGGTACTGATTTCAGACGAAAAACATGCTTGGCCGATTTCGGAGCTGGCGAGCGCAACGGGTCTACCAATCAGTACGCTCCACCGTTTTCTCGAATCCATGATCCAGTTCGGATTGGTTGAGCAGGACCCAGTCACCAAGCATTACAAGCCGGGCTATACATGGATGGAAATCGGTTTTATCCTGCATGAAAAGCTGAACCTGCGGGCTGTGGCGAGACCTTTCATGGAGGAGCTGGCGAATGAAGTCGAGGAGAGTATCTTCCTCAACGTATTGGCGGGGACGGATTCGATGCCGATCGAAAAAGTAGAAAGTCCACTGAAAATACGCATAGACGAGAATTTGGGGGAGCGGATACCTCTCACAATCGGCGCCCCCAGTAAAATCATTCTCGCGTATTTGAAGCAGGATGCGATCACGAAAGTCGTTTCAGCCCAGCTTGCACGAGACAAGCAGCCGTCATTTTTGGAGCAGCTGAGTGAAGCGAAGAAAAGTGGCTATGCAATCAGCTACGAGGAGAAGACGGAAGGCACCATGGCAGTTGCCGCTCCGATCATCGGCTACGGAAATCAACTTGTCGGAGCGCTCTCGATCAATGCCCCGTGCTTTCGGGTGACAGAAGATCGATTGCCCCTACTCATCGAACAAGTAAAGCGTCAGGCTGCGACGATTTCGGCAAGAATCGGTGGCGCATAAGTTAACCCTCCATTCCAGCATCTGTGGATGGAGGCTTTGCTTTTTCTTATAGTAACCATTGGAGCTTTCAATTTCTTCGCCTCGAAAAACTGTGTTAGTGTGAAAGAAACAGTGGGGAAGGGAGATAGACATGTTCCCATTTCGCGTCATTAATCAGGAAACAACGGAAGATGTGCTGGATATGACCAGTGTCATCGAAGTGGTAGAGCAAGCCAAGGGTTGGTTTCGCGCCAGGTGAGTTTGAGGAATCGATTTAGGACGAAGTCCTAGACTCTTTGAACGAAGTCAGCTATTGAACACCGTCAGCGCTCTCGAAAAGGTACAGAAGTTGCAACGACAGCTTATCGGTATCCTAGACGAAAAAGACAGACGGAAACTCGAAATGGATCAGCGTCGCTTGTTTGGTGAGAGCGAAGACGAACAGGAAGAAGACGACGGCTTCATGGAGGCGCTGGATGGAAAAGTGCAGGAAATTTGGGGCGATTTTACGTAACAGAAAACGGGATGTGGCTAACTTGAGGGAGAAGGGTTTATGACCTCTTTTAGATATGAGGATACCCCCCTGTTAAGAAACAATACCAATGTAGCTGTCAGGTCAATAGTATTGCGGCCTCAAAGGGGCTTAGTCCGAATGAACTTTCCAGTATAGTAAGAGGAGGTAAACATCTCTTGCGAGATTGACTTACTATTTGGGCCAAATAAGAAGTTTATTTGCGGTCGTGTCCCCTTGCAAGTAAACTTCTTTTATTTTTCCATAGTTATTATCTAATGATATATCAATTTTACTACTTCGTTTTTGGAATGATACTAAGCTACTTTTAATTTTTATATAGAGTGTTTCATTTTGATAAACAACCTCATGACCATTAACTTGATCACCACTACTTGCCAAATTTCCTTTAAAAGTGATTAAATCATTCGTTACATTAACGTCATCAACCAATATGTTTTGAGGATTTACTGTATTACTTAGGATCTTATTACTCAACACCACACAAAACACCACTAATATTAGTATTGCTGATACCCAAATTAATTTCTTTTTCAAATTAACTCCACCTCGCTTTTAAGTGTGATTGGAAAAACGAAGGTTATAAAAGAATACTTTCTTAAATACAATCTTCGTTTTCGCATTTATTTCCCTCTTTAGTTAAGTGTAAGAGTATAGTGTTTGGTTTTAAAACTCTGTGCTTCTTTGAGGACCTTTTTTAGGATGCTCATAATATACCTTATAGTCATATGGAACTGGCTTACCTTCTTGATATCCTTTCTTTGAAGCAATCGATTCGCCTAATGACGCTGGGTTATCAGGAGAGCCATCGGATACTTTTTTTGATTTTGGGGCAACTTTATTCCAAATGCGACTTGAGAAACTTGCGCAATTATTTGTAAGACCCCATTCATTATTTTTTAATATTACCTCGTTAATAGTATTAAGCTCGGACTTAGTGATTTCCATGCTCAAAGACACCCTTGGCTTGTAAGCATCATACTTGTAAATATAATATGATTCTAAGTTGTACCATACACCCTCATGTTCATCTTTATTTCCCCAAGTTCCGATGGAGACGGTTCTTCCTGGAGCGATGTTTGTAAGATTACCAACTGTAATGTCTTTTGTACCAGTATTTTCAATCGTTAAAAATGAATGAACACCTGTAGAACCAGAACTTCCTGTACCATCATCAGATGGATCTGAATAAATTGTTAAAACTGCGTAGGAGTCTGGGCCAGTGCCAAGCGGTTCAATAGAAGATGCTAATTCAGTTAATTCTGCTTCCGTGGTAGTAGATTTTGTAAATGCCGACAAAGGAGTTATTACCCCGAAAACGGTGAGTGCTACTAATAAAAATAGCATGCTAATCCTATTTGTTAGAAGCTTCATTTTAGTCCTCCCTAAACGATTTATGTTAAAATTTGTAAATTAATTATGATTATAGAATATATTATATTTTTACAAAATACTATCATTTTTACAAAAGTAAGGAGGTGAGCTTTGAAATAGATGATCAAAATTAAGCCCGCTTTAATCAAGTATAGTCCTTTATCAAATAAACAACTAAAGGTGCTGACGATCGTGAGCGGCAGTAATGTAGATGCTCACAAGCTGACAGAAGTTATAGGGAAGCACGTATAGGGTATCGGTTGAACATAGAGCCACTCTCGGCTACACTTTTTCTAACAGAGGTTGTTCAAAAAGCGACTTTTTGAACACGCACTTACACGAAGAATGGGTGTCGTTCGGTGAGGGAGTGGATAATCAATCATGGAGTTACGCAATCTGAAGACATTTCAGGTCGTTGCCGAGCATTTGAATTTGACGAAGGCTGCAGAGCAACTCGGATACAGCCAGCCTACAATTACACTCCAGATTTAAGCATTGGAGCGGGAGCTGGGACATCCTTTGCTCAATCGGGTAGGCAAGCGCACGTTTTTGACACCGGCCGGAAAAATAGTGAAACAACATACGGATCAGCTTTTCTACGTTCTCCAGCACATGGTGGAGGGACTTAATCACTTAGACATGCCTGTAGGACCGCTGGTTGTGGCGGCCCCGGAGTTTTATTGCATCCAATACATGCCCCAAATTCTGAAAGCATATGTAGGGACACATCCACAGGTCAATCTGCAGGTGATTTCATGCACCAGTCAGGAGACTTTGAAAAAAATCCAAGCCCACGAGGCGGATATCGGGATCATTGCGGGCACCACCTCGCAACCAGGTATTCATTCCAGTATCGTGGACTTAGAACAATTCACCTTGATTGCTTCTCCTGATTTGATGCAGGACAAAACACTGGCAGACGCACTCGTGACCTTTCCTTTTTTGTCTTATCAGGAGGGGTGCAATCTTGATGAATTTATTACCCAATGCCTGTTGGAGTTAAACTATATCCCACCCTCTGTCATTAAATGTAGCAGCGAAGAAACGATCAAACGGTCAGTCCTGAATCAAGCAGGCATAGCCCTGCTCAGTAAGGTTCTCGTGGAAAAAGAGCTTCGAACAGGAGAACTAATGGAACTGTACCGCTTTCCAAGAAAGCAGAAACATCGCTGGTCTGTCTGGGGCGCCGAATAGAAGAACCTGCAATCCAGACCTTCATGGAACTGGTCAAAGACATCTGGTTATCCGTAAGAGAAGAGTAGTCATGACAAGGGGCTGAGTCTGACGTTTATACGTTTGAATATAGGGGCAAATTGTCTCTTGGAAACAATATTTTCTTCTTGCTCCTCTAGAGTGAGGGTTGTTTGCGTGATATAATTTTGATTTCTTTCATTTTGGACAGCCCCCTTTCCCATTTCGTTTCTGTATGGAACGGCAATGATAGTGTAAAATGACAGAAGGTAAGAGAAATAGGAGATGACAACAAATGAGTAAGCAAGTAAACGAAACCGAACTCGTTTCGCATGTAGCTACGAAAACAAAAGTAGACCCGGAAAAAATCAGGATCGTACTCAAGCATGAGCAAGCGTACATGAACAGTGCGAAGACAGATGCAAAAGGTGATGTCGACGTTGATTTTGATGATCTCGTAGATTACGTCATGGGTAAGTCAGATGTGAAGCTGGATGAGATCACCGTCGAGAAGATCCTGGATGTAGAGATGGAATACTTGATTAAAAAAGGAGTCGCTGGATACATAGACTAATAAAGGACGTCTGGTTATCAGGAAAAGAAGAGTAGTATTCCAAGCACATTTCCCTTGTCGAGGGTGATGTGCTTTTTTATTTTCACAACGCAAAAGGGTAATCATGGTAAATCTGAAAGACAGTGGCTGCGGTGGGGAGAAGAATATTTCCAGTCTAGGCTCAGTGCTCCGTCCCTCAGGGAAGTATGGACTGCCCGCTCCGAAGGGATTCGCGGGGAAACGCAAAAGTGGTAGCCGCTACGTCGCATAGGCACGGTTGCGTTTCTTTTGCCCGCGAATCCCTTCTCCGCTCGGTAGGACTCCACAAGTCGCTACGTCTGGAAATATTCTTCTCTGGCGTAACTTCTCGCATTCTTCAATCTTTTACGTCGTGAAAAGATCGGTAAACACGAAATGTTCGTAGAGGAAACAGGAGAAATAAGCGAAGATCTTTGGTACACCGACCGAGACTCCATGCAAAAAGCGAAACAAGCTCTTAAGCGTCCACCTCTGAAACACATCCTGAATGGACCACTTTGGACGCGGTTTCGCTTTTTGCATGGAGTCGGGCAGTGAATCCCTCAGCGGGTGGGACAAGAATCTGAGCGTTTTCTCCTGTTTCCTCGCCAACACTACAGCAACAACTCAAGGTCTCTAAATATGCA
This sequence comes from Brevibacillus antibioticus, assembly GCF_005217615.1. Classification (NCBI taxonomy): domain Bacteria; kingdom Bacillati; phylum Bacillota; class Bacilli; order Caryophanales; family Paenibacillaceae; genus Brevibacillus; species Brevibacillus antibioticus. The sequence goes on from NZ_SZNK01000001.1 coordinate 105,433, forward strand.
GCTACGGTGGGGAGAAGAATATTTCCAGTCTAGGCTCCAGGCTCCGTCCTGCTGGGGGCTGAGTCTGCCCGCTCCGAAGGGATTCGCGGGGAAACGCAAAAGTGGTAGCCGCTACGTCGCATGGGCACGGTTGCGTCTCTTTTGCCCGCGAATCCCTTCTCCGCTCGGTAGGACTCCACAAGTCGCTACGTCTGGAAATATTCTTCTCTGGCGTAACTTCTCGCATTCTTCAATCTTTTACGTCGTTAAAAGATCGGTAAACACGAAATGCTCGTAGAGGAAACAGGAGAAAATAGCGAAGATCTTTGGTACACCGACCGAGACTCCATGCAAAAAGCGAAACACGCTCTTAAGCGTCCACCTCTGAAACACATCCTGAATGGACCACTTTGGACGCGGTTTCGCTTTTTGCATGGAGTCGGGCAGTGAATCCCTCAGCGGGTGGGACAAGAATCTGAGTGTTTTCTCCTGTTTCCTCCCCAGCACTACAGAAACAACTCAAGGTCTCTAAATGTGCAGCTACGGTGGGGAGAAGAATATTTCCAGTCTAGGCTCCAGGCTCCGTCCCGCTGAGGGTTGAGACTGTCCGCTCCGAAGGGATTCGCGGGGAAACGCAAAAGTGGTAGCCGCTACGTCGCATGGGCACGGTTGCGTTTCTTTTGCCCGCGAATCCCTTCTCCGCTCGGTAGGACTCCACAAGTCGCTACGTCTGGAAATATTCTTCTCTGTCGTAACTGAACACGTTCTTCGTTCTTTTAAGGCTTTTAAAACCCGAGTAACACGAAAAGCTCGTAGAGGAAACAGGAGAAAACAGCGAAGATCTTTGGTACACCGACCGAGACGGAATGCAAAAAGCGAAACACGATTCTTAAGCGTCCACCTCTGAAACACATCTTGAAAGGACCACTTTGGACGCGGTTTCGCTTTTTGCATGGAGGCGGGCAGTGAATCCCTCAGCGGGTGGGACAAGAATCTGAGCGTTTTCTCCTGTTTCCTCCCCACCACAACAGCGTGAAGATCATTTTTAGTAATATTTAACAAGGAATACGCATACTAAAAAACCCAAAAAATATCTGAAAGACAAATGTAAATTGTTTGACTATTGGTAGTCGCCATGTCTATAATTTGGTTATCTTTGTTAGTAATGTTAACTAACTGTGTGGCGGTGATCGACTAAGCGTGCAAGCTCCTAAAAAAACAGGTAACAGCAAACTCGTGAAAAAACTGAATAAAGAAGAAGTATTGCAGCAGGTCGTCTTGCACGGGCAGATTTCCCGCGCGGATATTTCCAAACAGACACAGCTCAGCCGTCCATGTGTTTCCGCCCTCGTAGATGAAATGATCCAGGAAGGACTCCTGCAAGAAGTAGGAATGGGTGATTCCAAAGGAGGCCGCAAGCCGATTTTGTTGGAGTACAACTACCAGGCGTACGCCATAGCCGGTGCGATTTTTGAAGGCTCTACCTTGGATATGGCCATTGCAGATATGAAAGGTGAGTTCTTGGCTCGCTATCGCAAACGGCTGGCACAACCAGCAAATGGCGAAACCGTCATCGAAGATTTGGCGGCTGGACTGGATCGCTTGTTGCGTGAAAGCGGCATCCCGCGAGAGCGCCTGCTCGGAATGGGCGTCGGCTTGCAAGGGGTCACACAGCGTGGCAGTGGAACCGTCAGCTTTTCACCCAGCACGGGGTGGATGGGTTCACCGATTCAGCAGACCATCGAAGCGCGACTCGGACTGCCCGTCATTATCGACAATGACGTGAATATGATGACACTGGGCGAGTACGTCCGTGGAGCAGGGGTCGGCCATACCAACGTTGTCTACATGTACGTAGGGACGGGGATTGGGGCCGGGATCATTTTGGATGGACAGTTTTATCGGGGGAGTCGTGAGGCAGCAGGAGAAATCGGCTTCATGATGATCGGCCCGGTACATAATCGCTCGAATGGCGCGTCAGGTGTGTTTGAGACGCATTATTCGATCCCAGGCATCCAAGAGCAGGCTAAGGGATTTCTCTCTGACCTTCAGGAAGGGTCGAGTGTCATAGAAGAGCTGATCCGGCACGCCAAACATAATGCAGAAGCAAAGGAGCTTCTTGCGGATGTGTATCGACATTGGGCGTACGGTATGGCGAACATCATCAGTATTTTGAACCCGGAAATATTGATCCTGAGCGGGGAGATGGTCCACGTCGATGGTGAAGGGGTGAAGCAAATTCACGAATGGCTGAGAGAATGGGTGCCCGAGGTGCCTAGTCTCGAAAAAGCGAGTCTGGGGGAGCGAGCTGGTTTAATTGGTGCTGTCCACAGTGTTTTGGAAGCGTTTCCTTTTACACGACTGCTTGAGAAAGAGTGAGAAGAACAAGAGGGGGAGTTCGTTTTGAAGAAGACAACTAGCAAGCTGAAAACATGGATGAAGGGTGTATTTGTCAGCTCCTTGGCCCTGACTGTGGCTGCGTGCGGCAGTGGAGGACAGGAAGCAAAGCCTGCCGACAACAGCGCTGGCGGCCAATCTGGCGCGGCTGCTCAACCTGCTGATTCATCGGGTGACCCACAAAAACTGGTGATTTACACCGGACGAGACAAAAATATTTTTGAAATCGTGTTGCCAAAATTTAAAGAAAAGTACCCGAACATTGAAGTGGATACACTCGAAATGGGTGCGCAACAAATTTTGGAGCGCGTTCGTGCAGAGAAGGCGAACCCGCAGGCTGACTTCTGGTGGGGTGGTACCCAATCCGCTCTAGCAACAGCGGCTAATGAAGATCTGCTTGAGCCTTACAAGCCGACTTTTGCAGACAAGGTTCCAGATTTGTACAAAGATTCGCAAGATCGCTGGTACGGCGAAATGCTTTTGCCAGAGGTCATCATGTACAACTCGCAGGTGATGAAGCCAGAAGAAGCGCCGCAAGATTGGGACGAATTGATCGATCCGAAATTCAAAGACAAGATCGTGATCCGAAACGTACTGCAGTCCGGCACAATGCGTACCATTTATTCTGCAATGATCTTCCGTCAAGGGGCGGATACTCCTGAAAAAGGTTATGAATGGCTGACTAAGCTCGATGCCAATACAAAAGAGTACACGCAAGACCCGACAAATCTGTATCTGAAGCTGGATCGCCAAGAGGGCGTCATCTCCTTGTGGAACCTCCAGGACGTTCTGATCCAAAGCAAAAAGAACAACCATCCGTATGACTTCATTTATCCGAAGAGCGGGGCACCGATTCTCGTAGACGGCGTGGCTCTGGTAAAAGGCGCGAAAAACCTGGATGGTGCGAAAAAGTTCATGGAATTCCTGATGAGTCCTGAAATAGCTGCCCAATTGGCGAAGGAACGCTTCCAGTTCCCATCTCGTACAGACATCAGCAAGGACCAGTTGCCAGACTTCATGAAAAATCTCGAGCTGAAGCCAATGGAACTCGATTGGGCTGTCATGGCTGCAAAGGAAAAAGACTGGATGCAGCATTGGGATGAAAACATCAAGGGCAAAGGCAAGAAGTAAGGGAGATTTGTTCCAAGCAGCTAGGCGGGAAGGCGTTGTCCTTTCCGTCTAGTCACTTATAGAAGTTGTTTGAAAATGGCCGTCAGCTTGAAATGACTTGCGATGAAGGAGGAAACACAACCCGATGAGCAGCGTAACACTTGATCACGTTTACAAAAGGTTTGGCCAAGCAAAAGGGGTCGAAGATGTTCACATTCATATCGAATCAGGAGAGTTTTTTACTTTTCTCGGTCCGAGTGGCTGCGGCAAAACGACTACCCTGCGCATGATTGCCGGCTTTTATTATCCAACGGAAGGCCATATCCGCTTTGGATCACAGGAGGTTACATCTCTTCCTCCCCATAAGCGCAATACCGGGATGGTATTCCAAAACTACGCGTTGTTCCCACACATGACTGTTTTTGAAAATATCGCGTTTGGCTTGCAGGTTCGGAAAGTGAACAAAACCGATGCAAAAGAGCGCGTAGAACGGATCATGAAGCTGGTTCGCTTGGAAGGCTATGGCGGACGCCGCATTGATCAGCTTTCCGGGGGACAACAGCAACGGGTAGCACTGGCACGGGCGCTGGTCATCGAGCCGCAGATTCTGCTGTTGGATGAGCCGCTGTCCAATCTGGATGCGAAGCTTCGCGAAGAGACGCGTTTTGAGATCAAGAGACTCCAGCTGGAGCTGGGGATTACGACGATTTACGTCACGCACGACCAGGCGGAAGCGATGTCGATGTCAGACCGGATTATGGTCATGCAGAGCGGAGAAGTGCAGCAGATCGGAACACCGCATGAGATTTACCATCGTCCTGTAAACCGTTTTGTCGCTTCTTTTATCGGCGAGACGAATCTGTGGGAAGGGACAGTTACCGGGTTTGACGGCGATGAAGTGCTGGTTCGCACGGCGTCTGGACAAATGCTCAGCGGATTGAAGGAGAATGCTTCTCCACGTGCTCAGCTGTCAGTTGGGGAGAAAGTGACGTTGTCCATTCGTCCTGAATCGGTTCTGGAGAGTACAGGCAACGAGGGACAAAATGTAGTGACAGGCTCTGTTGTCATGTCTGAATTTACAGGGGCGTGTGTCAATTACGTCACGGAAGTAGGAACGGAGAGCCTGCGCAGCATGTCGATCAACCTGGGACGACCGATTAAACAGCGCGGCGATGCCATCGGCCTACATATACCGAAAGAGAGCATTTATTTTGCCGGATAAGGGGGAAGAAGCTTTTGAGAGCAGAGTTGCAGCAAGCGCCGACAGCAGCCAGACGAAAGTCCATCACCGCTTCACCCGCCTTCGTCTATGTGCTGATTTCGCCACTCTTTTTAATATTGTTGGCTTATGTCGTTTATCCATTGTTCGAAACGTTCGTTGCGAGTATCAAAATCGATGAAGAAATTACGTGGAAAAACTACATTCGCTTCTTCAGCCTGGAGCATACCGCCAACCTGGAAGCGTTGTGGAACAGTATCTACATATCGGTTCTGAGTGTCATTACGTGCGGAATTGTCGGCGTCACGATGGCGTTTTTATTAGAGCGCTATGAGTTTCCCGGACGAAAAATTCTTTCAGTGCTGGCTTTGGTTCCGATGGCGTTGCCTCCACTCATTGGTGTTCTCTCGTTTACCTTTTTGTACGGAGAGAGCGGAATCGTCCCACGGGCGATCAAAGAGCTGTTCGGGCTTGCCCAGGTTCCTTTCTCATTAAAAGGAATGTGGGGTGTGGTCGTCGTTCATACATTTACGATGTACACTTATTTCTTCATGACGGCTACAGCAGCAATCAAGGGACTCGATCCGTCCTTGGAAGAGGCGGCAGCCAGTCTTGGAGCGAATCGCTTTACCGTTTGGCGGCGCATTATATTGCCGATGCTTACGCCAGCCATGGTCGCGTCTTCTTTGTTGGTTTTCATGATTTCGATGGCTTCTTATACGGCACCGCTCATTTTCGGAATTGACCGGACGATGACGATGCAAATCTATCTGTCTCGCACCAATGGAGATTTGGACATGGCTGCGACACAGTCTACGATTCTTTCGATTGTTTCCGTGGCTTTTCTTTTGATCATGCGTTGGTACCAAGGCGCGCGTAACTACCAGAACTTGAGCAAAGGGGTCAGTGTGCACCGTACTGAGATCAAGAGCAAAGCGGGACGCTACACAACGATTGTGCTGTCTTTTATCGGTACAATCATTCTGATGCTGCCAATTCTCGTATTGGTACTCATCTCCTTCTCGGTGGATGGTACCTGGACGGTGCAAATATTACCGCCGGAATATACCTTGTCGCATTACATGGATTTGTTCACGGATAGCAAGACATGGCGTCCGATTCTCAACAGCTTGCAGTTGTCTGCTATCGCGGTAATCGGGATCGTCATTTTCGGTGTAGCTGCGGCTTATGCCATGGTTCGCCTCAAGTTTCGCGGGAAAACGCTTCTTGATGTGCTGATCATGCTGCCATGGGCATTGCCAGGGACAGTTGTGGCGATCAACCTGATTGCAGCGTTCAGTGAGCCGAATGCATTCAGCTTTGGTCAGGTTTTGATCGGATCATTCTGGATTATCCCGTTGGCGTATTTTGTCCGACATCTACCACTTGTGTTTCGCTCTACTAATGCGACCTTGATGCAGATGGACCCATCCGTCGAGGAAGCTGCGCGAAATCTCGGTGCTTCTTGGTGGTACAGCTTTAGACGTGTCGTGTTCCCGATGGCGTGGGGTGGAATTCTCGCGGGTACGCTGTTAGCATTCGTTCAGTGTATCGGGGAGTTCGTAGCTTCGATTCTGATCTTCACACCGAAGACAACGCCATTGTCTGTCGCGGTATTCCAACGCATGTACAGTAATGAATTCGGCACCGCTTGCGCCTATGGTGTCTTGCAAATCGTGGTCATCATCATCGTGTTGTTCATCTCCAGAAAACTGACCGGAGATAAAGCGGGAACTGCCGTGTAAAGCTGGATGCCTTCGTCAAAAAGGGGGAGCTTCACGTGGATGTCAGTGAATCGATGGACAAGAAATCACCGATCGTACAGCCGACCAAACTGCCCTGCCCACCTATTCCCGCATCTGTTCGCACCATGCAGGGGGAACACGGACTGCTCGATCTATGGAAAGTGATTAAGCCGCTCGCTACCATTGCTAGTGCTATGAATACAGGTGCCCATCCAGACGATGAGCACAGTGCCATGCTTGCTTATTTGGCGCTGGGGAGAGGCGTTTATACCACGAGTGTGATCGCGACGAGAGGGGAAGGCGGCCAAAACGAAATCGGCTGCGAGCAAGGTACCGCGCTGGGGATTATCCGGACGCGCGAGCTGGAAGAAGCCTCATCTCTCAGCAATGTGACGCTTGGCATCCTGAGTGAAGAGCTGGATGATCCTATCCATGATTTCGGGTTCTCCAAATGTGCCGAAGAAACCTTCCGCAAATGGGGCGAAGAGGTCGTGTATGAGCGATTGATTCGGAAAATCAGGGAGCTACGCCCCGATGTCGTTATCGCTTGCTTTGAAAATGAACCGACGACACACGGACATCACCGGGCGATTACGTTACTGACACAGCGAGCTTTCCACGAAGCAGCCGATCCACAGATCTTTCCTGCGCATAGGCAGGCTGGACTTTTGCCGTGGCAAATGAAAAAGCTGTATTTGCCTATCATGGACAACGATGATTATCACGTCGCTGTACCCGTGGGGGAATACGACCAAATCTACGGCTCATCCTATGTGCAGCTTGGTGAGCGATCGAGGTTTATGCATAAGACACAGGGCATGGGTGTTCATTACGACGAAGGCCCGACCTACAATTATTACCGCTTGGATGCCTCTGTTTTTCCGGCACCGGAAAAAGAGCGCGACTTTTTTTCCGGACTGCCCGTCAGTTTTGCTGATCTGGCGCAGAGCATCGCTGCAAAAGGCGGGCAAGAGCTTGCGGAAGTATTTCATCGTATGCACGATGCGGCTACAGATGTATTGAATGCCTACCCGCGTTTTGCTGAGGTGGCACAAAGGGTTCACTGCATGAAGGCTTTGCTGGCGTCTGCACAACAAGAAGTACCCAAGGCTCCACTCGATGAAGAAACAAAGATTGATTTGATGTATCGGCTAGGACTCAAGGAAGCGCAGCTAAACCGTGCCAGTGCGGAGGCTCTGTCTTTGGTCGTGAAAATCAAGCCGGAGACGGGCGAGTGGGTGGCAGGTCAGACGACAACCGTTACCGTAACGGCTTACAACGGCGGCTCGCTGGAGGTAGAGCATGTGAAGCTGCGTATGCGTGTACCCGCTGGATGGACGGCGAAACCGCTCACGCCAACTGCTTTTCCTCGACTTGCTTACAATCAGACGGTGTGCACCGTATTTGAGGTATCGATTCCTGCACAGACGGAGCTGTTCCATCCATACAAGCCGCCCGTGCTCGATGTCGAGGTGCTCTATTTCGCCTTCGAGACAGCCAGTACGATTCGTGTGGAGCCGGAAAGCCGTGTTGCTGTGCTTCCGCCGTATGCCGTGACGCTGACCCCGTCAGATGTGGTGAGAAACACGCTGCATACGGATGAGACGATCCCGGTTAAGGTAACACTGAAACAGTACCGTCCGGGAAGCTCTACAGCCAAGGTCGCTCTCGTTGTCCCGGCAGGCTGGGCAGCGGAGCCAGCCTTTGTGGATGTTCCATTTTCTTTCCGCAGCGAGACGAAAACGATCGCTTTTACTGTTCATACCACACCGCAGGTGACGAATGGCAAATATCAGATCAGCGCCACGGTAGCGGGGACAGACGGTGTGACTGAGATCGCGCAGGATGTGCAGGTCATTGAATATCCGCATGTCGGCCGCACGTATTTCATCCGGCCCGCTACGTTGACTGTTCAAGCCTTTGACCTGGCCATTCCGAAAAATCAACGGATCGGTTACGTATCCAGCGGCTTTGACAATATGGATAAATACTTGCGTGCAGTCGGGGTGAATTGCCTCAATCTCGACGCAAACGAAATACAATCGGGCGATTTGTCCCGCTACGACACGATTGTTCTCGGTATCCGCGCATACGGATTCCGCCGCGAATTAATCGAGAGCAACCAGCGTCTTTTGCACTATGTAGAAAACGGCGGAAATCTCGTCGTTCAATATCATAAGCCGGAGGACAAATGGAAGCCGCACTTGGCACCTTACCCTATTTTTATCGGCGAATCGCTGATCGATTGGCGGGTGACCAATGAGCAATCAGACGTCCGTATGCTGGCCCCTGACCATCCGATATTCCAGGAGCCAAACGTGATTACCCAAGCAGACTGGGATGGATGGGTGCAGGAGCGCTCCATCTACAATCCTTCTCGCTGGGGGAGCGAGTATACCGAGCTGATTGCGACAAGTGATCCGGGAGAACCGGAGTTCCGTGGTATTTTCCTCACGGCGCACTATGGAAAAGGGACGTATACGTACAGCTCGCTTGCCTGGTTTCGCGAGATTCCACAGCTAGTCCCTGGCGCTTTTCGTTTGTTCGTCAACATGATCAGTCAGAAGCAGTAATGTCCCATCCACTCCGGGCCAACCGTGGGTCGATCCATGGCTACATCAATGAACTGCAAACGTATAGACCGCCATGATTGATATAGACATCAATCTGAAAATGGAATGGAGGAACGTTCATTGAGTAAGGGGAAACTTGCCAAGCTGTACACGATTACGACTTCAGCGGTGCTGGCCACGAGTCTGATTATGCCGGTAGCACCCGAGACCGCCCATGCAGACCGCGGGGGTGTCGACCTGTGGAAAGCCATCAAGCCGCTCACCACGATTGCCAGTGCGATGAACACCGGAGCACATCCGGACGATGAGCACAGTTCGATGCTCGCGTATTTGTCGCTTGGCAAAGGGGTGGACACATCGAGTGTCATTGCGAACCGTGGCGAGGGAGGACAGAACGAGATAGGCAGCGAGCTAGGTAATGCGCTGGGGATCATTCGTACCCGCGAATTGCAGGAAGCTTCCAAAATCACGAACATCCATCTGGAGAACCTCAGTGAAAAAATCGATGACCCTATTTTTGACTTCGGCTTTTCCAAAAGCCCGGATGAAACGCTGCAAAAATGGGGCGAGGATGTCGCATACGAAAAGCTCATCCGCCGTATCCGAACACTGAGACCCGATATCGTGATTCCCGCATTTTTGAACGAACCTTCGACTCACGGTCATCATCGCGCGATTAATGTCATTACGGTACGGGCATTCAAGGATGCCGCAGATCCAAACGTTTTTCCGCAGCATGCAAAGGAAGGCTTGGCTCCTTGGCAGGTGAAGAAGCTGTACCTGCCTGCAAAGGAACAAGATTACTCGGTCAAGGTGCCAGTTGGCGACTATGACGAAATTTATGGTGCCTCTTACGTCCAACTCGGCGAAGAATCCCGTTTTATGCACAAGAGCCAGGGCATGGGACGTCACTATGACGAAGGGCCAAGCTTTAATTATTACAAGCTCGATCAAGCCATCGTAGAGACAAAAGACAAAGAAGCAGACTTTTTTGCGGGAATTGCCTATTCATTTGACGATTTAGCCAAGGAAGTTGCCAGCCAGTCTGGTGGGGAAAAAGTGGCGGGTGAACTAAAAAAGTTGCAAAAGGATGCCGAAGAGGTCATTACTGCGTACCCAAGCTTTGCCTCAGTAGCCAAGGAAGCGCATGAGATGCTGGCGGATGTGGAAAAAGCGACGGCAGTAGTCGAAGCGTCCTTGCTGCCAACTGACACGAAAACAGACTTGCGCCATCGTTTGACCGTGAAAAAATCCCAGCTAAACAAAGCTAGTGCCGAAGCGCTCTCGCTCGTGACCAAGGTAAAGCCTGAGACAATGGAGCTAGTAGCAGGCCAAACGACAAAAGTAACGGTCACGGCTTACAACGGCGGCCAAGCAAAAGTCGGGAAGATCAATCTCGCACTGAATGTACCAAAAGGCTGGCAAGCCAAGCCGCAATCGACCACCAGCTTCTCATCGCTCGGCTACAATCAGACGGTAAAAACGACATTTGATGTCACGGTTCCGTCAAATGCTGCGCTATTCCAACCGTACGCCGTGCCAGCCATTACGGCAGATGTCAGCTACAGCTTTGCAGGCTCGACGGCGAATAGCCATGTGACACCAGCAGATGCCATTGCAGTTCTTCCATCTTTTTCTATGGTGCTGAGTCCAAATGCGACGGTTTTGAATACGCAGAAGCCAGAGGAGCCAATCCCGGTCAAGGTTACGGTGAAAAATTACAATCCAGGTGCAGCGAAAACAACCATCTCTCTACATGTGCCAAAAGGCTGGAGCGTGGAGCCACAAGCAGCACCGCTCGCCTTTGAGGCCAAGGGAGAAACGAAGTCCGTTGCCTTTACGGTCAAAGCAGACGCTTCGGTCCAACCGGATAAGTATACGGTGACAGCAGTAGCGTCTGGCAGTGGTACAGAGAGTCGACACGGAGCCCAAGTCATCCGTTACCCGCATATCGGCACGACTTATTTCGTCCAACCAGCGACTCTTGCCATCCAGGCATTTGACCTGAAGGTGCCGGAAGGCTTGAAGGTCGGTTACGTATCCAGTGGCTTTGACAATATCGATCAGTATTTGTCCCAATTGGGAGTCGATGTGACCAATCTGTCGGCAAAGGACATCGAGACTGGCGATCTGAATCAATACGATACGATCGTGCTGGGTATTCGCGCTTATGGTTTCCGACCGGAGTTGATTCCTTCGAATGCCCGCTTGCTCAAATACGTGGAAAACGGTGGGAATCTGGTCGTGCAATACCACAAGCCAGAGGATAAATGGAAGCCAGAGCTCGCTCCTTATCCGATCAAAATCGGAGCTCCGCTGATTCAATGGCGTGTCACAGATGAGAACTCCAAAGTGACAGTATTGGAGCCTGATCATGCTTTGTTCCATTCGCCAAATAAAATCACGGAAAAAGATTGGGACAACTGGATTCAGGATCGTTCCGCTTACAATCCATCCGAGTGGGGCAAGGAATACACAGAGCTCATCTCTAATGGAGACGAAGGCGAGAAGGAATTTACGGGTACGTACCTCACTGCCAAGTATGGAAAAGGAACGTATACCTATAGCTCGCTCGTGTGGTATCGCGAAATTCCGTCACTCGTACCGGGGGCGATCCGATTGTTTGTCAACATGATCAGCCCACAGCAGTAATCATAGTAGAAGGGAAGGCGATCGTTCGGCGGTCGCCTCCCTCCTAAAATAAGATCAGACGCAAAAATAGAAGCAGCTTACGAATGGATAGGGAAGGAGATGCAAGTAAGATGAATTATAGAGAGCGAATTTTTCAACAGGAGGGAGCCAGTTTCCCTGGCAAGACATACGTGGAGGCTGTTTTGGAGCCTGCGTTCAATGAAGCGAAGCACCATCTTCTGCATCCGATGATGGCGATCAACAAGGCGCATTTGATCATGCTTCGTGAACAGGAATTGCTCACAGACGATGAGGCCAAAAGAATTGCTGGTGCACTGTGTGGGATCGAAATGGAAGAGCTGCGCCAATCGCATTACACCGGGCAGTTTGAAGATTTGTTCTTTCAGGTAGAGAGCCGTTTGCTGGAACTGGCTCCTGATGTGGCAGGAAATCTGCATCTGGCTCGCAGTCGCAACGACATGGGGATTACCATTTACCGCATGGTGCTGCGTGAAAAATTGTTAGTGACCTTGGCTTCCGCCCTCTATCTGAAAGAGCATTTGCTCCTCTTTGCAAATGAGCATGTGGATACGATTATGATTGGCTACACACATACACAGCAGGCACAGCCGACGACAATGGCGCATTATATCATGGCGGCTACTGACATGCTCAGCCGCGATATCAAGCGACTGATCCAAGCCTATCACACAGTCAATCGCTCACCAATGGGGGCAGCAGCCTTGACGACTTCTGGCTTTGCGATCAGCCGGGAGCGGATGTGCGAATTGCTCGGATTTGATGAGTTGGTGGAAAATTCCTATGATGCAGTCTGCGGCGCGGATTATTTAGGGGAGGTAGCGACAGCCGTACAATTGGCAGCCATTAATTTGGGGCGTACGGTTCAAGATATGCTGCTCTGGTGCACACAGGAATTCGCGGGGTTAAAAGTCGCGAGTCCATATGTGCAGATCAGCTCCATCATGCCGCAAAAGCGCAATCCGGTTTCCTTTGAACATATGCGCTCTCTGTTGTCCAGCGCAGCAGGCAATGCGACGACAGTGCTTACGATGATGCACAATACGCCTTTTGGCGATATCGTGGATACCGAGGATGACATGCAGCCATACGCATGGCGGAGCATGGGCGTGCTCGAGCAGATGTATCGCTTGATGGCGAGCGTTGTGGGGACGATGGAAGTGAACAAGGACGTCCTATTGGAGCGGGCAAAGGGTAGCTTTGCGACCGTCACTGAGCTAGCGGATACATTGGTGCGCACGGATCAGCTTTCATTCCGCAAATCTCATCACATCGTGAGTCGTGTGGTAAAAGAAGCGATGAGTGAGCAACTCGCTGCAAACCAAATCAGCTTGGAGCTGGTAAACCGTGCAGCCGTGGAAGTAATCGGGCGGGAGCTGTCGCTCACAGCAGAAGAGCTCAGACTGGCGCTTGACCCGGTTCATTTTGTAATGATCCGCAACCTTCCTGGTGGACCAAATCCAGAGGAAATGAAGCGCATGATCGCCGCTCGCCAAGCTGTTCTCCAGCAGGAAACAGAATGGCTGGCACAGAAAAAACAGGCGATTGCGAATGTGATGAAAGGGCTTGATCATTTGACAGCTGAATGGAGTGTGGGGTAATGGCAGTGGTGCGAATACCTCTTCTGGCAGTGGACGGAGGGGGCACCAAGTGTCTGGCGGTACTGGTGGACCGCTCCAGAAATGAAATCGGTGCAGGACGCTCCGGTTCATGCAATTATCAAGGGATCGGGGAGGAAGCGGCAGCTCGTGAGTTGGTTGCAGCGATCAACCAAGCTCTGGACGATGCGATTGCTCGTCAAACAGTTGCCCCCTTTATGAGCAGCACACCGACACCAGATGAACCAATCGAATGGGAAATCGAGTGCGCGGTGTTCGGGATCGCTGGCCTCGACACAGAGTATGATCGACAGGTAATCTCGCGGATGGTGAGCAAGGTGCTGCACCAGCTCGGCATTCGCGTCCAGCACCTGATTGTGGAAAACGACGGGTTTGCGGCATTGCTCGGTGCGACCGGAGGCAAACCCGGCATTCTGGTCATCGCAGGCACAGGCTCGATTGCCTTTGGTGTAAACGATGAACAGGAAACAGCGCGAGCAGGAGGCTGGGGGCATCGGGTCGGTGACGAGGGCAGCGGCTACTGGATCGGCAAGCAAGCGATTATGGCGGTCTTAAAAGCAGCGGATGGCCGCGGCGAGCCGACCGTACTGAAGGAGCTGCTCCTTCCACACGTTGGACTCGGACGCGTAGATGAATTATTTAACTGGACGTACAGTGAGCATTATTCCGTAGAGAAGGTAGGAGAGCTATCGCCGTTGGTCAGCCAGGCTGCACTTGCCGGAGATAAGGTGGCAGTAGCTATCTTACAGGTCGCAGGCGAGGAGCTTTTCGATGCTGCTCGGGCGGTCATTGATACGTTGCAAATGAAAGCCAAGCCGTTTCAGATGATTATGCAGGGAGGCGTTTTGCAAAACGATGATCGCGTGCGAGAGATCGTCGTAGAGCGCGTCCGAGTGTATGCTTCGCAGGTCGTCATCGAAAATGCGAAAAACGATCCGATTTACGGTGTCATAGCAAAAGGATTGGCTTATCTAGAACGCCAATCGGGCGGTAAGTGAGGTGCCAGAAATGAAAAAAGTAATGGTTGTGTTTCCCCATCCGGACGATGAGTCTTTTGCCTGCGGGGGAACTTTGGCAAAGTGCAAGGACGCCGGACATGAAACGTGTTATTTGTGCATTACTTCCGGCTGCAAAGGACGCAGCGGTCCATTCGATATCGATTGCAGAGAAAAGCTGGCAAAACATCGAGAGCTAGAGCTGAAAACAGCGGCGGAAGTGCTCGGAATCAGTCGTCTCGACTTGTTCCGGTACCCGGATGGTTCCTTGCAAAATGCCGATTTGGATGAGCTGGTGGCTAAGATTCAAGAAGCGATAGAGGAATGGAAGCCCCATGTCGTCGTTACGTTTCCGCCGGACGGGGTAACGGGTCATCCCGATCATATCGTCACGTGCGAGGCGACGACACGAGCGGTCGTACAAGCGGAAGCGAGCTTGACGCAGGCAGAATATCCAGATCTGTACTATGTTTCGATCCCGCACTACTACGATCATTGCCCGGATCATGGTCCAAAGCCAGCGGTTCCGATTACAGGCAAGGTCGATATCTCGGGCTATCGGATACAAAAAGGGGAGGCGCTGAAGGCTCACTTAAGCCAGGAGTATTCCGTGAATCGCGCTTATCCGGGTGTGATCGATGGGGACTTTGGTGTCATTGGCTGCTATGAGTACTTTACATTGGTGCGGTCGGCGGGCAAGGCGATCGAGCCCGTTAGTGCGGGTGGGAGTATTCCTCTCATTGATCTGTAACTAAAAAGTAGAAAGGGCTGACCAGCATGATTTTTGCTAGTCAGCCTTTTTCATTGGATAGACCATCCGTCGGATTGTTTTGCCCTGCTAGATTTGCTTACAATGTTGTCAGAAGCAATTGGAAATCAAAGGGAGAGAAGACATGTCACACAGAGTCTATGTATATAACGTCAGTGAGCCTTCTCAAGCACAAGACAACGATACGATGATGGTGGAATGGGGCTATGAGGTTCCCCTACTCTTGCAGCCGCTCTTCATAGAAGGTGGTTCAATCGCCGGAAATAATTACAACAACCATACCGAACCGGACAATTCCGGACTCTATTACGACGCACAGGCAGGCATCGAAAACGTGAAGCGATTCTACGATTTCCTGGAGAGACAGGAAGGTTTAATCGGTAACAAAGAAGCATTTTCGGAAGCGAGAAATCAGCTTCTGAGCTATCTGGAAAAACGAACGCTTCCGTATTTTCACATCGATGCCTGGGACGTGTTCAATATGGATGACATCCCTCATGACGAGCAGGCGGAAACCTTGCGCGCCATTATTGCCCATAACAACGAGATCATGACAAAGGCAATGGACAACGATGACATCTCACTGCTGAACTACTCCGAATTGTTGGATGTGAACCCGGGCTTCCGTTCTTTTGCCGAGCTGCTCAATTATGAGGACTACCAATACGGCTGGGGACACATCTGGCGGCCTTATGAAGAACAACCTGACGTGGAGATTTTTGAGGAAGCTGGCTTGCTTGGTCTCAAAGACGCAGAGGGAAACGTAATGCTCGCCCCTCAGTTCGATGCCTTTTACGAATTCGCTTCCGAAGATCTCGCCGTGGTTGCCCGAGATGGCAAATACGGCTATGTACATAAATCCGGGAGAATCGTCATTCCATTGGAGTGGGAGGATGCCTACGATTTTGAATACGGCTCTGCTGGTGCCATTGTCAAACGAAACGATCGATATGGTCTGATCAATCTGGAAGGGAAAACGATTTTCCCGACCCACTATGAAGAATTGGAACCGCTCGATTACCAAGGATTTTATACGGCAAAGAAAGACGGAAAGTGGGGCGTACTAGACGAAGCTGGTTCTGTAACGATAGATTTTGAGCATGAAGAAGCTTTCAAGTGCGGGGACGGCTTTTACCATACGGCGGTCAAAGGCAGGAAGAATCGGAAAATTTTTAACGAATATTGGAAATACGTCGGGGAATTTCCTCTGGCGGTGGTGGAACGGATCGATGAAGGGCTAATCCTTGTCAAACCACACAAGGATACAAATCATAGCACCTTGTACAAAAAAGACGGCACTGTCGGCGCATCCGGCTTCGATAAGCTGAATCGGCAAACCCATTCTCCGAATCTGCTCGTTCTGCGCAAGGGGAAAAAGTACGCCGCTTATGGCAAACAGCAGGAGAGCCTTTTGTTGCCGTACGAATACGATGAACTGATTGATTTGCAGGTTTATACGGAGTCTGGACATGGCGATCAGGTGCTGGCGAAAAAAGATGGAAAGCTAGGTGTTTTTCATGGAGATGCCGATCAACCAGCGTGGTTATTCCCTTTAGACGATTATGAGAACATTTTTTGGCTGCATCAGGATGCGTATGCTTTGAAGAAGTATGGATTATGGAGCATTGCCTTATCGCCGGAAAAGCGATGCAGTGATTTCGAATTCGATCTGGTGGTGAAAAAGCCACTGGTCGAGGGTTTTGCTTATGCCTTCAAGGATCACGACGTTTATTTAGTAAGCGAGTACGGCCTGTCGAGGGCAGATAAAACGCTCGTTCTGGAGGAAGTCTGCGATCGTTATTACAGCTATTATTTTGATGCCGAGATTCGCAAGCGACTGCTGGCCTATGCCAAAGGAGAGCAATCCGATGGTGACAGCGTAGATCAGTACACGCCGGTAGAAACGTTGTACAACCTGGGCATGGAAGCGTATGAAGCAGGTGACTATGAGAAAGCCATTCTGTACGATACGCTTGCGGCTAAAAAGGGCTATGACCCCTCCATGAACAACCTTGCCCATATGTATTACAGTCTGGAAGGCTTCGAGGATGCTGATAAAGCTTTTTACTGGTATGAATTAGGGGCTGCGGCAGGCAACCACCATGCTATGAATGGATTAGGCTGTTGCTATCGACACGGGATAGGCACGGAGCCTGATGCCGATCAGGCTATTTACTGGATGGGCAAGGCGGCAGAATACGGTCATGCTCTAGCTCACAACAATCTTGGCGCCACCTATTATGAGGGGGAGCTGGTGCCACAAGATTTGGACAAAGCCCTCTGGCATTATGAACAGGGAGAGGTATTAGGCTCTCCGGTTTTTGATTGGCTTGGCTATTTGCATGATTCAAAAGGGAATTACGAAAAGGCGCTGCATTATTATCAGCAGGATTACGAAGCAGGCAGCGATTTCAGTGCCTATAATTTGGGGATTTTCTACAGTAATGGGTATGGTACAGCCAAAAATATCGACGCCGCCATCACTTATTTTCATGCTGCTTTGGAAAGAGATTACCCGCATGCACATATCGAGCTGGCAAGAATTTACCGGAATGAAGCTCAATATGTGGACGAGCTTCTGGCGAAACATCACCTCGAAGAAGCAGAGAAGGCAGGGCTTGATATCCCTGAGGAGCTTGCACAATCGTAGAAAAAGCAAAAAGCGGATCGACAGGAAAAGTCGTCGGTCCGCTTCCAACTAATCAGCATGCTAAACAATGGCTTCTACTTCAATTTCAACGAGCAGACGCGGGTCAATCAATGCCTTGACCTCAACCATTGTAGCGACAGGCTGAATCTCGCGGAAAAACTCTCCATGTGCTTTTCCGATCTCTTCCCACTTGCTGATATCCGTCACAAACATCCGTGTTCTGACCACATGAGACAAATCAGCATCTAATTCTCGCAATGCTTTTTCAATCGTCTCCAGGATGAACCGCGTTTGTTCATAGGCATCGTCCACACCAACGACTTCCCCGTCCTTCATGGCCGTAGTGCCAGCCACTTCAATACGGTCGCCGACTCGAATTGCGCGGCAATAGCCCACGACAGGTTCCCAAGGTGAACCCGTGAACACTTTCCTTCGATTCATGCTAGAAAGCCCCCCTCTTTTCCGCAATAATTGGAATATACTACAAAAAGAAGGCGAGTGGGGCGGATGATGGACTTTTTTCTCACCCTTTTTTCCAAGTACAAGTGCTTGATCCACACTGCGTTTGGTCATGAAGCATACATACGCGTGGTAAACAAGCTAAGTGCTCATGGCATTCGTTTTCGCACACGCATTCATTCTCATGCAGTTCGTCATTTAGGAGGAGACATGGCGATGTTGCCCCAAGAACAAGATCATAAGCAGTATGACATCTACGTGGCGAAAGAAGACGAACACCAAGCACATTTGGCGATTCATTCTCGGTGATGGATACCTATACGATCATGACAACCTCTTATATAATGAGTGGGATCAGTAAGAAAATGGTACATCCGAGGAGGAACCAATATGTCCGTACTAGAGGCACTCAAAAACAGAAGAGCCGTGCGTAACTATATTCCAAAAGAAGTAGAAACCGAAAAAATCCAAGCGTTGCTAGATTGCGCAGTGTTAGCTCCGAACGACCGCTTGCGTCAACCGTGGCATTTTTATGTGATCAGAGGAGAAGCGAAGCTGCGGTTCGAGGAAATCGCGAAGGAGTTTTTGCTGGAGCGTTTTCCGACCAAGCCGAATCTCGTACAGGATTCCTTGGCCGTCCTGGAAAAAACACCGCTCGTCATTGTTGCCACCGCTGATGTGATCCCAGGGGATGAAGCATCCTCAGAGGATAATGAATACGCGGTTTGCTGCGCGATTCACTCCATGTGGCTGGCAGCAAAGGAACTGGGACTGGGCATGGTTTGGCGCACGAGAGGAGTCGGCTTGGTTCGCGACGAGCGCTTGCTGCAATTCCTCGGATCGCCTGAAAATAAAAAGGTCGTGGGCACGCTATTCATTGGCTATCCCGAGGCAGATACTCCTGAAACCAGTCGGGTAGCAGCGGAAGAAAAGACGACCTGGCTGTAAAATGACACCCAAGGGATGAAGATTCATTCGAAATGGATGTATTTGTTTTTCAAAAGGAAGATCATCTTCAAAAAAGAGTGAAGCACTTTGCAACTAAGCTTCCTCATGGACGTATAAATGGTAAAGGTTACACCGTACATATCGAGGGGAGTTGTTTCATTCATGTTTGGAAAGCTTGCAGCAGACGCGCTCGGCTTGAGCAATGTGGGAATTGTGGTAAAACCAGCGGATTACGACAAGGTGGACGCTGATGATTACATCATGCATGAGGACAATGAGAAAATCTATTTTTTGATCAAATCAAAGTCCGACGAATATTGCTTCACCAATCTGGGACTAGTGCATCTGGATGGAACGAGTGCCACCAGCAAAAAACGCATGTTGCGCCGCTATTCCTACCATACACACCCGATCTCTAACGTGTATCTGGAAACAGCCGGAACCGTCGATTTGGATGTGGAAATCAAGTTCACGATGGGCAATGAGCACTACTCGATCGATGTAAACAAAAAGCATTTGGAGGAATTAAAAGACCTCTACAAAGCACTTGTGAAGATCGCCTCGACTATGCACGATAACGAACTTGCGCTCCAACATGCAAAAGAAAGCCTCCACGTCGCCCAAAGCACACTGGGGCGCGTAACTGGGCAACAAGCAGACGTAGCTTCACAATTCAAGTCCATCAACCAATACACCTTCGATTGGCTGGAGGACATCCGATACAAGTATGTCGTCAAAGATTTTGGTAAAGTCTTTGAAAAATATATTCATAACTAAACAGTAGCAACTAAGAGAAAAGAGCCCCTTTAAAGAGGCTCTTTTTGTATTCAAGCGAAATCTTCGGCAAGCCCCACTCCCAATGCAGTTCGAAACGAGTGCCCCATCAGCTGTACGGGAAGGTGTGTCACATGTTTGGAAGGAGACCGCCCGAACAAAGTGAGGAAAAAGGCGACTGGAAAACATGTGGCACGCCTTCCTCCCGACCACTACAGCCTGATGACCAAGCCCTTCCGAGTTTTACTCCTTATGCAAAAGCTTACCGATCTTGAGCGCCAGCTGGATTTGCAGTAGTTCCTCCGAGTTTTTCAAATCCATGTTCAAAATCTCCTTGATCTTCTCAATTCGGTAAATAAACGTATTGCGGTGAATGAACATCGCTTTCGCCGCTTCACTGACGTTTTGATTGTACAGAAAATAATTGTCCAAGGTCACCATGAGGCTCGTACCGAACTCTTGATCATGCTCGTACAGCTTCCCCAGACGCTTCAAAAAGAAGTCTTCCAATTCAATGTCCTTAATGTTGGAACCCAGGAAATGATAGACGGAGTAATCATCGAAATGAGAGACTTCGCCCTTGCTGTTGAACTTTTGCATTAGGCGGATCGCTTCATGTGCTTCGGTAAAGCTCTTATGGAGAGAAGCGATGTTTTTATACTGACGTCCGACCCCAATAAAGAACAAGGTTTTCTTGATTTTATCCACGAGAGCGCTGTACAGCTCATTCGCGAATTGCTTGGCTTCACTTGCAGACACCACGGGTTTTTGCTCGTTTTGTCCGATGAGGATAATGATTCGATTGTTCCGATAAAAGCAGGTGATTTCTCCAGGAGCTTTACTCGAATTGTCATAGACGAGGTCAACACACTTTTTGGCGATCCGATCCAGCTCGTATTTGCGATCGATGATATCCTCCAAATTTTCCAGCTCAATCGGCTCGATATTCATGACCATACAAAAATACATGTAGCTCGATTGCAATCCGTGCAAATCACACAAGGTTTGCAGCGAGTCAGAGGACGTAATTTTACCTGTGAGCAAGTCATCGAAAAAGTCTTGCCTGATCTTCAGCTTCACTTCCTCGATTTCCCTCGCCTTGATCCGCTCCAGCGCCACGATCGTGGATGCTTGCTCTAACACGATGTAGTCAAATTCGGTAAGCTCCCAAACGGTTTGCCAGACGACGATGTATCCATAGATGTGGTTAGCTACAGCAACGGGTAGAATCCTGCATTTAACTTCATAATCCTTCGCATGGTAGATACGCTTGATCGACTTTTTGATCTGGCTAATATTTCGCGGAACGGACTCCGTGAAGTCACGGGTAAAAACAGGCCTGTTTTTGCTTAAGGTCAGGCAGGAGTCAAGCGGAATCGGATTGTGCCAGATTTCCGTGTAATGAAGCAGATGCCAGTCCTGGTCCAGTATAAGGATCGGGTTGTTGATCGTCTCAGACAGCTCGGAGGCGATGCGATCCAGTCCGCCACCTTCCAGCGCAATGCGAAACAGGGCGTTATGCATGTCCAATGTTTTGCGATTCAACAAATCGTAGCGCCCGGAGGCTTTTTCGTTAATAATGGCAATCACTTTCGACAGCGTGTATTCAAAAGGCAGGGCCAAAAGCGGCAGTCCATACTTGTTGGCATGATCAATCATGTTTTGCGGGATTTGATCGAAATAGCGATGCATCTTAATGCAGAGCCCGGAGCAGTTGATCTCCGCCAATTCCTTTATGATTGTATTTTGCAGCTCGGAATTGTCCTTGAAAATATATCCGGTGGAGAGCAGTAATTCATTAGAAGACAGCCAGTCAAAAGCATCCGGGTTCTCCATGATATTGACGATGGAGATGACGTTGTTAATGCCTTGCTCTCCTGCGATGATTTTGATGCCGTCTATGGATTGAATGGTAAGCAAATCTTTGATGGTCAGCACCTTGTTCACTCCTTTGCCACAAAGGGATTCCTGTAATTGTGCAATGTGCACAAGTGAACCTCAATTTTTTTAGTTTCCATACACAATGACGATTCCATCCACCCTGTCTAAAATAATGATGTAAGTACGTGGTGCTTGTCTAATTGTTTTTTAAAAGAGCAAGCACCGAGCCAATCTTGGCGGGTTGTTCAATCACGAGATCATGGAGGGCTTACTATGACAGACAAAAGCGTAGTACAAGCATTTCTCGAGGCAGCGGCTGAGGGGAATATCGAAGCACTGAAAAAGCATCTGGAGCAGGGCGTAGATATTAACGCAAGAAACAGACAAAAGCGTACAGCGATTCTGACTGCTGCGATGAACGACAAATTGGAAGCGGTATCGTTTTTGGTAGAAGCAGGTGCAGATGTAGATTTGCAGGATGAGACATGCTTCAACCCGTTCTTGTTCGGTTGCATCAACGGCAAGCTGGAGCTCGTCAAAATGATGATCAAGGCAGGAACAAACCTGGAGCTGTTGACTCGTTTTGGTGGCGTAGGGATTACCCCAGCGTCTGAAAAAGGTCATGTGGACATCGTACGTGAGCTCGTAACGACGACTGACATCAATGTAAACCATACGAACTTTGTGGGCTGGACACCACTGATCGAAGCGATCATCTTAGGTGATGGCGGTGAAAAGCAACAAACGATCATCAAGCTGTTGATTGAGCATGGCTGCAATGTGCACATGGTAGATAAATACGGCGTAACACCGCTTGAGCTTGCGAGAAGAAAAGGCTACACCGAAATCGAAAACATCTTGCTGGAAGCAGGAGCCAAGTAAAGCGTCCCATGTACATCCAGGCGTTGTCTGGCGATGCTGGTTTCCTTGAGCGTTTGGCACGATCAAACTTTAGCGGGACCGTACACAGTACTTTTGAGCGCACGATCAATCTGAAATGCAGCGAAAACGGGGAATTGTACACCATTGGCAACCATCAGCTAGACAATGCACCGAACACGCTCATTATTGATGTAAAAGGCTTTTCAGAGCTGGGGCTGCCCGTTAATACTCCGGTCATCACCGAAGATGGCACGCTCGTTATCGGAGCGGATTTGCGAATATGGATTCAGCAAGCAGCAAAGTGGGAAGGGGTCCTTCCTTCCTATCCTTGTGACATAGAAGCCGTAGAAGTATTGCGCCGAAATGTGGCGTTCACGAAAAACTACGTAGACGAATACGGCAAGACGGGGGGCATGAAGATGTCCTCCCAACCTGCCAGTCCGTTTGAGAAAGAGATGTCCCGTATGCTGATCCAGCGTGCAGGTATGCTTTCCAACGATCTGGCGAACAAACGCATAGAGTCAGCTACTCAGCATGCGATAAGTCTTATCGGACTGGGGCCGGGGTTAACACCATCGGGTGACGACTTTTTAGTGGGATTGTGCAGTGTATACAAGATGCAAAACATTTCCTCTTGTTTGTCATGCCCATTTTTCGATGAAATCGTCCGTTCGTCCCAAGCATTAACGAACGAAATCAGTGCGATCACGCTGAAAAAAGCAGCACATGGACAAGTAAGAGAGTCGCTAAATGACCTGCTTTCATGCATGATATCCGGCTCCTTGGAAGAGCTTGTCCCTGCTTTAGACAAAATCATCAGGATCGGCTCGTCGTCGGGTACGGATATCCTGCTTGGCATCCTATGTGGTTTGGAACGAAATCTAGAAGCTGGAGGTAATGTATGTCTACCAAAGTCGTAATCAAGCAAAGCACGTATTTTGACTCGGTATCCCTGATGTCTCTCTCTACAAAAGCGAATCAAATTGAAGGTGTCGAACAAGCGGTTATCGCGATGGGCACCGACATGAATAAAGAGGTATTGAAAAACGTCGGTTTGCTCACACCTGAGCTAGAAGCAGCGAAAACGAGCGACTTGATGATCGTGGTGAAGGCAGCGACAGACGAGCTGTGCGAGAGTGCTCTCATCGCCATCGAAGAGTTGTTCAAGAAAAAAGGCGGCAGCAAATCTGCAACGGAGATCAAATACTCCACGATTGATTCTGCGGCAGCCAGCATTCCAGAGGCAAACCTGGCTGTCATCTCGGTAAACGGCGCATTTGCAGCGAGAGAAGCGAGAAAAGCATTGGAAAACGATCTGCATGTCATGCTGTTCAGCGATAACGTGAGCATCGAGGAAGAAATCGCCCTCAAGCAATTCGCGCATGAAAAAGGTCTCTTGATGATGGGGCCTGACTGCGGTACAGCTATTATCGGCAATGTGGCGCTGTGCTTCGGAAACGCTGTGAGAAAAGGCAACATCGGGATCGTAGGTGCATCTGGTACAGGCAGCCAAGAGGTGAGCGTGCGTATCCACGACTTCGGCGGCGGTATCACGCAGCTGATCGGTACAGGCGGTCGCGACCTCTCCGAGCAAGTCGGCGGCATCATGATGCTCGATGGAATCAAAGCACTGGAAGAGGATGAGGCGACAAAGGTCATCGTACTCATTTCCAAGCCACCAGCAGCAAGTGTACAGGAAAAAGTGTTGGCGCAAGTGAAAAGCTGCAAAAAACCTGTCGTTGTGTATTTCATTGGTGGAGAAGAAACGCCAGTTCTGGAAGCAGGTGGACATTTTGCGAAGACGAGCAAGGAAGCAGCCATCAAAGCAGTTGTGCTGGCTGGTGCCAATGAAGACGAGCTTAACAAGCGCGCACTCAACTGGCCGTTGATTGAAGAAGTGCGGGCAAAGCTGACACCGGAACAAAAATACGTCCGCGGGCTGTTCTGCGGCGGTACGCTGTGCGACGAAGCCATGTACCTCGCGATGGACAAGTATGAAGACGTATACAGCAACATCCAAAAGAAAGCAGACTACAAGCTGAAAAACATCCATGAGAGCAAGGCTCACACGTTCCTCGACATGGGCGATGACGACTTTACAAATGGCAAACCGCACCCGATGATCGATCCTTCCACGCGCATCGCAAGATTTTTGGAAGAAGCAAAAGATCCTTCTGTCGGTGTCATTCTGATGGACTTCATCTTGGGCTTCGGTTCCCACGAAGATCCTGTCGGCGTGATGCTGCCAGCGATCCTGGAAGCAAAAGCGAATGCTGCCAAGGAAGGCAGACACCTGGAAATCCTGGGCTACGTGCTGGGTACAGACCTCGATACACCGAACTTTGATGAGCAAGTGAAGAAGCTGATGGATGCGGGTGTCACGATTGCAAGCAGCAGCACGAACGCAGGTCTTCTGGCTAGAGAATTTGTTGCGAAAGGGGAATAATCATGAGCAAAATCAACGAGCTGTTTAACGGGAAAATTCATGCGATCAACGTAGGGATTGAGTTTTTCAAAGACGATATCATCAAGCAAAATGCGAATGCATCTCATCTGGATTGGAAGCCACCAGGCGGCGGAAAGCCTGAGCTAATCAACGCTCTCGACAAACTGGAAAACGCTGCTGTCGCTGAGAAAATTGCTGCGGCAAACAAGCTGGCGGTAGAGCGTATCATCAACTCCCAGCCGATGCTTGTTGGCTTCGACCAAGCGATCAATGTGGTACCAGGCATGACGAAAACAACGATTCTGCACGCAGGTCCGCCGATCACTTGGGACAAAATGTGCGGCTCAATGAAAGGTGCTGTAACCGGAGCAATCGTATTCGAGGGCTTGGCAAAAGACATCGAGGAAGCTGAACAGGTAGCTGCTTCTGGCGCAATTACGTTCTCTCCATGCCACGAACACAACTGCGTAGGCTCCATGGCAGGTGTGACATCCGCTTCGATGTTCATGCATGTGGTGAAAAACAAGACGTATGGCAACGTCGCTTACACCAACCTGAGTGAGCAAATGGCTAAAATTTTGCGCATGGGTGCCAACGATGAAAGTGTTATCGCCCGCCTGAACTGGATGCGCGATGTATTGGGACCAATGCTGCGTGACGCAATGAAAATCGCTGGCGAAATCGATCTTCGTCTCATGCTGGCGCAGGCGCTGCACATGGGTGACGAATGCCACAACCGCAACAACGCAGGTACGAGCCTGTTGATTCAAGCGCTGACTCCTTACATTTTGGAGACGGATTTCACAAAAGAACAGAAGCGCGAAGTATTCGACTTCGTCGCAAGCAGCGATTACTTCTCCGGTCCGACATGGATGGCTCTGTGCAAATGCGCACTTGACGCAGCGCACGGCATCGAGAATAGCACGATTGTTACCACGATGGCGCGTAATGGCGTTGAGTTCGGTATCCGTGTAAGCGGTATGGCTGGCAACACCTGGTTTACTGGGCCAGCTCAAAAGGTAATCGGTCCGATGTTTGCAGGCTACAAGCCAGAGGATTCCGGCTTGGATATCGGGGACAGTGCGATCACCGAAACATACGGGATTGGTGGCTTCGCGATGGCGGCAGCTCCAGCGATTGTTGCACTCGTAGGCGGAACGGTTGAAGAAGCGATCGGCTTCTCCACCACGATGAAAGAAATTACGACAGCAGAAAATCCAAACGTAACGATTCCACTCCTAGACTTCCAAGGTGTCGCAACAGGAATCGATATTCGTCAGGTGATCCAAACTGGCATCCTGCCGATTATCAACACGGCTATCGCGCATAAAGACGCAGGTATCGGCATGATCGGTGCGGGTATTACCTATCCGCCAATGGAAGCTTTTGAAAAGGCATTGCTCGCAGTGACGGAAACGATTAGCCAATAGCTTTTCATCCTAGGTGACTCAGCTTTCGCAGCAAAAGAAGGTTGCGGAAAGCTGGGTCGAATGAGGAAGGTGAATGAACATGGGACAGGCAAACGTAAAGGAATCATATGAAGAATTCAAGTCCTATGGATACGCGGACGATATTTTGCCAAAGACTTCCGAAAATCGAGATTGGGGCACCTTTAACTACGTGACCGTATGGATGGGCGCTGTGCATAATCTCATGTCGTACATGACGGTAGCCGGATTCTTTGTCCTCGGATTATCCGTTCCGCAAGTCTTGTGGGCGGTCATGATTGCTGCCTTGATCGTTTCGGCGGGCTATGTGTTGAATGGCTATGCGGGAACAAAGTACGGGATTGGCTATTCGATGCTGTTGCGCAGCTCCTTTGGTGTAAAAGGCTCGATCATCCCTGCTATATGTCGTGGGCTCATCGCTGGGGTCGTGTTTTTTGGGACAAAAACAATTATTGGCGCACAATCCTTTAATGTCATTTTTGAGAAAATATTCCCTGGCTATAAGAGTATGGTTCCAGGCTTTGATTTTCTCGGATTAGATTTCCCGACCATGCTTTCTTATGTGATCCTCTGGGTCATTACTGTTGGATTGTTTTTAGGTGGAATGAAAATTCTCAGTCTGTTTAGTAAATGGTCTTCACCGATCATCTATATTTTCATCGTTGGTGCAGCGATTTGGGCGATCAGCGTTGCTGGCGGATTTGGTCCAATCTTTGCTTATGCTCCTGCCAAACCGATGGAGAATTGGCTTGTATTTATCGCATGTGTAAGTGCATTGGTATCGAACTGGGGTGGCCCGATTGTCAATATCGCAGACCTTACGCAAAGGGCAAAACACCCGAAAGCTCCGATGATTGGTCTGCCGCTTGGAATGATTGCATCCTACATCTTGTTTGGAATTACTTGTGTAGGATTGTTGGTTGGGACGCAAATCGCGTTTGGCATCAAAGACTTTAATGTCGTCGTTGCCATTGATCAAATTGGGAATCCTGTTGCCGTCATTATCTTGTTGCTGGCACTGAATATAGGTTCGACGAGCTATGTTGTATTTGGTAATTTGCTTCCATCTGGACTGCAAATGACAGCGCTTCTTCCGAAAATGTTTACAGTGAAATCAGCAGCTATCTTGACAGCTGTATTGGGGACTGTCATTTTACCTTGGAAGCTGGTAAATGGTACGGCCGCGCTGTATATGTTCTATAGCTTTATCGGCTCCATGTACGGTCCAATTACGGGGATCATGCTAGTCAGTTTCTTCATTGAAAGAAAAAGAAGGCTAGATTTATCTGCGATCTACGTAAAACCGGGTGAAAATGGAGAATTCAAGAACGGCTTTAATATGGTGGCATGCGGCGTATTGATCGTCAGCTTCTTGATTACGCTATCCGGCTCTTTCCTGCCAAATGTGCCACTATTGGCAAACATCAGCAAGTCAGCATTCCTTAGCGGGACGATCATATCCGGCGTCTTATATGCGCTGTGCTATAAATGGAACAAACCAAGCACGATCGCGCAGAGTGAAACAGCTGCAAAAGCATCTTAACAAAGGGAGAAGTGCCCAGTGGAAAAACTCGTTATTGTTGCTATCGGCGGCAACTCATTAGTTAAGGATAATGGTCGCAACACGATTCAAGACCAATATGAAGCCGTATGTGAAACCGCAGTAAATATAGCAGATATGGTGGAGGAAGGATACAACGTTGTCGTTACTCACGGCAACGGACCGCAGGTTGGATTTGCTTTGCAACGATGCGAAATCGCCAATGAAGTGTCCGGGATGCCTACGATCCCGCTGGTCAATTGCGTGGCGGATACGCAGGGCGGAATCGGCTACCAAATCCAGCAGGCACTCACCAACGAATTTGCCAAAAGAGGAATCAATAAAAAGGTTGCCAGCGTCATCACACAGGTAGAAGTCAGCAAGGATGATCCGAACTTCCAAAATCCAACGAAGCCAGTCGGCTCCTTCTTCACGCTGGAGCAAGCGGGAGAGATGCGCAAAGAGCATCCGGACTGGGTATTTATCGAGGATTCCGGTCGCGGCTACAGAAGAGTGGTTCCATCCCCTAAGCCAATCGACATCGTGGAAAAAGACGCAATCAAATCGTTGATCGAAGCGGGATATGTGGTAGTCGCTGTTGGCGGCGGGGGTATTCCGGTTGTGAAATCGGGCGAAAATACGTACGATGGGATTGATGCTGTCATCGACAAAGATTTTGCCACCAGCTTGCTGGCAGAACAAATCGATGCACAGACCTTGATCATTACGACAGGTGTTCCGCAGGTATGCATTAACTTCGGCAAGCCGAATCAAAAGGCGCTGGAGCGCATCACAGTAGAGGAAACGAAGCAATACGTTCGTGAAGAGCATTTCGCAAAAGGCAGCATGCTGCCAAAAATTGAGGCAAGCCTGAGCTTTTTGGAGAAAAACGGGTCAAGCGTGATCATTACGAATCCGGAGAGCTTAAAGGATGCAATTACGAACAAAGCAGGGACACACATCGTAAAATAAAGGCCTCTTAAGGGAGGATGCAAGGCAATGGATTACATGAAGCTGGCAGTGGAAAAAACGCTGGAAGGTATGAACAACAAGCTCGGCGGACCTTTTGGAGCGGCTGTCGTGAAAGGGAACGAAATCATCGCCGTATGCAGCAATCGCATGATGGCAGATATGGACCCGTCCCAGCACGCAGAGATGGTAGCCATTCGCGAAGCGTGCAAGACGCTCGGCACGATGGACCTGACAGGCTGCGAAATTTACGCGACATGCGAGCCTTGCCCGATGTGCGTAGGTGCTATCATTTGGTCTGGCATCAAGGTCGTTCATTACTGCTCGACTGCGGAGGATGCGCACGAGCACGGTTTTTCGGACAAGCATCTACGCGACTATTTTTCCGGTAAGGATCAGAGTGTTTTGAACATGATCAAGGTCGAGAAGCGTGAGGACTGCGATCAGTTGTTTGCGCACTATCACAAGCTGAACAAGAGAAGTAGGTAACTGAATAGCAGACAAGAAACACGGATGAAAGGGCCTTATAAGGGCCCTTTTTCTCTTTGTTATTTTCCCTGGATCTTACGCCATGATTGCTTGTCTATTAAAGGTGCGTAGGCTTGTCTCACGTAAGGCGAGGTGACAATTTTTCCCTAACGTCGTCTTATTGTGTGAGCTTCAACGACAAGTAAAGATGGAGGATATGCATATGACCTCGACCTCTCAAAGGTGTTATCCTGTACTGGCAAGTAGTGCACTCCTAACAGCCACACTGCTCCTGTCACCAGCCTCGGGCACAGTCATGGCAAATCAGGCAGGCAACCAACAAGCAGCCGCTCACCTTCAGGAAAATCAGTTAAGCGAAAAGGCAAAACGAACGGAGCAAAAGCTGCAAATGCTCTTCCCAGCGCTCGATGACACATCAAGATATATTACCTTGGAAACGAAAGACCAGCCTGTGTACGAAATTCGTTATGAAAAAAATAATGAATTCTTTGCCAGAGCCGATATCCATGCAGAAACCGGGAAACTGCTTACGTTTTATTGGGATAGCAAGGTTCAGGATGACAAGCTGGCGTATAAGAGCGCCGATACCTTCATGAAGGGTTTGATCGGTGAAATGGTCAGCCAGTACGAGGTAACGCGGGCTCCTGTAGGCGATGTCATCTATCGTCGCTATGTAAATGGCATCGAGGTATATGGCGATGATTTTCGGGTGGCGTTAAACAGTGCGGGACAGGTAACCGCATTTTGGGCAGGTGAAAACACGCTGACCAACGTCAATCCCGCTGACTTCCTCCCTCCAGCCCAGGCGATGAAGAAAGATCAGCTCAGTCGCTGTATCTCACCCCTACTACAACTCATGTACACCACTGGTGAAAATCAGACCGATCTCGTTTACTCAGCTGTATTCTCCGGTTTTGTGGACGCAGTAACAGGAGCTGAGCTGATCACTAATCAGCAGTACGTAACCTGGAGGTGGAAACCAATCTCCCTCACGCCTGGTGGAAAGGTAGTAAAGGTGAAGAATGAGCAGGAGGCAACGCGGATTTACGAAAGTGAGTTTGGTATCAGCTTGCAGGGTAGGACCTTCAACAGCAATATCGGCAAAGGCGAGATGGAAAGTTTTTATTTTTCCCCTGATGAAAAAGAGTTTTTATTTATGAAGGATGACGTTGTGATCGGATTTAAAAGCTATGCGAACGGCCAACCCCAAAAAGGGAAGGCAACATTGTCGGAGAAGCAGGTTCTTGAGAAAGCTGTTCAGTTCCTGCAAACCTATCTCAAACGGGACGAAAAGGAGTTCTACTACATGGTGCATTCTGATACGGAGAATCCACATAAGTACGAAGTAACGTTTGTGCCATCTATTGAGGGACTTCCGCTGAAACACGGACGAGGCATTGATATTAGTGTGAATGGAGTCACGGGGAAAATCATCGAGTACCATCAAAAACTTGATCAAAAGCCTACCAAGCTCCCGGATAAGAGAAAGGCTGTCTCCATAGATGCAGCAGCCCAGGCATTGCTGGCGAAACCCACTAAACTCGTATACATCTACCCATTTATTAATGGAAAGAGGTTGGCCAAACCGGTTCTTGCCTATCAAATTAATCTTAACGATATCGATATCAATGCCCTGACAGGTAAGTTTAAAGAGGATTGACCCAAATTAAAAAGCCGAATTACCCCACGGTAATCCGGCTTTTTTGACGATAACGTTCTTTAGGCCTTTGTAGGCTGAGCGGAAAGACCAGCAATATCAGTTGAACCAAATATCAGCAATGCAAGTAAAATAAGGAATAATACGGATTCTGAAAAACTTTCACCATCAAAATTTTTCACCATTGAATTCACCTCATTCCTTTCTTAAAAATTCATTAGGTACTCATTTTCTTTTTAAGAGCCGAAATGATATCATCTACGGTCATGCTCCCGTTATCATTAAGGAAATTCAGCATATTATCGACATTTTTATTATTGAGATCGCCAAGTGTAATGTACTCTCCTGTTAAGCCGACAATCATTGTAGCTTGTCTAAACAATTGAACAGAATCCACTCTTAGCTTTCCAGTTAAAAGAAGAACAGCCACGAGGATTTCTAAATTTGGGCCTGTTAGGCAATGTAAGGCCGATTGATTATTGGTTGTTGGCTTCTTCTTTTTGTTATTTGATGAACCATTGGTAGACTGCTTCTCTTTTGCATTATTATTTGATGAACCATTGGTAGACTGCTTTTCTTTTGCGTTATTTGATGAACCATTTGTAGATTGCTTCTTTTTTGCGTTATCTGATGAAGAATCCATCTACTCTTCCCCCCACCTAACAAGAAGTTGCTCATACATATTGGTGTGAGGTGAGACTGTAAACTACTATTTCCCAAGTTTCACCCTTTAGTCCAAAGAAATCCAGCGAGCTTACACACTGACTGTTTCACATAACAATCTTATTCAGTCAGCGGATTTATTGTGCCTGGTAAAATTTTTTCGTGGCGTCAGTGTGGGATGCATGATGAACAGTATAGACCTAAAGTGTACTTCCGGTTTTATGATGAACTACGAGGTGTGCAACTTCTTCAACCCACTCTAAGTAAGCTCGCCGCAAAAAATGGATATGGGCAATTATCAGTTATTTCGAATGAACGCATATGACTTACAGAACATTGCAGAGGAACAGCAGCAAGAATTTTTCTTCCATAGTCGCTCCAAATGGGACATAGTGGTATATTTGATCATAATGGAAATGGTAAGTGTTGGAGGGGGACATCTCATGGAGGAGAAACGCCGCGTATTGTTGCTAGGGGCTAGCGGCTACTTGGGAAGTCAAATCTATCAGGAGCTTTTGCGGGATAATACCATTGATCTGATAGGTACATGCTTTTCTGCACAAGCTGTCCATCAATTGCTTCGGGTCGATGTGACTGACACCCTTTCTTTTTCAGCGATCCTACATGAATTTTCACCACATGTTGTCATTTGGGCGTTGATGAGTGCTACAGATGAACGCGAGCTAATAGAAAAAGGCTTGGATGTACTGCTTTCTCAGTTGCCGGAAAAGAGCAAATTGATCTTCATCTCCACAGACGGTATTTTCGGAAAAGGAACAGGCTCTTATCGGGAAGAAGATCCGCCTGAGCCATTAGATGGGAGAAACCTGATAGCAACTTATTCGAATGCCAAAATACGAGGGGAAGCACGTATTCGCGAGCGGCATCCCAATCATGTCATCGTGCGAGTCGGCCCTATCTATGGTCGCAATTGCGTTGGGCAATGGGATAAACGCGTCGCTTCGATGTGTGCAGACCTGGAAGCTGGCCGTGAAATAAGCCGGACAGGTAATTTGTACAAGACGTTTGTCCATGTGGAAGACGTGGGGAATGCCATCCACGAATTGCTGCACGGCTCTTACCACGGAACGCTTCATCTCGGTCCAGCAAAGAAAGAGAGTTATTATTCTTTTTACAAAAAGATGGCTCTGGCATTAGGGCTGAATGCTGATGGTGTAAAAGAAACCTTGTTAACAGAAGCAGAGGCGCTAGAACGAGGGATTCCCTTGGATACTTCGTTGCGTACGAAAAAGGCGCATGAACTGCTTCAGACCCGTTTTCGTCAGGCGGGATGGGAAAACGGCAACGAGAACGACAAAGGAGTGTAGAAAACAATGAAAACAATCGGATTAATTGGCGGCATGAGCTGGGAGTCCTCCTTGGTCTACTACCGCTTGATCAATGAAACGGTCAAAGAGCGGCTGGGTGGTCTGCATTCGGCAAAAAGCGTCCTGTATTCCGTTGATTTTGCGGAGATCGAAGAAATGCAACGAGAAGGGCGTTGGGAAGAAGCAGGCGAGCGGATGGCGCTTGCCGCGAAAAGTCTGGAAGCGGCAGGAGCCGACCTGATTGTTCTCTGTACAAATACGATGCACAAGCTGGCATATGCCATCGAAGAAGCGACTAGCCTGCCTTTTCTTCATATCGCGGATGCGACAGCGCAAGCGATCATAAACCACGGGCATAAACGAGTGGCACTGCTTGCGACGCGATTTACGATGGAGCAGGATTTCTATACAGGGCGTCTGCGTGATATTCATGGATTAGAGGTACTGCTACCGGATGAACAAGAGCGAACACTCGTCCATGAGATTATTTACAATGAGCTGTGTGTCGGGATCATTCGCGAAGAATCCAAGCGTACATACCAGGCGATTATTGAACGACTGGTCAAGGAAGGCGCTGAGGCAGTCATCCTCGGTTGCACGGAAATCGGTCTATTGATCACAGCCCAAGATTGCACGGTCCCGGTCTTTGATACGACTGCGATTCATGCAGAGGCAGCTGTGGAGGCTGCTTTGCGGTAGAGCAAAGGCAAAAAATAAAAGACTGAGCTCATCCCATTTGCTACTAGAATGGATGACTGAGTCTTTTTTTGTGCAAACGTACATGTCTTTTACTTGTCCTTGATTAAATCCGAAATCAAGATACCGTTTATTTTCAATCCAGTAATGTCGCAATCCGTTATTTCCACATTAGATAAATCACAATTTCTGAATTGCCCATTTGAAAGATTGCAGCTATGAAAACTTACGGGTTTGTATTGTCCATCGGGATTATAATTTCCGTCTCCCTCCATAGGAAGAACCACATTGTGAAATTCTGTTCCAAACAAATGGACGTGGTCAATAACAGCGTGGCTGAAATCCGCATGCTGAATGCCTGCACCTGACAAGTTTGCGTTGGAGATTTTGAGTCCACCCATATTCACATCATTCAAAATCATTTGACTTATATTTGCGTTATTTATTCTGGTCTTCGCCAAGCTGACATTATCCATGTCAAGTTCCTCAGCTTTAACCTCCTGCCATTTAGACCTTGATATATCAGCCATTTGCAAGTCTAACGGTTCCGCCTTCAAGTTCATACTCATATCCCCCTTTGCATGATAATAATGAGGCATTTGTAACTTCGACATACACCTCATTTTCCCTTTATTACCCAGTTGCGTTTTCTACTCTTCCAAGGAATCTTCTGAAACCAAAAAATCACAACCAAATACACATAAAAACAATCAATTTACGTTGCGTTCATATCTACTTAATATTTTCCCCGTAAGATTGGTTTCGTAGGAATTAGGAAATGAACATTCCGCAAAGAGGAGAGGTTCTCATGAAGAAATGGCATTATCCTTTACTTGCTTCCATTCTATCAATCACGTTTTTAGCAGGATGTGGACAATCACCAGGATCACAACCAAACACACAATCTTCCACAAAGGAAAGTACAAAGGCCTCAGGAGAGATTACGGTTTATACGGCGCTGGAGGATGACCAGATCAAAACGTATTTGGAATCCTTCAAAGCGAAATATCCAGATGTAAAGGTCAATATCGTCCGCGATTCTACAGGGATCATCACAGCAAAGCTGCTGGCGGAAAAAGATAATCCACAAGCAGACGTCGTATGGGGAACAGCAGCGACAAGCCTGCTGGTACTCGAACAGCAAGGCATGCTCGAAGGGTATTCTCCGAAAGGAATCGAGAAGGTATCCCCGGAGTTTAAGGATTCCAAGGAACCTGCCAGTTGGGTAGGAATCGATGCGTGGGAGACTGCGGTCGCGGTCAACACCAAGGAGCTAGAAAAACGCAATTTGCCCATACCGCGCTCATACGAAGACCTGATCAAGCCGGAGTACAAAGGATTGGTCGTGATGCCAAATCCAGCCTCTTCTGGAACTGGGCTTCTCACCATCAACGGAATCATGCAAGTAAAAGGAGAGAAAGAAGGCTGGGCGTACCTCGACAAGCTGCATGAAAATATGGCGATTTACACGCATTCCGGCTCGAAGCCAGCCAAAATGGCCGCATCGGGCGAATATCCAATCGGCATTTCCTTTGGCTACCGTTCGATTACCGAGAAGAAAAAAGGCGCGCCTATTGAAGTCGTCTTTCCAACAGAAGGCTCGGGTTGGGATGTAGAGGCGAATGCTTTGATGAAAAAGAGTGAGATCAAGCCAGAAGCCAAGCTGTTCTTGGACTGGGCTATCTCCGATGAAGTCATGAAGGCCTATAACAAGAACTTCGCCATCGTCAGTGTCAAGCAAGAAGGAGCGACACTCCCGGAAGGCTATGCAGTAGATCCGATCAAGCAACTAATCAAGCTCGACTTGAATCAAGCCGCACAAAATCGTGACAACATCTTGGGTGAGTGGGAAAAACGATACGCGACCAAGAGCGAACCTAAGTAAGCAGCGAGGAGAACAGCATGACACAATCCTATCTATCCATTCAAGGGGTCAGTAAACGCTTTGGTTTGTTTGCCGCATTAGAGCACATTTCCATCGGAATTGACAGGAATGAATTTGTTTGTCTGCTCGGTCCCAGTGGCTGCGGTAAAACGACATTACTGAGAATGCTGGCTGGATTGGAACAGCCGACAACAGGCAAGATGATTCTGGGAGGCAGGGAGATTACTTCTCTGCCTCCTGCAAAACGAAACATTGCGATGATGTTCCAGTCGTACGCCTTGTTTCCCAATTTGACGGCTGCCGAAAACATTGCTTTTGGCCTGCAAGAAAAGAAGCTAGGGAAAAAAGAGATCGCAGCCAAAGTAGAAGAGGCGCTAGACATGGTTGATTTGTCTCATGCCGCCGCCAAATATCCCAGCCAGCTCTCAGGCGGTCAACAGCAGCGAATTGCCTTGGCGCGAGCGATTGCACTATCGCCGGATATCTTGCTTTTAGACGAACCACTATCCGCATTGGATGCAAAGGTAAGACAAAAGCTGCGCCGGGAGATTCGGCGTTTGCATGAGCAGTACGGCATGACAACAGTGATGGTCACCCATGACCAGGATGAGGCATTGACCATGGCAGACAAGATCGTCGTCATGGATCACGGAGAGGTCGTTCAGGTAGGTACACCCGAGGAGATCTATAACAGACCAGCGACTCCGTTTGTTGCTGATTTTATCGGAGCGATCAACTTTTTTGAGTACAGTCGCTTTGAGAATGCGCAATCTGATCCGAATCGCTTACTTGCGATCAGACCGGAGCATGTGCGGCTTTTGCAGCAAGAATCCGAATGCACCATGCCTGCGACTATTTCCGAAATAGAATTTCGCGGTGCTTTTTACCGAATCTTTCTGGAGTGGCAAGAGGAAGGGCAGAGAAAAAAAGAGCTTCTTACCATAGATTTAATAGCGGCCGAGGCACAAAGACTTGGAATTGCCCGAGGCAAAAAGGTGTGGCTGGAGTTTCCGCTGGAGAATTTGCTGACATTTGAGCATGCGCCAACCATAGAGGAACAGGGGTGAGCAGCATGAAGGAAATGACATCGATCTTCGATGGAAAAGCCATGCAAAAGTGGCTCATCGCTCTTGTCGTTCTTGGATTGTCAGCGAGTGTCCTGTTGCCACTTGGCCAGCTGTTTTCCAAAGCATTCTATAACAAGAACGGTCAGTTCATCGGCCTGGACAATTTCGTTACGTACTTTTCCACCCCCGCACTGGCAGGGTCGCTAACTAACACTTTGTATATTTCTGCGATGACGACGCTGATTGCAGTCACACTCGCTTTTCTGTTCGCGTATGCCTTGACGCGCAGCGGGATTCGCGGAAAACGAGTCTTTCGGGCGATCGCGCTGTTGCCGCTGTTTGCGCCCACGATGATGCACGGAATCGCCCTGACCTACCTTTTTGGGAATCAAGGGCTGGTGACGACAGGAATCTTCGGGTTGCTCCCGTTTCATTGGGACATCGATCTGTACGGCCCAGTGGGGATTATTTTGGCGGAGATCGTCTATGTTTTCCCACAAGCGTATTTGATTCTTGCTGTTTCCCTTGCTTTTGCCGACTATCAATTGTACGAAGCGGCGGATACGCTCGGGGCGAACCATTTGCGCAAGTTTTTTGTAGTGACGGTTCCCAGCGTGAAATACGGTATCGTCAGCGCCTGCTTTGTTTGTTTTACTCTCTCTTTTACTGACTTTGGGGCACCAAAGGTTGTCGGCGGACAGTTTTCCGTACTGGCGACAGACGTCTATAAGCAGGTCATCGGTCAGCAAAATATGACGATGGGCGCAACGGTTGGGCTGCTATTGATCATTCCTGCTCTCGTAGCGTTTGTCGTGGACCGGATTGTTGAGCGAAAGCAGCATGCGGCTGTAACAGCCAAGTCCAAACCGTATCGAATCAAGGAAAATCGTTTGCGCGACTTGTTTTACCTCATACTTTGTGTGAGCGTCAGCGGATTTTTGCTGCTTCTCATGGCTGCGGTGGTACTGGCTTCTTTCATCAAAGTATGGCCGTACAATCTGACTTTCGGCTTGGATCATTACGACTTTTCCAACGTAGCCGGAGAAGGGATCGAGCCACTGTGGAACAGCATTCTCGTCGCCTTGCTGACGGCAGTGATCGGGACGGCTGTCACGTTTATTACGGCCTACACGATTGAAAAGTCCCAAGTGTGGAAGGGGCTTCGCCAAGCTGGATACTTCCTGTCGATTCTCCCGCTGGCATTGCCGGGGATGGTCATTGGGCTCGCGTACATTTTCTTCTTCAATAATCCGTCGAATCCATTTCACGGCATGTACGGGACGATTTGGATTTTGATTTTGGCGAACGTCATTCATTTTTTCGCAGTCGGCTTTATTACAGCAACGAGCGCGTTGAAAAAGCTCGATCCCGAGTTCGAGCAAGCGGCAGAGTCCATGGGGATCTCGCAGACAAAGCTATTGTGGCGCGTCACGGTTCCCGTCTGTATGCCAGCGATTGTCGAGATGGCGGTGTACTTTTTCATCAACTCGATGGTGACGATCTCGGCGGTTGTTTTTCTGTACGCAGCGGATTTCAAGTTGGCATCTGTCTCTATCGTCAACATGGATGACGCCGGGGATGTGGCTCCAGCAGCAGCGATGTCGGTATTGATCGTCATCCTCAACATCCTCGCACGTGCTGTTGCAGAATGGATCGCATCCAAACTTCGCAAGCGGACAACAGGGTCCTACCAAGAGAAAGGTCAGGTGGCATAAAGCATGAAAGCAGTAGTATTTGATTGGGCAGGAACGATGGTAGATTACGGATGTTTCGCTCCTTTAGCTGTCTTTTTACAGGTGTTTAAAAAACGGGGGATCGAGCTGACAGCAGCAGAAGCGCGCGAACCGATGGGGATGCTCAAGCGCGATCATATCCAGGCGCTTTGCAAAATGGAGCGGGTAGCAGCGCTATGGCAAGAGCGTTACGGTCGACTTCCAAATGAAGCGGATGTGGACGAATTGTACGCTGACTTTGAACCGATGCTGATGGCTACGCTGCACGAGTACGCCACTCCTGTTCCGGGAGCAATTGAATTGGTAGGGCGCCTGCGTGAGCAAGGAATTAAGATCGGCTCGACCACAGGCTACACAAGAGAAATGATGAATGTTGTAGCAGCATCGGCTAAACAACAGGGCTACGAGCCGGACGCACTTGTCACTCCGAGTGAAGTGCCAGCTGGACGTCCCTATCCATGGATGTGCTATCAAAATGCGATTCTGCTGGACGTATATCCAATGAACGAGATGGTCAAGGTCGGTGATACGACGAGCGATATGAAAGAAGGCAGAAACGCCGGAATGTGGACCGTTGGCGTTCTGAAGGGTGGAAGCGAGCTCGGTTTGTCCTTGGAGGAAGTGACGAGCATGCCACAGGAAGAGCTGGATAAAAGGCTGGCTATCGCAACGGAGCGACTGATTTCAGCAGGTGCCCACTATGTCATCGAGGAGATCGGATGTTTGGATGAGGTGCTGAAAAAGATCGAGATGCGTCATGCAGGAGGAGAGAGACCATGAATCAGACAAGACCAACCGACAATCCGTACTTGCTGCTCACTCCCGGACCATTGACCACTTCCTCAACCGTACGCGAGGCAATGCTGCGGGACTGGTGCACGTGGGACCGTGATTACAATGAACTGGTGCAGGCAATCCGCCAAAAGCTCGTCCGATTGGCAACCTCCCAGGTAGAGGATTATACGAGCGTCTTGATGCAAGGCAGCGGGTCGTTTTGTGTGGAAGCGGTTGTGAGCAGTGCGATTCCCGCAGATGGCAAGCTGCTCGTCTTGACGAATGGCGCATACGGGGATCGGATCGTGGAAATGGCACAAGTCCATGGAATCGCGACGGAGGTCATTGATTTTGGCGAAGTGACCAAAGCCGATGAACAGGTATTGGAGCAGAGACTAGCGGCGGATGCCACGATCACGCATGTGGCTGTCGTGCATTCAGAAACGACTACCGGCATGCTTAATCCCATCAAAGAAATTGGTGAAGTCGTCAAGAAGTACAGAAAAGTCTATATCGTAGATGCGATGAGTAGCTTCGGTGGCATTCCAATGGATGCAGCAGAGCTCTCGATCGACTTCCTGATCTCAAGCGCGAACAAATGTATCCAAGGCGTACCTGGCTTCGGCTTTGTCATTGCCAAAACGTCTGCGCTCATCAAATGCAAAGGGATTGCCCGTACGTTGTCTCTCGATTTGTACAGCCAGTGGAAGACGATGGAGGAGCAAAACGGAAAGTGGCGCTATACTTCTCCGACTCATGTCGTGCGAGCCTTTTATCAAGCCCTGATAGAGCTTGAGGCAGAGGGCGGAGTGGAAAAACGTTACGAGCGTTACCAGCGCAATCAGCAGCTACTCGCAGAAGGCATGGAGCGCATCGGTTTTCGCGTCCTGTTGCCAAAAGAATCGCAATCGCCCTTCATCACTTCCTTTTATTATCCCGAAAGCGAGGCATTTACCTTTGCAAAGCTGTATGAGCGGCTAAAGCAGGCAGGCTTCGTCATTTATCCAGGCAAAATTTCGCAAGCGGACACGTTTCGGATTGGCAATATCGGAGAGGTTTACCCAGAGGATATCGAGAGATTAATCACCGCAATGGAAAACAATCGTTTCTGGCTGGAGTAAAGAAAGGGGGCGCTCGTTAGCCACGGTTCCTTTCGCCCGATTGCCTTTTCCAAATCAATCACAGAGACGGCGACCTAAGAGTATGATCCAGACTGGCCAGGGCGCGTCGTCTATGAAAATGGCGCGTTCATTCACGTCCCGCCATTTGCTCGCCCACGTATGGAAAACAAAGGTGGGAATCCTTGATTGTATCTCCCAATACCTCTACAATTCTAGAGAGGGAAAAGAGATCCGGCATCTATCGGCTCTGTAGCTGACCGGGCTGGGCTGCGTACTTATACCCGGAACATAGGAATCCCACTGGCGATTGCGACTGAGCAGATCGCAAAAGGAAACGTAAAAGCTACTGGCGTCATTACACCAGAAGAAGCATTTGATCCGGCAGTGATTTTTCACGAGCTGGCAAAACGTCAGATTTACATCCACGAAGTGAAGATCGTGCTGGCGTAACGTTATGATATAGGGGGACATTCGGCGTGTCGTTGTTCGGGGAAGAGCGTAAGCAAATCATTTTGCAGTTGGTCAATTCAAATGGCAAGGTGCGGACCAATGAGCTGGTCGAAAAGCTGCAAGTCTCGTCTGAGTCGATCCGCAGATATTTGGAAGAGCTAGAGACGGAGAAAAAGCTGAAGCGTGTTTATGGCGGGGCCGTAAAGCTGACAGTGGAGCGCTCTGAGCCCTCTCATATTGCCCGTGAAGTCTTGCGTGCAGAAGAAAAGAAACGGATTGGGCGGCTGGCAGCGGACTTGGTGCAAGACAACGATACCATTGTCATCGATGAAGGGACAACGCCTTTGCAAATGATCAGCTTTCTCGTGACGAAAAAAGATTTGACGATCCTCACTAGCTCAATCACGGCGCTGAATCGATTAATCGAGTACCAAAACAATGGAATGCTTGCAGCAGACATCTACTTTCTAGGTGGAAAGGTGAGTGCCAAGCATCATCGGGTAAGCGGGACCTATGCAGAGAAAATGATGAAGCAATTTTATGTGGACAAGGCGTTTATCGCAGCCGACGGTATCTTGCTCCATAAAGGCTTGACCTGCTATGAGCCGGATCGAACGGAACTCACCCGTTGTTTCATCGAAAATGCCAACGAAAGCATTGTGCTAGCGGACCACTCCAAGATCGGGGTCAGCACATTGTGCAAGATCGCAGACTTGGGAGAGGTCGACATCGTCATTAGCGATATGGCAGCACCAGCAGAATGGAATAAAGGACTCCAAGCAAACAACGTAGCATGGATGGTAGCAGAGTAGCAGTAATAAGCAGGCCAGCGATCCCCATGACAGGGAAGCTGGCCTGTTTGCTTCAGGAAGAATGGCACAGCAAAAGTGGCAGCATATGCAGTAATCTCTCTCTGGTAAGAGCAGCGCCCCAATTCCATTTTTGCGCTTCTACAAAATAGACATAACCATTTTGAACGGCAGGCAGACTGTGCCACTTATCACTTTGCATGAATTCGGCAGTAGCCTGACGCGATTCGGGGTTTTCGGACAGCAGCATAAAGATCCGATCACCCGCGTACAGGTGAATGTCCTTCTCTTGAATTTCGATAAAGCCGTAGCCAGCTTGCAATACTTCTTGCATTTTATCCACAGGAGAAAAACCGTTTGGATGGTAGAGGGCGGAGGAAAGTCCTGAAGTGCCCATTACGAACAGACTCCCGCCATGCTCATGGATAAAGACGGATGCAGTCTCACCAGGCACAAGCTCGGAGCGGAGCTGATTCCACATGGTGGCAGCATTCGTGTGGTATTTCCTGAGCCATTCTCGCGCCTCGGTCTTTTTCCCCAGCCAATCCCCGAGTGTATGCAACCGTTCCTCCAGCGAAGCAAATGAATTAAACGTGAGCGTTGGGGCAATCCGGCTCATCTGCTTGTATTTATCTTCTTCTGCGTTCGCGAAAATGATCAGATCTGGCTTCAATGTCGTCAAATGATCATAGTCAACGGGAAAGGCGATATCCTGCATGTGTCTTACCTTGTCTCGATAGATCGTTCGTTCCATCCAGGTAAAATTTCCGCCGACGATATTTTCAACATGGAGCGCGAGCAAATCATTAAACGTCTCCCCAATATAAATAATTCGTTGTGGCTGAAGGGGGATCTCTACTTCATGCCCTGTCCAGTCCTGCACGAGC
The DNA here is from genome assembly GCF_005217615.1 of Brevibacillus antibioticus. Taxonomy (NCBI): domain Bacteria; kingdom Bacillati; phylum Bacillota; class Bacilli; order Caryophanales; family Paenibacillaceae; genus Brevibacillus; species Brevibacillus antibioticus. The sequence goes on from NZ_SZNK01000001.1 coordinate 148,065, forward strand.
TCCATGCGCTGAGTCAGCCTGGAATATTGCCTTGGCGTGTATCCGGTCGTCTTTCGAAAGCGACGATTGAAATAATACTCATCCGTGAAGCCGACCTGCGTGGCGATGTCCCGCAATGAATCGTTCGAGCTTTTCAGGAGCTTTTTCGCATGATGAATACGCAACGCTGTCACATATTCCAAAGGCTTTTTACCCGTCAACTGGCGAAAGAGCAGTGTGTACTGCCAAGACGGCACATTAGCCAGTTGTGCCAACTGCTTGACCGTCATGTTCTCTTGATAATTTTGCTGGATATAACGAATGCTGTTCTCCACCTCTTTGCTCTTGTTGGGGATATGGGTAGGAGATAAATTTTGCTCCAGCAAAAATCCGAGCAGCTTCTGGAACCGCAATTGTTGCCAAAAGCTGTCCATTTCAGAAGAAGTTGAACTGTCCAAGAGCAAAGCGTCACATAAGCGCAGGAGCTGGGCAGAGGGGTGAGCGGACAGCTCGATACGGCCATCAAGCAGTGCGTCTGGGTACGGTAGGGGCTTATTGTCTTCATCGAACAAGATGACGGTAAATGAGATTTGATAGCACTCAATCACGCTGTCGTACAAGGATTCGATCGCAAAAGGAGTAGACGGTGAAAGCAAAAAACACTTTCCTGCCAAAGGTGAAATCGTTTGGTCGTGAATGCGGAGGCTACCGTAACCTTGTGTGAAGAAGAGCAGGGTATGGAAATGAGTGGATGAAGGGCTAGCCGTCCGCTCTACTTTACACAACTGAAAATGAAGGGAACCGAGCGGGGGATGAGGTGGTATAGAGTAAAGCATCGGTTGTACCTCCTTTTTGAGAATCATTATCATTCGTTCTATCAATCGTATACAAAAAAAAGAAGCTTTTCAATCATTGTTGAAAAGCTTCTCGTGTTTCATTACTTCGCCAGGATTTCAGGAATCTTTTGCAGGAGCCATTCTCTTGTTGTCGCATCACTACTAGATTTTTCGATGTCGATAAAGTAGACATATCCGTTTTTCACCGCAGGGAGGTCTTTCCAGATGCGTGATTTTAGCAACTCCTGCGTTGATTTCTCAGCTTCCTCACTCGGCGTATTCAGAATAAAGATACGATCTCCCGCTATTTCGGGCAAACGTTCCACGGAAATGAGCTCAAATCCTTTTTGTGCATCGAGTACTCCCTGAATGGGAGCAGTGGGCTTGAATCCGTTCGTATCGTAGAGGACTTGGGAAAGCCCTGTTCTTGCCATGACAAACAGCCGATCACCCGGATAATAGGTAAAGACGGAAGCGGTTTCCCCTTCTTTCATGCTGCCAGACTCCTTCAGCTTCTTCCACATCTCCTCCGATTGGCGCTTGTAATCGGCAAGCCATTTCGTAGCTTCCTCCGGTTTCCCAAGAATATCACCGAGTTGGGTCATCCGCTCTTCCAACGGCGCGAATGTATCAAAAATGACGGTAGGGGCGATTTTGGCTAGCTGTTCATATTCTTTTTCTTCGGTATTTGCGTTGATAATCAGGTCGGGCTGTAATTCCAGGACCTTTTCGAAATTAATGGGAAAACCGACATTTTCGACATCGTGCAGTTGGTCTTCAAAGATTTGGTTGGCGTACCCGAATCCCCCAATCGGCTTCACGCCCAACGCGAGCATATCGCCAAATGTCTCACCGGAATAGATGATTCGTGTAGGGGAGACCGGGATGTTGCCTGCATGCCCGAGATAATCCGTATATGGACGCGTCTGGCTTTTCTGACTTGCCTCGCTGCTTGTTGCGTTCGTTGCTTGCGAAGCAGATGGGCTGCATCCGATGAGCAAGCTGCCAGCCAGTACGAAGATTCCTAACGTTCCGCTTATGTTGCGCATTTGTTTCATTTCTATTTTCCTCCAGTGTTCGTTTGAATCTGTTTGCTATCAATGATAATCATTATCAGATATAGCATACCAGCTCAATGGACAAACGTCAGATACTCATCATTGATTTTGTACAAAGGGAAGGATTTCACACGGAGAGTTGTGGAGTTTGGACAAAAAATAATGGAGAAAATGTATTGTCAGATAGAGAGGAAACAAATATGATCAGGATGCAAAATGTGAGAATGAGAATCAATTAGATAATCATCAACAGATGTGAGAGAGGGTAGAAAGATGGTCAGAACGGTTCGAAATGCAGGATTGGCATGGATGGCATTATTATTGATCATGATGCTCGTGTTAACTGCTTGTGCAGAAAAAGCAGCGGGGCCAACATCCACTGAGCAGAAAGTATCGACAGAAAACACCGCTGCGAAAACCAAAGTGGTGAAAGACGCCTATGGCGATGTAGAGATTCCAGTAAAGCCACAGCGGGTAGCGGCCATTTATCAGGAGGACTTTTTGACAGCACTGGGTGTGACCCCGGTAGTCCAGTGGTATCACCCGGCGTGGGGTAAACAGGATTACCTCGGTCTGGACGTGCCGCTTTTTGATATTACAGGAAGTATGGAAGCGTTACTTGCAGCCAATCCGGATATCATCATTGTGGATGGCTACGCTGATCCCAAGAAATACGAGGAATTCAGCAAGGTAGCCCCTACGTACAAGCTGCCGGATGAACTCCGTAACGACACGATTGGAAGACTCAAGAAAATCGCCGAGGTACTAGGCGTTCCAGAAAAAGCAGACGAAGCGATCCAAAAGTACAAGGAGAAAATTGCGGATACCAAGGCAAAGCTGGGAAAGGCGATTGGCAATGAAACAGTGGCTGTCATTCGTTTGAATGTGGGAAGTAAGCCGAATTTGGCCCTCTTCGGAGATGGCAATGTTTATACAGGCATGCTTTATAAGGAGCTGGGCCTTACGCCGTATTCCGCTGCCAAAAATCAGGAAACCCACGTGGTATTATCAGAAGAAGCCATCCCGGCTATCGATGCAGACCATATCATTGTGTTCCCGTCGAACGGTACGTGGACTTCCGAAGAAAACAAGGATGCGCTCAAGATTTTGGAGAGTCCCATCTGGAAATCTGTCCCTGCTGTGAAAAACGGTCATGTCTACCCAATGGAGCGGACACATTGGCAATCTGGTGCCATGCTGGCCAATATGAAGAAGGCAGACGACTTGGTCAAAGCGTTTGTAAAATAATCGAGTTCAGGAGAGAAAGCGTGTCATATCGGTGATGCGCTTTCTTTTTTTTTTATTGGTGGAGCTTGTCGTCGGGGTGTTAACTCATTATAATAAAAATGATAATCATTCTCACGATAAGGATGAGGGAGATGAATAACGAAGCATTCGGGGCCAAACTATCTCCACCATCATTCTTTGCCATGACGGCCATCCAAAAGGTCAATGTGGAAAGATGGCAGGACTATCAAGAGCTGGAAGACTACATGATGATTGTAGCAACAGATGGAGAAGGGCTCGTGGAAATCGAATCGTCGACCTATAGGTTCACTCGGGAGCGGTGCTGGATTGCAGCACCGCGTCAGAACGTTCGGATCAGTTGCACGGGTCACGTTCTCGACTACTATTCGCTTACTTTTCGTGTCGTCCACACAGAAGCTCCGACAAAGGAACAAGCTTCCGAGGCATTTTTCTGTCTGGGGGAGTTGACCTGCACGCCTTTTTCACGTGTCGTTGAATCGATTGCGGAGATTTACAAGCATCGCGAGGCCACGGAGGCGCTGCAACGATTTTATAATCACGTGCGGTTTGAGGAATTGCTATGTGTTTTGGCCCAGCAAAATATGCCAGGCAAAACAACGTTGGACGCGAGGAGAGCAGTTGAACGTTCGATTGCATATGTAGAGAAACACTATCAAGAGCGGCTGACCGTAGACCAGCTAGCACACGAAGCGAATGTGCCACGTTGGCGATATACGCAGCTCTTCAAGGAAATGACGGGAGAAATACCACTCGATTACATGAATCAGCTGCGGATCAATCGGGCGAAGCAACTCCTGCTCATGACAGGTGATCGGATCAACGAGATTGCCCAAAACGTCGGATTCAACAGCGAGTATTATTTCAATCGCCGTTTTAAGCAGAGCGTAGGGCTCGCACCAGGAAAATATCGCAACATTCATCGGGATGATTTACGAGTCGTCTCTCTTTATATGGAGGATTATTTGCTGGCCCTTGGCATTCGACCAGTCGTTCAATGGGCGCATACATATTGGGGGCAGCAGGACTACTTGGGCTTGCATGATGTACCGACGTACGATGTGCTAACTGATGACGTGCAGCTCTTGTCCAGTCGTGCCCCAGATGTCATTATGCTTCGGGAGTGCACAGGCTGGAAGGCGGATGTGTATGCCCAATGTGCCCGGATTGCCCTTACATGCGTAATTCGGCAGTTCGGCTCAGAGTGGCGAAAAACATTGCGCACCCTCGGTGATCGGTTGGGGCGAAATGAATTGGCAGAGCGGTCAATCGAGCAGTATGAACAAAAAGTGCGTGCTGCCAAAAATATAATGGGACGCGGTCTCAAAGGGCAGAAGGTAGCCTTCTTGCGCATATCGGCCGATCAAATCCTCGTGGAGAAAAACTACACATCGCAGGTGTTGTTTCAAGATTTGGAAATGGAGCCGGCCTTGCTGGTAAAAAAACAATTTGCCAAGCAGGTGAGGGAAGGGGTATCGTGGGAAGAGTTGTCTACGCTGGATGCCGATCATATTTTTTTCGCCTTTGACAAATGGCATCAGGGAAAAACAGATGCCGAACAGCTACAGCTCAACCATCCCGTGTGGCAAGAGCTTTCTGCTGTCCAAAGCAAGCGTGCGTACCAGGTGGATTTCATGACCTGGATGAATCACGGTGTGATCGCCAATGGGAAAAAAGTCGATGATGTCCTCAAGGTGTTAGCATAAATGTACACGCAATTGTCCATTGACACTATTTTCATGCATCGCCTAAAATCTATATGTGATAATAAGAATCAATATCACCAACACCTCAGCTCCAAACTAACGAAAAAAAGGTGGCACGTATGAGTCAACATGCACATTCCCCGATTGAGGGGAATAACGGAAAGCCGGTTGCGTTTCGCTCTCGCCCTTGGGCAGCGACGCTCATTTTGACCGGCGGGGTTTTCGCATTAATACTGGGGATGTTTTTGTCTGTGTCATTTGGAGCAGCCGACATCCACTTTGCTGTTGTATGGGAAGCTATTTTTCAATTTAATCCTGATAGTACGCAACACCAAATTATTCAGGAGATTCGTTTGCCGCGTCTGCTCGGTGGGGCAATGGTCGGGGCCAGCCTTGCTGTTGCAGGTGCTATCATGCAAGGGATGACACGCAACCCGTTGGCAGACTCTGGACTGCTTGGCTTGAACGCAGGTGCCGGGTTTGTTTTGGCATTATGCTTTGCTTTTTTCCCGGGGCTGCCGTTCATGTACCTGATTCTCTACAGCTTTTTGGGTGCTGGTGTAGGGGCAGGTATGGTCTACGGGATTGGTTCCTTGGCAAAAGGTGGCTTGACTCCGGTGCGCCTCGTTTTGGCGGGTGCCGCATTGACCGCGCTGTTGTCCGCGTTAAGCGAAGGGATTGCTCTTTACTTTAAAATTGGACAGGATTTAGCCTTCTGGTATGCAGGTGGTGTGGCGGGAACCAAATGGTTTCAGCTCGAAGTCATGTTTCCGTGGATTGTCGCAGCTCTTATTGGAGCGATGATGTTGTCGCGTTCCATCACGATGCTCAGTCTTGGCGAAGATGTTGCGAAAGGATTGGGTCAGCGCACGGCGTTAGTGAAACTGGCAGGCATGATCATCGTCCTGATTTTGGCTGGATCAGCAGTTGCCGTTGTTGGGGCTGTAGGTTTTGTTGGATTGATCGTTCCGCATTTGACCCGTTATTTGGTTGGAGTCGATTACCGATGGATCATTCCTTGCTCAGCTATTTTGGGCAGCTTGCTCGTCGTTTTCGCCGATTTGGCAGCAAGAATGGTAAATCCTCCGTATGAGACGCCGTTAGGGGCACTTATTGCGCTAATCGGTGTTCCGTTCTTCCTTTACTTGGCGCGTAAAGAAAGAAGGGAGATGTAATGATGCAGCAAATGGTTTCCCATTACCAAACCCGCAAAAGAAATAGAGGATTTGCGGTTATGACGATACTCGCTATCCTCATTTTCATCGCGTTTATCATCAGTATGAACACAGGCTACATACGATTGTCACCAAGCGATCTGCTGCTGACGCTAATCGGTTCTGGCACAGACAAACAAAGCTTGATCTTGTTTGAATTCCGCTTGCCGCGGATTGTGATTTCCCTCCTGATTGGGGCAGGACTTGCCGTATCCGGGTGTGTGATTCAAGGGATTTCCCGCAACGCGTTGGCTGAACCTGGTATTTTAGGGATCAACGCTGGTGCTGGCTTGATGGTGATGCTGTTCATTTCGTTTTATCCATCAACGTCTGCGGCACCTGTTTTTTTGTTGCCAGTGTTGGCGTTGCTTGGAGCCAGCGTGACAGCAGCGCTAATCTTCGCCTTGTCTTATAAAAGGCACAAGGGATTGTCTCCGACCCGTATTGTATTGACGGGGATTGCCGTGGCGGCTGGGATGAGTGCCGCGATGATCGTCTTGACGCTGAAGCTGAGCCCGGACAAGTACCAGTTTGTGGCGACTTGGCTCGCAGGAAGTATCTGGGGGACCAACTGGAAGTTCGTTCTTTCATTGCTGCCCTGGATCGCCATTTTAATCCCTTATGTTTTTTACAATGCACGTGTCATGAACGTGCTCAATTTGGGAGAAGAGTTGGCGAAAGGCTTGGGTGCCCCTGTTGCCAAAGAGCAATTGAAGCTGCTGGCTGCCGCTGTCGGGCTTGCCGCTTCCTGCGTGGCAGTGAGTGGGGGCATCGGTTTTGTCGGGTTGATCGGTCCGCATTTGGCCCGCAGACTAGTAGGGCCCAAGCACGAGCTGCTTTTGCCAACATCAGCGCTGGCGGGGGCGCTATTGGTCATCGTGGCTGATACCATCGGACGCTGGATCATGCAACCGTCAGAGATTCCGACTGGTATCGTAGTAGCCGTTATCGGTGCTCCGTATTTCTTGTACTTGCTGGCCTGTTCAAAAGCATAGTTTCGCAAATGGTGGATATAGCGAGCGTTTTCCCGTCTAGTTACGAGGGAGACGCTCGTTTTTGTATACAGCGAAGTTGCGATCAGGCAATTTGGGAATTGAAAAGAGGGAAATGTTGGAGGACAATGGGGAGAAGAAGCAACCGCCTTGTGTTTGTTATAATAACAGCATGAGCATGTATCGGGACAAGAAGGAGTAAAGGCATATGATCGATCGATTAGACCACTTGGTTTTGACGGTAAAAGACATCGAAGCAACCTGTCACTTTTACGAAAAAGTCCTGGGTATGAAGGCAGTTACCTTTGGGGACGGCAGGAGAGCCCTGCACTTCGGCCAGCAAAAAATCAATTTGCATCAAATCGGACAAGAATGGGAACCAAAAGCGATGCATCCAGTCGCAGGCTCCGCCGATCTGTGTCTTATCACATCACTTCCACTGGAGCAAGTCATCCAGCATATTCATACCTGCGGCGTCCATTTGGTGGAAGGCCCTGTTCAAAAAACAGGGGCAAATGGGCCCATTCGCTCGGTGTATTTTCGTGATCTGGATCAAAATTTAATCGAGGTCTCTCAGTACTTGCCACAGGAATCAGTGGAGGATTCCCTTGCTCCTGCCATCAAAGAGATATCCAAGAGATTGCTGGAACGTGAACGGGGGACGAGCGGCGCATACAGTGTCTTGCTTCCGCTCGTCAAAATGGCTGACAACCAGCTCGGCATTTTATTTGAAAAAAGAGCCAGCAGCATGCGGCGACAGGCAAACGAGGTTTGTTTTCCAGGAGGGCGAGCTGAGAAGAGTGACGAATCTCGTTGGGCGACGGCTGCTCGGGAAACAAGCGAGGAGCTGGGGATTCCATTGGAGCGGATTCATTTTGTAGGCGAGCTCGATCAGGTGATTGGGCCAGGCTCCTCTATTATTACGCCCTTTATCGGATACGTGGAAGGAATTCCAGATATGAAGCCGAATCCAGACGAGGTCGGAGAGGTCTTTATCCTTCCACTCGATCGTCTGTTGGCAACAGAGCCAGCGAAGTATCTTTCCTCTGTCTTGAACGAGCCCGAAGAGGATTTTCCGTTTCATCTGATCCCAGGTGGCAAGCGATATCCGTGGCGAAAAGGGACAGTGGAGCATTTGTTTTACGAAGTGGACGGGCGTGTCATCTGGGGGTTAACTGCTAGGGTGTTGGCTCAATTTCTTGAATGGACTCGCAGCGACGACCAATCAACTAGTAATCAATAAAAGCGGTTGTTCAAAAAGTTGAGGAGTGAAAAAGCCATGTGGACTAACAATCCGATCACTTCGCGTTTCCATTTGAAATGGCCGATTATTCAGGCGCCAATGGCAGGGGGAGCGACAACACCCGCCTTGGTAGCCGCTGTCTCAGAAGCAGGGGGGCTCGGAACGCTCGGTGCCGCCTATATGTCTCCTGAGCAGATTCGTGAAGCGATCAAGTCTATTCGCGCGTTAACGGACAAACCGTTTGGGGTAAATCTGTTTATTCCCGAAGATTTCTATGCCGACCAGCCGATCGCAGAAGGTGTTGCCCAGGCAATGAATGATGCGCGAGATCGATTGGGCATTCCGCACAATCCACAGGTAACGCAATTTACAGAGTCTTTTGCTGAGCAGATGGCTGTTGTCCTAGAGGAGGTGCCCGCCGTTTTCAGCTTTACCTTTGGTATTCTGGATCATCGCTTGATGGCAGAGCTGAAGCAGCGGGGAATCACTGTTATCGGAACAGCGACGACCGTTCGTGAGGCGATTGCATTGGAAGCAAGCGGAGTCGATATGATTTCTGCCCAAGGCAGCGAAGCAGGCGGGCACCGTGGTTCCTTTTTACCGGATTCACCAAGCAATATGATTGGAACCATGGCGCTCGTCCCGCAAATCGTGGACCGTGTCAAGATTCCCGTAATCGCGGCTGGAGGAATCATGGATGGGCGAGGGATCGCAGCAGCACTCGCGCTCGGGGCACAGGCGGCACAGCTCGGAACGGCCTTTCTGACGTGCAAGGAGAGCGGAGCACATGCCCTGCACAAGAAAGCCATTCTGGAGACGAGGGAAGAGTCCATCGTGATGACACGTGCTTTTTCTGGAAAATGGGCAAGGGGCATTCAAAATGAGTTTATGACAACGCTCGCCCCACTTGATCACGAGCTCCCGACCTATCCGGTTCAAAATGCCCTGACGAAAGACATTCGAGCCGCTGCGGGCAAGCAGCAGCAACGTGCGTACATGTCGATGTGGGCGGGGCAGGCAGCTCCACTCAGCCAGGAAATCAGCGCGAGTGAGCTCATTGAAAAGCTGGCAGCGGAGACGACGAGAATTTGCAGCAATCTGGGGCAATGAAGCCACGCCACGCTACAAACGGAGGAAATCAAAGTGAACCAGGAATACGCGCTTAAGGGGAAACTTGTCGCAGATGGACAGGAATTGCATAATGGTCTTGTAGTCGTGGGAAATGGAACGATCACCTATGCTGGCAAGGCTGATGAGTATGGAAAAGCTTTGCCAGATCATGTGGTGACAGTAGAGGATGGCTGGATTTGTCCTGGATTCGTCGATATGCACATGCATGGGATTGACGGATACGACACGATGGACGGGACACCGGAATCCCTTCAGGCCATCTCGACTGCACTCGCGCGGCATGGGGTGACGTCTTTTTTGGCGACGACGATGACGGCTCCCTATGTTCAATTGGAGCAGGTACTGGTAAACATCGCGCAGAACAGCAGGGAAGGGCTTCCGGCGGCACAAGTGATCGGTATCCATCTGGAAGGCCCGTGGATCAATCCTCGTTACAAGGGAGCGCAAAAGGAAGAGAACATCGCGATACCCAAGCTCGATGCCGTGCAAAAGCTCTACGGACTTTCAGAAGGTCTGATCAAGGTCGTGACGATTGCGCCTGAACAACCGGAAGCACTTGAAGCGATTGCTTGGTTAAAAGAACGCAATGTCATCGTGTCTGCTGGACATACAGGCGCTACGTTTGCCCAAGCGACGGAAGCGGTAGATGCAGGCGTACGCCATTTTACACACTGCTTCAATGCCATGACAGGGCTGCATCATCGGGAGCCGGGGGTAGTGGGTGCTGCGATGTATCATGAGCAGTTGAGCACAGAGCTGATCGCAGATGGCATCCATGTGCATCCGGCAGTCATGAAGATTTTGTATCGGGTCAAAACGGCAGAACGGCTCGCGCTCGTCAGCGATTCCATGCGAGCAGCGGCGATGGGCGAAGGGACGTACGACCTTGGTGGACAAGAGGTTCACGTTCACGACAATCAGGCGAAGCTCGCAGATGGGACACTTGCTGGAAGCATCCTGACGCTGAATCGAGCGGTCGGCAATATGGTTACGCTGAGTGGTGTGAGTTTACCGGATGCAGTGGAAATGGCTTCACTGACGCCAGCAAGCATCCTTGGCTTTGGCGAGCGTAAAGGACGTCTGACGGCAGGGTATGATGCGGATATTACGGTATTGAATACACAATTTGACGTGATCATGACTTTCGTTTCGGGTAAAGAAGTTTATCACCAGTGAAAATAGTTTCTTAATAGAAAAAAGCAGTCCAAGGTCGTACTTGGATTGCTTTTTTAAGATAGGGAAAATTTTAAATTTATAGGGAAATTGAACGTTTTTCTCTTCATAAATCAACTTGTCGGGAGCTGGAATGAATCGGATATGGTACTATCACTCAAACGTAAGCGAATACGCATTCTGCTGATTTTGCTGTCTGTAGTGTTGCTCTTTCTCTTCTTTCCATCATGGACGCCTGCGATCACGGATGAAAATGGAGCTGTGCCTCCCAACAGTATCGCGTCCTTGGAAAACATAAAACTAGGCGGCATTGAGCAGTCGATTCTCATTCGTGGAAAAGACAAGTGCAATCCGGTGCTCCTCTTTTTGCACGGTGGGCCAGGTTATCCGCAAATCGCGTATGCTAGGAAGCATCAGAGCTTGTTGGAGGAAGATTTTGTTGTCGTAAATTGGGATCAGCGTGGTGCGGGCAAGTCCTATCATTGGGGCATGACCGATCAAGACATGCAGCTCGACAAGCTTATCTCGGATACCGCGGAACTGACTGTTTTCCTCAAGAATAGATTTCAGCAGCAGAAAATATTCCTCGTCGGTCACTCGTGGGGAAGCTTGCTCGCGACGTTGACTGTACAAAAGCATCCCGAGCATTACTACTCCTATATCGGGGTAGGACAGGTAGCGAATTCTCCATTGGGGGAAGAAGTGTCCTACCAGTATGTGCTGGAGGAAGCGAAGCGGCGACAAAACGAGCAAGCTATCCGGGATCTGGAAAGCATTGGTCCGCCACCATATAAACATCCGCGAAAAGACGCGACTCTGGAACGTAAATGGGTCATGGCATTTGGCGGCTCCGAAAGAAAAACAAATTCGTACAACGATTTGATCAATGGCGTATTGTTTGCCCCCGAGTATACGTGGTTGGATGGGGTGCGTCTTGCACTCGGGGATTCTTTTTCCCGAACTACCCTACTCCCGCAAACCAGACAGATAAATTTGTCGCAAACGGTTCCCCAGCTGCAGGTTCCCGCCTATTATGGCATGGGAAGACACGATTATATGACGCCTTCCTCAGTTGCGTACGAGTACTATGAAAAACTGCTCGCGCCAGACAAGCAATTCATTTGGTTCGAGGAATCAGCGCATTTCCCGCATTTTGAAGAGCCAGAAAAGTTTCATCAGATGATGGTGCAGATCAGGGACAAGACGATGACACGCAGTCATCGCCTTTGTTCCTGATCCAGGGCATCAGCCAAGGGACGGCCATGGATTAATCCAAAGCCAATGATATATCCTGGAAAAAGCGGGAGGTATTTTCATTTTCTGAAAAGAGGGTGAGTAACGTGAAATCTAGTTCTATGTTTAGTCTATCGCTGATATGTGGTTTGCTTGCTTCTGTAGGAACAATTATTATTTGGTACATTTTGCTTTATGACAAACCAACTGTCTCTGTATTTACCGCACTTTGTTTGTTACTTCCCGCGATATTTGGTTTAATTACCTCGTTCTTAAAACAACCTCTTATCATTATTTCTTTTGTGGTCTCCTTACCTCTAAGCCTTTACTTATTGTTGACAGGAGATATGTTTACTTTATTTTTTGTTTCCTCAGTCTTGTATTTCATATCTGCGGCTTTTAAATGGAAAATATCAAAAGTAAATTCTTTTCTCTTCATCCTTCCTTAACGTTGAATGACTGATGGCGGAAAAACAGCAGGGCGCTCTACGAGAGATAATCTATTGCCAGAATCCCCCATCTTTCGTTATCCTTTTTTGAGAGGAAAGTTAGGGGAGGCCATAACATGGGACAGGTAGAACAGGAAAGAGGTCTGAAAAAAGGCACGATCCTGCAAAAAGCTTATCGGATCAAAAAGACCATTTCCACAAGTGAGCTGTCGAATGTGTATGTGGTCTACCAGATGAAAAGCAAGCGGACACTCATTCTCAAAGAGTTTTTCCCACAAGCATTGGCTATGAGAGATTTGGATCACGTGAAGGTCATTTGTCGCAGACCATCGTTAAAAGCCAAATTCGATATGCTGCTAGATAGCTTTTGGCAAGAGGCAACCCTGCACAAAGAGCTACATCATGCGAATATCATCGGATACATCGACCATTTTGCCGAAAATGGCACAGGTTATCTCGTCGTGGAATATTGCAAAGGGAAGACGCTGGATGAATATGTGTTCGCCCAAGCCGAGCTTGATCTGGGAGCATTTTTGCATCAGACGGTCCTTCCGTTATTTGACGGATTAGACTATTTGCACAAAAAGGGCATCATTCATCGCGATATCAAGCCCAAAAACCTCTTGGTCACCGAAGCTGGCCAGCCTGTGCTGATCGATTTTGGCTCGGCGATCTACTTCGAGAGTGATGAACCCAAGCAGATTGTGACGACAGAAGGATATTCACCTCTTGAGTTTTACTCGGGTCAATCAAAGCAAGGAGTAGTCTCGGATATTTACAGCCTGGCTGCCACGCTGTATTACTGTCTGACCAAAGAACGTCCCGTTGATGTGGCGGCAAGAGTCATTGAGGATACCTTGCCATCGATTCGAACACGAAACCCTGAGGTTCCGCTGCTGTTGGCGAATGTCATTATGTGGGGATTGGCCGTCGACTCGAAAAAAAGATGCCCCACACTCAAGCTGTTTGCGACAGCGATTCGTGCAGAGCATCTGATTTGGAAGGGAAAGGCTCGCTTCTCTCTTAGGAAGCTTCCTCGCTAGACGATTTCTTAAAGCGAATTTCGATCTCGGTCATCCGATCCTCGAAGGTCACATACACCTTGTCGTTGTATTGGAGAACGAGCTTTTTATGTCGGGGCATGGTTTCCTTGCCCCGCTCAACTGTGCAGTGACTATGATTGACCAAGAGCAGCGTCTGATTTTTTCCCGGCTGGAAGTAAATCTTCTGCGCTTCGGGTAAATGCTCATTCACATCCAAACTGGTGAACAGCTCCTGCAACGTGATCCTCTGCTTCTTGCCAAAGGAGGCGAGAGGCCAAAACTTGACAGGGATGTCGTTGCCACTAGCCGTGTGCATGAAATATCCCTCCAGACGACCGACAAAGTCAGGCTTGGGACGTGTAAGCAGGTAAACACCGTAGCTGATCGCGGCTACGAGCAACACAATCACGCCGATGGTGATGTAGCGATCCCATACCGAGTGCACGGTAATGACGAGCGGACCTGTGACGCTTGCTCCTTCCGTATCTGTGGCGGTAATGGTGATTTCTGATGTGCCACTTTTCTCTGGTGACAGCTTTAGAGCCGCGTCTTGAATCGTGGCGACAAATCGTTCGTCCGGATCAGCGGTGACGATGGTATAGGTCAGCTTGTCGTTATTGGCATCCGTGTAGAGCGAACCCAAATCAATAGCCTGCTCGCCGTTTTCCTTCTCGATCGTCAAGGTATTTACTGAGGCAGCAACTGGCGCGATATTCGTGATATCAAACACGCTTGAAGCCGTCTCGCGATAAAAGTCCGGGCCGTTCATAAAGATTTTCCACTCGTACTTGCCCGTGTGAGGGAAGACGTAGTCGACTGTAAAGCTATCGCCAAGGTTTTTCATCGGGATCTTCTCTTCTTTTTTCCCCGTGAGATCAGATACGATCAGTTCAGCTTGCATGGATGCGTACACATCCGTGTCATCCAGTCGTTTGCCACCCTCCAGATGGTGGAGATAGGTAGTAAACGTGGCAGGATTCCCTTTGATAACAGGTTCAGGCTTTACCTCTACACCAGCCGTCAAGCTGTAATTCCCCAGTAAATTGATTTTCACCAAATCCCCGGGTTTGCCTCTAAATTTAACGAGATAGTTTCCCTTCTTCGGCTTTTCTATTTTCATCAGCGAATATTTTTTTGACTTCATAAAATGCACATTTTGCGATTGATAGTACACTTGCGATTCCAGCAGCGGATTGTTCGACAATAGGATAATGTTCGCTTCCTGCATGCTGCTGTTAGGAATGGTCACGGTTACTTCCTGCAAGCCCCCGGTAGCTGTCATGGCCGCCACCGATACGAGCTGCGATTGAATATGCTTGGCAAAAATCTGATTGAAGATTTCGGGCAGATCATCCGTACTTTGTGTGACAAAGGAAGTTCCGTCTGTTGCCTCTGCGATTTTTTTTAGCTGATCCTTCTGGACGGAGCCATCGCTATTGAGACCAATCGTATAAATCGGATAGCCTTGCGCTTTTGCCTTCGAGATAGCTGTCTCCACGTCCTTGTTGGATGCTGCCAAACTCCTGCCACCCGCATTTTGCCGCAAATCGGTTCCCCCGTCTGACAGAAGGATCAAAAATGGCTTGCGAGCCGGGTCCTTTGCTTTTTCAATCATCTCTGCCCCTCTGCGCAAACCGAGTCCCAAATCTGAATACCCAGAGTAACGCAACCCTTGAATGGTTCGCTTGAGCTGTTCCCGATTTCTTGCTTCGGCCATATTCCATAGAGATTGAGCTTGTACAATCCGATCATTATAAGCGACAAAGCCAATGCGGGTACGCGTGGCTTCGCTCATATCAATGAACATACTCATGACCTCTGCGGCTGTCTTGCCAGGGTCTGTTTTGTTCATGGAATTACTCGTATCAATGACAAAGACCGCGTCTACTCCTGCATCTGCTGTTCCATTTGCCCCGGCAGTAAGAGGGGCGGACAAGAAGAGCATGGGAAGGAGCAGTCCGATGACCACCATTCGAAAAAGTGGCGGCAGAGAGAGGGTTGACTGACGATTTTTGTACATACATTCACCTTTTTTCTGAAAAAAATTTTAAAAAGTTCATGACTTACTAAAATGGGACAATTTACCTATAAATGGTTGTTCGTATAAAAGATCGGTTTCCTATTGCCGATGTATATAAAAGTTAATTACACCCATTTATGTAAATATGAAGTGAATGCATAATTCTCCCCAGCGGCAACTAGGGAGAATTATCTATCAGTCCTTGTGCTTCTTTCCTGGTAAGAGCGCGGACAAGGCGAGGCTTATCCCTGTTTTTTCGAAGACCTAGGAAAGGAGACTCGGTGTCTTCAGCATAAAACGGGAATCCAAGAAAAGGAAGATTCATGGAATAAAATGGGTCAAAATACTGAGATTGGTCACATCGGCATAGGAAAATCGTCACAATCCACGGAATGTTGACAAATAATGTGGGCAAAGTTTAATTTAAAGGCAAGATTTTTGTTTGTTTTTGGTATAAATGTCACGTTTTGTATTCTTGTTCGTGGAGTAGGACTCATCATCTATCAAGTAGGACTAAGTGGTTATGCAGACAACAGAAAGGGGCCATTTATGGACATTATTAACCAGACCAACCGAACCATGCTGTTCGAAGAGATCAACCCGGAAAAATTGGACCTGATCACCATTGTTGGAGATGTAAAAGGTATCGACAGTCTCAGCGACGACAAGATCAAGGAGATCAACGAGCATCTTCTCGTGCGCAGCTTCGATGAGTTTTTGGACAAGTTCTCCCCGAGCGTGTATTCGTTCTACAATGCCGCGAATCAAAAAGTGATGTACACCTTGAAAAAGCCTGACGGAATTGCAGAGGATGCGATTTCCGAGATCAAGATCGATCAGAGCAACGACTTCTTGAAAATGCTGTTTACCCTGATTGATACGAAGCGCAGCCAAGGGATCACCAACGTGGATTTCAAATTCGAGAATTTGCTCGATATGATTTCCCCGAAAAAAGTGATGGATGACATTCGTCAGGTGCGCAAAGAGATTCACTACTTGTACGGCCATTACGAAAAGCTCGATGATGGCGATCCGAAGAAGCTCGATCTCGGTGACAAGCTGAACACGATGTTCGAGGATGCCAGCAAAAACTACAACAACGTCATGGCGATGCTGCCGCTGGCGATTGAAGATATCAAAACACGACTGCTCTTGGGCGGCGCTCAAGAGGAGAACCAATCCGAGGCGATTCAGATCGGGATGCTGACGATTGGGGAAGACGGAGAACTGAAGATCATCGAGGCACCGAAGAGTGACAGCCGCGAGCTGATGGTTCTGGATGAAAACAGCGGAAACGGACTGATGAACGTTTTCGAAGAGGATTACGAGTCGATCACTGAGACGCCATCCTCCTATGTGAAAGATCTCGTGGTGCGCACCTTCTGCCCGCTGCCGACGGTACATACCGAAGTCAACATTGAGACAGAAGTACAAAACTACAATACGTATCTCGAGTTTTACAAAAACGCCAAGGACGACTTCGTAAAAACGGTGAAGCCGTTGGTTGAGAAAATTTTGGGCGTGAAGATGTTCTTCGATCAATACGTGACCAAGAACAAAGGCATGCAGCCAGCTATGCTGATCACGAATACGAAGCTCGACATGCTCGTGAAGTCCAGCAACATTCCACGTCTGGAGACTTATCTGAACACGGTCAATGCGAAAAACGACTTCACAGATACGATCTGGTTCGGAATCGTTCCATCTGTTGATATGGATTCCGCCGGAAAAGCACAAGTGACTCGCGAGCGTTTCCGTGGGAACGAAAAAGTCGTCAAGCAGGACGGCAATACGATGGAATCGCTCACCATGCTGCTCCAAGTCGTCAAGGACTTCAAAGTGCAAGTGTTCTTCAGCTTCAGTACAGGTGAAGAAACAACCTTCAACAGCATGGCGACAGCGGGCATTGATAAATACATCGACAAGTGCGGAATTCTGGTGCGCAAGGAATTCAGTGAATTCGCAATCCCGTGCATTCCGAACTTCACGATTATTCCCAAAGATAAATCAGGAGTTGTCATCGACAGCAGAATGCTGCAAACCGAAGACGGCGTGAAGCTGTCCCAGGAAAAAGAAGACATCCTGAAGCTGTGGATCGAGGGTGTTTATGTCGGTGCCAGCTATGTAGCGGCTGGTGTTGTGGCAGCGTACCAGTGTCCAGAGTACTTGCGTGAAACATTCAAAGTGGTTAGCCGCGAATATCCGGGTGTGCGCTTTGACATCGAAGCAGGTGAAAATGGATTGCGCGCCGTTACCACAATGGCCAAAGAAATCTCCGGCTTCACCAACAACATCAAAGATTCCATCAACCGCAAAAACTTTGGATTCGTCTTCTCTTCGGAAAATGCACAAATCCAAGGAAAAGATATCAAGCGCATTACGGTGTACAAGGCACGCAGCCTCGCTATGGCAGAGGACGGCTTTGATTCCATCTACAAGACACTTGTCAGCACCTATATCGAGCGGATTCTCCGCTTCCAGACGGGTGATTTCAAACACGACAACATCGTGAAGTTCTTCAGTAACAATCCGAGCAGCCAAAAAAGCAAATGGCTGGGCACACGCGGCTTCGTGAACTCCATCATTCACGACGGCGATGACATGAGCTACATCATCGATGACAAGAGCAATCTGTGCCATATCGATCTGGTGTTCAACGGCAATGTGAAAAACCTGGAGGTCACCATCACCAAAGGAACGACTCCGGTTAAAGCATAGCATTGATCCCCTGGAGAGCTGTTTATGAAACTTTTTGACACATTACGCAGGTGGTTAGAGGTGTGTTTCCCAAAACGCACCCTTACACATAAGCCTCGAAGCCAATCAGGTATTTCGAGAGCAAGATTTCATTTCAAGGAGGTTTTATTCATGGGTTTTCGACTCAAAGTAGAAGGTTCTGAAACAATTGAGCTGGGCATGGACAACATTCAAACAGTAAAGTACGACACTGACACGCCAGACGATTCCAACGCGCGCTCCACAGATGTGGGTGCAACATTGAGACTGACTGGCAAAATCATCACTGCAACAGATGGTGACAGCGCGGATGACACCATGAAGCTGGCTCTCTGGTCTTTGGTACCAGCAGAAAAAGCGGATTGCTACCGCAAAGTAACACTGGAAGTAATCGCTGCTGATCAAGTGATCCGCAAAATCTACTTCCCGAACGCATTCGTAGTAGATTACAACGAGAGCTTCGGCGATACCGAGGGTGTAGGAACATTCAGCATCTTCATCAAGCAAAAGAAAGACAAAACCGAATTCACCAAAATCGAAGGCGGCTACGCTGTTTAGGTTTTGAGAGAAGGAAGGTAGGAAGAGCCGTACCTCGAAAGCCGTGTTCGAGGTACGGCTCTACAAAATAACGAAAATCATTGCCAGACAGAGGGTGCGCACATGAAAAATTATTACGGGATTCTGGGGCTAACCAAACAAGCTTCCATGAATGACATCAAAAAAGCATACCGTCAACTGGCAAAGCAGCATCATCCGGATGTCAATGCCGGGAGCATGGAGTCAGAGCGAATCTTTAAAGAAATTACCGAGGCCTATCAGACATTGCAGGACCCGGCTTTGCGCGAGGCGTACAACGCGCGTTATGAAGCTTTTCAGCAGAAGAAGCAACAACAGACCAGTCATACAAGCAGCACAAAACAAGGACAAAGCAAGCAGCAAGCGCAGTCTGCACCAGGTGTGAACTTCGAAGATTTTGGGAGCACCTTTGAACGATTTTTTGGTTTTCATCCGAAGACAGGCGAGATTAATCCAAACACCATGAAATCTGACAAGAAAAATCCACTGGATACGACGGATATGTTTGAACAGTTTTTCCGTATGAAGAAAAAATAAGAGTGAAAAATCGGGCTTGGATGACAGCTCTTTCATGACATAGAGGTAGTAGTAACCTGCTCCTGTCTTTGGATGGATGTCCATACATACACCATTCACCCAAAGCGCGGAGCATTTTTCTTAAAAGGAAGTTCAAAAATTCGTCTTTTGATCACGAAGTCATTCTCGAAGTTAATTCGGCATCAAAATTTACGTTCACCTTTGAAGTCCGGTGCTCATGTAGGTCCCCTACACTGCGCTCCTCCTTCTTTCAGGTTCACGTAACTTTCTCGGTGCTGAAAAGACAAATTTTTGAACAAGAGCATTTTAGGTAGTTGATTGGGGGTTAAGACGTGGCGAAGAAAAAAGGGTACCAAAAGTCCATCAGAGTGAAGCTCATAGAGCTGTTGATTTCCATTCTTGTGATTAGTGCACTCATTTATGTCTTTGGTTATACAGACAGCAACGCTCTGAAAATTTTTACAGGAATTGCCTTCGGACTCTTTTTGTTCGGGGTCATAATCGTCAGATTCGGAAGCCCCGACGAACCGGAGCCAAAGAAAGCGGATGGCGTCACCAAATTGGTTCTACTGGATGAAGAGGGAGAGAGCGTAAAGGAGTGGTTCATCCAAGGGGAGACATCTCTTTTGATCGGCAAAAGCTCCGAGCAAAACGAGGTCGATATCGACTTGGCGGACGCGGAATACGCTGCCTTGATCAGCAAGCAGCATGCGGTTTTGAATCAAGCGTCCGGGGACTGGTTCATCGAGGATATTCATTCCAAAAACGGCACTGGCATCAAGCAGCCGAACAAACGTGACAAGAGCAGACTGGAGATTGAACAGCCGCATAAAGTGAAGACTGGCGACATCATTTACATAGCCAATACCCGCTTGTTGTTGAAATAACAACGGGGTAAACAGCGCTTTTACACACATACATATCGTCCTTGCACGGAACGAAACGGGGGAGCAGAAGAATGAGTTTGACAAGATGCGCGAATGGTCACATGTTTAGCACCAGAAAACACGGAAGCACCTGCCCTTATTGCAGTATGGTCGTTGAGCCTGGGGCAAAACCTGACAACAAAGCACTGGCGAGAGTGGCGGACGACGATAAGACGATGCCATACCTGGGGGAAACAGAAGGGATCGAGCCTGTTACCGGATGGCTGGTATGTATTGAGGGACCGCAACAAGGTCAAGATTACCGCATTATGGCAGAGAAGAACTTCATCGGTCGGGCAGAGGATATGCATATCCGAATCGTCGGAGACAACACGATCTCTCGCCGCAATCATGCGGTGATAGTCTACGATCCGAAAAAACGCAACTTTTATTTGCTCCCGGGTGATGCGTCGGGGCTTGCTTATCATAACAATGAAGCAGTGTACACACCAGTCGAGCTTACTGCGTACGATGTGCTCCAGCTCGGAAAGAGTACATTTATTTTCATCCCGCTATGCGGTGTTCACTTCGAGTGGGACAACTCCAACAAAGGCAAGGAATGATGAGCATGTTTCAACAGGGCGCAATCCCGTATCTGGTCGTCCTTGGCGTAATCATTGCCATTACTCTATTGTTTCGTCTGCGTGCAGCTTTGATCCAGCAAGAAAAGAATCCCGTCATCCAGATCGGAAATGGACAGACGATCGGCAGACGAGAAGAACAGGATGATTACTTTTCTACAGCAACATCGTCTCATGGGACGATTGCGGTCTTGGCTGATGGTATCAGTGGACTGGCTAACGGTAGACTTGCTTCGACGCTTGCTGTGACTACATTTATCCGCGAGTTTACAAAGCTGGACAACCCGAAGCATATGTCCCTTTTCTTTTCCCGGGCTGCTTCTCTTGCGAATTCGGAGATTTTGCAGACGCTGAGAGGAAGTCGGGGTGGAACAACGTTGGTCGCTGGCGTAATTGTAGAGGACAAGCTGTATTGGGGAGCAGTTGGAGACAGTATCATTACCGTTTTCCGGAATGGGGAATTCATCCCGATCAATCAAAAAGACATTTATGAGTCGGTGCTGGAGGCGCGTTTTCTGTCCGGTGAGATTACGAAGGACGAGGCGCTGGAGCATCCGCAGAAAAAACAGCTGATCAATTACTTGGGCTACGACAACTTTCAAAATATTGAAATTGGTCGTGAGCCATTTCCGCTTGAAAAGGGAGACAAGGTCATTCTCTGTAGTGACGGCGTCTACGATACGTTAACCGAGATGGAGCTCGAGCAGATTTTGTTCCAAAATATCGCTGCCCATGACGCGGCTGACCAAATCATTGAAGCGGTGGAAAGCAAGCAAAAAGCCAATCAGGACAACGCAACCATTCTCATCCTGGAAAAAGGCTGGTAACGGGGGAGCGGGTAGTACGAATGAGAAAGGACAACAGTGAATTCATTACCGGGTTTCTATCCGAATCAGGCAGCTTCGTTCGCAACAAGGATTACTTTGCCTACGCCGAGCTGGATGATATCGCATGCTGGGTAATCGCTCGCGGATTGGATAACGATCAGGAAGTAGAGAGTGCAGAGTTGGCGGCCAAAAGCGTTCTGGGCTACTTTTTGCAGAAGCCGTCCATCTCGCGTTATCGCATTCGCCGCTATTTGCAGGAGGCCCATCGTGTCCTGCAAGCCGAGAGCCATCGCGTCAGACTAAAAGCGAGCTTGACGGTAATCGTAACGGACTATGCCAGAGTGAGGTACGGGGTCGCTGGTAACACCCGGCTGTATCAGTTTCGCAATGGCCGACTGCAATGGCAGAGCAAGGATCAGAGTCTTGCCCAACAGATGGTGGATGGGGAGGAAATCGCAGAGGACGCGCTTGATCTGCACGAGGAGCGGCATAATCTCTTGAGCTATTTGGGGACACCCAATGAATTTCGCCCGTTTATCTCCAAGAAGTTTCCGCTCTATGACGGTGATGTTTTTCTGCTTGCGACCCCTGGCCTGTGGGAGAAGGTGAACCCGGCCGAAATGCAGGACGGGCTTCAAGAGGCGAAAGATCCGGAAGCCTGGATCGATACGTTGGAAGATGTGCTTTTGAGCAAGCAGGAGCATGTCGTTCAAAACTACACGGCCGCTGCTATTTTTGCGAATAAAATTTTCAAGACAGACCCGCAAAAAAAGTGGCGGATTATTAAACGGGTGGCACTCATCCTTCTCGTGCTTGCCTTGGCTGGAGGTGGCGCTCTGCTGTTCAAGATGAAGGAAGCGGAGCGCATCGCGGATGCTGCGACAGGGATGTTCGAGCATGAAACAGCCGGAGACGCTTTCATTGCGGAAAGTGATTATCCGAAGGCACTCAAGGCGTACAGCGAGGCCCGAAATGCTGCAAACATCGTCAAAAACAAAGTTCAGGCCGCTCTCTTGGTGAAAAAAATTCGCATTACACAGTTGATCGTGGATGGAGATACGGCTGTAAAAGATGAGCAGTACGCCAAAGCATTGGAGAAGTACGACAAGGCGCTCAAGGAAATGAAAGGGCGCGAAGATTTTAACCAAACGGAGATTTTGGAGAAAAAAGAAAAGACGCAATCGTATGTGCTCGTCATGCAGTGGAAAAAGGAAGGCGATCTCTTATTTGAGGCGCAGGATTACGCAGGCGCAGAAGCCTATTACCAAAAGGCGCGCAAGCTGGCGTTGGAAACGTCTTTTGTAACAGGAGAAAAGGAGCTTCGCACCAAGCTGGACGAGGTAGCTTCCAAAAAGACCGGCATTGACAAGGAAAAGAAGACGCTCGACGGCGACAAGCTGGAGAAGCAAGGCGACGAGAGCTATGCGGCGCAAGACTTCGAGGGAGCGATCCAATCGTATACGATGGCGCAGGAAATTTATCAAGAGATAGGTGTGCTGGAGAAGGTTTTGGCGATGGAACGCAAGGTGACAAAGGCCGAGGAGAAGCTGAATCCTCCTGCTGCTCCGCCTTCGGCAGGTGCGCCAGCAGGTCAGCCTCCTGTGCAAGGGACGGGTGCTGGGAGTCAACCTCCGGCAGTTCAGGTGAATCAAGGGGCACCAGTTAATCAGACAGCTCCTGCAAACCAGACCGCACCGGTAAATCAAACAGCTCCGGTGAATCAGACGGCACCGACGAACCAGACAGCTCCGATCAATCAGGCAGTCCCAGTCAATCCGGTGGCTCCAACGTACCAGCTAGTTCCGGTGCCCCCAGTAGTGCCGACCAATCAAGCAGCTCCGCCAGCCGCGACAGCTCCGGCGACTCAGCCAGTTCCGCCACCGCAAGCTAATCCACCAGCTACAGCCAACCCGACACAGGAGGAGGCAGCGAAAACGCCATGAAAGAGATCGTACTGGATCGTTTAAACAAAATGGAGGAGCTGGAGCAGCGCAGATTGCTCAAGCAGATCATGAACGGTGTCTTCCTCAACCTGGTCGAGTATCAGGAGGAGATGCAGAAGAAGCTGGAGGAGCGTGTGTTTTCCGAGATCGAGGACAAGGAAGATAAGCATGACATCTATGTGACCCTCTGCCACCGCGATGACTTTGACCCGATCCACGAGTATTTATACCCGATGATTCCTGGCGATGAGGAGAAGAAGGTATGTGATCGCAAAGAGTTGGCGGTCAAGCTCAGCAACCAGGAAGAAGCGGTCATGATGACGATCTTTTTAGAGTGTGAATATGACAAAATACAGGCGCTGATGATGAGCAAGCGAACCTTCAAGGGTCGTCTGAACACGTCAGGCAATCATTATCCAATCGAGGTGCGCCTCCAACAAAGCCGTATGTATATGGATGAGCTAGAAAAGCTGTACAACATGTTTCAAAAGAACGGGATGCCGTGGAAAACGGTGAATCATCCTTACGCGAGCAAGTTTTTCGATGTCATTCTGGTTGCCTGTGAGGGCACGTTTACAGAAGAGGAAGAGATACTGGAAATGTCGATTCCCCTCGATGAGTGGGAACCTTACAAAAAGCTGGATGTCATCCCGTTGTGGAACATCGAGCGCTTGGCTTTAAAAAACATCGGCTTTCCCGTACCTGCCATGGACCGGGTGAACTTCGAGCATGTCCTGTCGTTACGCAAGACGGGCAGCGAGCACGGGTATTTGGTGGATGGAGATGAAGAGCTGATTCGCTACATCAAGCGGTCACCAGAAGAGCTGACGATCGTCTCGCCTCAAGAGAAGTCGGGTGTTTGGAATGTATGCAAAATTACGCAGCCTGTCACGACCCGCATCGGAAGACTGGAGTACGAATTGGTGTCCAATCGTCGCAAAAACAGCTTCATTGGGAGCTATGCGCGAAAGCAGGCGATGACCGTACGGGCCAAAGGAGAGATTATCCGAATCGTCCATTCCTTTGAAGCCGCTGAACAATTGGAGCTAGTGAATGTGGAGATCCGGGACAAAAACAACCGGCCTCCCGCCACATACGGCTTGAATCCGTTCATTAGCGATAATGTCCGTGTAGAAAATGATAAGAAGATCATGGCTCTCGGCTTTCGGAGACGCGGGGCGAACAGCTTTCTTCTCCAAGACATGATGAGCTTCCTTGTCTCCGAGGTTCAGATGTATTTTCCGGAATACAAGTGTGAAGGAGAATGGGCTTGAATTACATCTGGGATTTGGTTATTCGTGCAAAACGCGCCGGGATCGCCCAAAAAGACATCCAGTTCCAAGCGGCCAAAGTGTACTCGCCCTACATGGAGCTGAGTCATGAGGCCATCAACGCCAAAACGGTGGACAAAACGGTAGAGGTGAATCCGTACTATCGCTTCGACGATATTTTCCGTGACCTTTTTGATGTCAATTACTCGGACGATGCAGAGCTCCGGCATACCTTGTTTGATATCATCATCCATCTGCTGGCGGAGATCGATCTGTCGCAAGGGATGAACAAGCGTGAATACCACATTCGCTTTGTATTGCGCGACTTGGAAGCGGGGCTGTTCGGCAGTCGGGTACAGGAAAATATTCGACTTTTTACCAAAGAGGAGCGAGAGATTATCGCGGGCAATATTTTGCGCTTGTATGAGACCGGTGAAGCGGTGTACCTGCTCAAGGATACGATGCGAAAAATATTCTCTCACTCTACCATTTACGCGAATTGCGAAGAAAAAGATGAGCTGCTGATTTACGTCGGGCAGTCGGAGAGTGAAACCGCACAAGCCAAGCTGGCTTTAATCAAGGATATTTTTCTGCCGGTTCGGTTCCATACAGAGATTTATTGGCGAAATCATTTCGGCATTTTGGATGTCGAGGAAACGATGCAAATCGACAGTGTTGCACTGTACTAGAGGTTTTAGAACGATTGACCCCAACGAAGGTCGGGAGAGAGGAGAGTTGGGATGACTACCTATTCATATAAGCTTCATCTCCAAAAAGGCAGCGGGGATGGAAATCAACGCAATCATCCAGGCGAAGCGACCTACACACGGGACGAGCTGATGGAGATGACGACCTTTCAGCTCCGCAATATTTGTTACAAGGAAAAGCTGGTCGGCTCTGTCGTGAACAATCTCGATCGGGAGGGACTGCTGCACACGATTCTGCGTTTTCGCGGTGCAGAAGAAAACCTCCTGATTGAGCGTGCTGTTCCAGGTGGTGTCGAACGCCTCGAAGCCGTACTCCACAAATATTTAAACACACCGATGCCGGGTGTAGATGCGATCAAAATTCCAGCGAAGATGTGCTTGTACATGGGTCTTGCCATTGACAGGCTGGACAACTATCTTGTCGAATCCTCCCAAAGCTTGTCCGAATCCAATGTGCTTTTGGTGAATGACCATATGGAGCTATGCGGTATTCTGCATCTGCGCAAAGACAAGGACGATAGGAGAGCCGGGCATTTTACGCTGCACGCTTGCCAAGATGCTCAACTGAGAAAAACGGTCAATCAAAACTACAGCCTTCTCTTTTTCCGCAAGCAGGATTCGGAGTATTTGTACAAGGCATATCATCAGGACCACCCGTTGCCGCCTGTCAATCTCCACTACTACAAAGTACCGGTGACTGACCTCGAGATCAGGGAATTGGAAGAAACAGATGCCGTTCTCGCGATTGACTTTGGTACTTCCTCGACGACAGCGGGTGCTTTTCTCGACCATCAGTATGTCAGCTCCCCTTCCAGCAACGACTTGTTGAATGGACGTATACGCTTGAATGCGATCAATTACGTCTCTTTCCCCGATACAACGCAAAAAAACGAGGAATGGATCGAGGTGCTGCCGACGGCTGTCAGCGTGGCGGATTGCTCCTCTCCACATGATGTTCGCTTTCACATCGGTTATGAAGCACTGCTGCACATGAAAAAGAACGGATACAGCACGAATGCGACCGTGTTTCAGGGCATCAAGCGCTGGGTGAATAGCTATCACAAGATCGAAGAGGTCATGGACAGCCAAGGAAATACCGCCACTGTGAAACGAAGCGACATCCTGCGCCAGTACCTTCTTCACGTCATTAAAATGGCCGAGCATCAATTCAAATGCCGCTTTCGTCATCTGCATATCACAAGTCCGGTCAAGCTGAAAACGCAGTTTCTTGAGATGTTCACCGAGATTTTGCCGGAGTATCGCATTGAATCAGAGCATGCCCTCGATGAAGGTATGGCCGTCCTGTTTAACACGATTGCGGATCAAATTGACAAAAACAGCTTTCTGGACGGGGAGACCTATCAAGCGCTCGTCATCGATTGCGGCGGTGGCACGACGGATCTGTCATCCTGCCATTTCCGGATTGAGGACGGACATATCTCCTATCGCATCGATATCGATACGACCTATGAAAACGGCGACACCAATTTTGGCGGCAACAACATTACGTATCGCATCATGCAATTTATGAAAATCGTCTTCGCGGACTATTACGGAAAAGGA
Source organism: Brevibacillus antibioticus (assembly GCF_005217615.1). Taxonomy (NCBI): domain Bacteria; kingdom Bacillati; phylum Bacillota; class Bacilli; order Caryophanales; family Paenibacillaceae; genus Brevibacillus; species Brevibacillus antibioticus. The sequence continues at coordinate 175,075 of NZ_SZNK01000001.1, forward strand.
CGGCAAATGACCGACATCGACCAAATCATCGACATCCCTGGATCGGAAATATTCCGGTACGTGGATGAATACGGCGTCGACTCCATCTATGAACGCTTCGAGGCAAGATATCGGGAAGCCGAGGTCATTTTGCCGACTCGCTACAAGGAGTACGAGAACAAGAGCCGGGATGAGTATCAGCGTGTTCGCAACAATTTTCATTTTTTGTGGGACCTCGCTGACCATATGAAAAAAGAGTTTTTCCGTCAGACCGGCATTCTGCGCAATCGCTTCACATCCGATACAGAAAATCGTCAGGAGCCGGATCTAAAGCTGACGGCAGTCGAGCGATGGGTGTTGTCGATACGGGAGGATGGTCGCTTCCGGGATGTGTTTGATTTTCCTGATGTCGTTTTCAATGCCAAAGAGATCAATCACCTGATCAAGGCCGATATTTACGAGATTTTGCGCGTCTTCTTGGACGACTTTTATCAACAGGGAAGGCTGGCTGACTTCTCGATCATCAAGCTGACTGGGCAGTCGTGCCGTATTGATGTTTTCCGTGAAGCACTTAAAGAGTTCGTCCCTGGACGCAGTATCGAGTTCCGGCAAAAGTCAGAGGATGCGGGCAAGGTACCAGACCTGAAGCTGTCTTGCTTACGTGGAGCACTGCGCTATCAAAGTGCCAAAAAGGCCGGATTCATCGAAGCGCAAATTACGAATCATGCACCGATCGTCCCGTATTCTGTGACCGCCTTCACGCATAACAAGCAAGAGAGAGTGCTCATTCACAGTCAGGAAAAGCTGAGTCTCGTGCATGGCTCTATCTCGCGTCCCTACGGCGTGAGCGAGGTTGAGTTTTATCTCAAGGAAAATGACGGCCAGCTGCGCCAGCGGTACTTGTACATGGACGAGCCTGCTCAATACAAAAACGTGTTGTATGAGGACATCGCGAGTAAGTACGGAACGCATATCCCGCAGGATGAGACTGACTCGATTCAAAATGGCGAGTCGAAATACTTCGTTTTTGCGAGCGGCAGCGAGTGGGGATTCCATGTCGTGCCAGTAGCTCGTCTGAATGAACAGCTTGCTTTGGGGAAAAAGGTTTTCTTTGCTTTTGAGAGTGACTTGTCCGAGCTGGATTTCTTTGACGGGATGAAATGAGCAAATAACCAGGCAGCTTAAATGAACAGGAAGGGGGAACAGCGGTGTTTTCCCATCTCTATCCCAATTTTCATAAAGGTCGAATTCTCAAGCGGGAGATGCTTGAGAATCTGCGTGATTACCCGCGACATTTTGTCGATTTATACTTTCAAGATTATACAGACGGCATTATTTCCGGGATGGATGTAACGATTGGCGAAGGGCACCTCACTGTCGGTAGAGGGATCGTCAAGCATCAAGGACGGATTTACTTGTTTGAACGCGAAGAGCGTGTCCCTTATGAGGCTACAGGTATGGAGACGGTGCTCAAGATTCGCTTTCAAGAGGAGACTTCGCTGACAGACTATTACGTTTACGAGACGTCGTATGTTCTCGATCAGGAGATAGAGTCACGTCAGGATGAAAGGGAGTTGGGGCGCTTCAAGCTCAAGCAAGGAGCTAGGCTACGGGGGGATTATCAGGACTTAGCCGATATGGCGACTGAATTCAACACGTGGAATATCGTGCATGTCGAACATGCCGGGAGAAACGAGCCAACGCTTGCTCCCAACATCCTGCGGTATTTTGCGAATGAAATACTCAAAACTATCACCAATCACCCGTATGATCTCGCCTTTGCCATGCAGTGCTTGAATGCGGACAGAGTAGAGCGGACACTTATTCTTCATTATATAGGCAACAGACTGGGGACGGGTTACCGCGAGTACACGAACCTACAGATTCTCAAATACCTCGCACGTATATTGGATGACGCCAAGAGTGGCGGAAAATCTTCAAAAACGGAGTGGAAAACAGGGGGGCGTCAGCGGGTTATTGTTGATTAACGAGAGGATGGTGAATGGAAATGGCGCGTATGGATGAAAGCATTATCGGTATGTTAAATGAGCTTTCCGGTGAGGATGCACAGCCAGCAGCAATACGTTTTGGTCCCAAGGGCAGAAACCGACTGGATGTGGTGAACAAATCATTTATTACAGTCGGTGAAGAGAGAATTCCCATGGAGGACAAGCGCGTCCTCGACGATCTCGTACAGATTCGGCTCCCGAAGACATTTTCCATCATGAGTCCAGAAGTAGCAGCTCTGAAGTATCCATCGGAACGTAGGCCGTCCCTGATTTTTACGAACGAAACAGCTTCAATTAACCTGGCTTTTACCTATACCGAGAGCAAGCTGGCGGATTCTCCTGCGCAGCTAAAAGCCTTCATGGATGTCATGAAGCAGGTTTTGCGGAGAACACAGCCGCTCGCTCGTTGGCAGGAGGAAGGAATACGTGAGATTACCGGGACCAGCGTCGGATTTTTCGAGTTTGTTGCACCAGCATTGGATACAGACATTTACAACCTGATCAGCTTTGTCTCCCTACAGGGACGCGCTCTTCTCTGCACGTTCAATTGCACGGAGCAGGAGCTGTCAGATTGGAAGCCAGTAGGCTGGGGAATCATGGATTCCTTGTCGCTCGTATCCGCCAATTCAGATGAAAATGGGAAGGGAGAAGGGGAAAAGTGAGTCTTCCTGTCATTGCCTACAACAATTTGCAAATCTCTCCTTATCAATTGACGCATCTGGTAGAACTGACGATTACGAAAAAGATCAATGAGCATGCCCGCCTGATATTTACGGGGATCGTACCAGAAGAATTGAAGGACAGCTATGTAGAAATGACAGAAGCACAGACCCCGATCGAAATCAGCCAGGTGGATAACGACGGCAACGCCACGCCGCTTTTTGCGGGGATCGTTCTGGAGATAGGCATCAAAGCCGTACGAGACGTGTATTATTTGTACGTCGAAGCTGTCTCGCCTACGTACAATCTCGACGTGAAGCGCAAGAGCCGTTCGTTTCAAAACAAAGCCATGACCTACGGTGCCCTTTTGAAAACAATCGCAGGAGAATACCCAGGCATGGACATTATGGACATGGCCTCCAATGGTGGGAAGCTGGGCTCCTTTACCATGCAGTATCAGGAGACGGATTGGCAATTTCTGAAGCGACTTGCTTCGCGTTTTCAGACCGGACTGATGCCAGCATCCGTTTTTGAAAAGCCGAAGTTCAGCTTCGGTGTGCCAGAGGGTGCATCGAAAGGCAAGCTGGACGATTTTCACTATCGGGTGCGCAAAAATTTGAATGAATTCCGCCATTCCTCGGAAAACGGGGTCAAGGGCGTGGATGAAAATGACTACATCTTTTACGAGGTAGAGACGGATCGCGTGCTCGATTTGGGCAACGGTGTGGATTTTAAAGGGAAGAGCCTATATGTGTATGAGGCCCATACCGAGATGAAGAAAGGCTTGCTCAAGCACAAGTATTTGCTCGCGTCCAAAAAAGGAATGAGCCAAAAGCCGCTCCACAATTCGCTCATCGTAGGGGCATCGGTGCAGGGGAAAGTCATTGAGGTCTCCAAAGACAACGTCAAAATCCACCTCGATATCGATGAGAGCCAGAGCAAGAGCGAAGCGCACTGGTTCCCGTATTCCTCGGTTTATACAGCCGAAGGAAACAGCGGTTGGTATTGCATGCCGGAGCTCGATGACTACGTTCGCGTCTATTTTCCGAGCAACAAGGAAAGTGACGGGATTGCGATCAGCTCTGTCCGGAAAAATTCAGACGAGGGCGAAACGAACAAGCTCGGGAATCCCGATATCAAATATTTCCGCACGGCCAACGGAAAAGAACTGATGTTCAGCCCGTCGGAGGTATTACTTAGCGCAAAGGACGGGGAAATCCTCATTCGCATGACCGATGCGGACGGCATCCAGATTTTCAGCAAGAAAAATATCAAGGTTGTCTCCGAAAAGGACATCCTGATGGACTCTGCCACGAAGGTGATTATCTCGGCGAAAGAGGAGATCAGTCTCACCTGCAAAGAGAGCAACATCAAGATGGACGGAAATACAAGCATCGTCGGGCAGGAGCTCAAAACCAATTGACACACATGGTTGCCACGCGGGTAACCGTGTGTTTGGTGTATGCAAAAACGGTGAGAAGAAGGGGGGATTGGCATGGAGAGAGAGGAAGCCTTGCAGCATTTCAAGGAGGACGAGGTGCCAAAGAGAACCATCGCCAGCCTGCATGCCTTGGATGCTTACTATCAGGCGAATAAAGAGAGGCTCGCAAAAGAATTTCTTCGTTCATTTGAAGAGGTTTGCCGACGAGTCGTTGACATGCAGGAGCGAGGGGAAAAAGGCAAGCTGGCGCACTTGACCTATTCCATGCTGCGGACGGAGCTTCTTCTTGGAAGCAGTCATTATTTGCTGGAAGCTACGGACAGCAGTTGGTTTTTCGATCCGGTGGAGTGTCAAACCAGCTATGATGCGAGCTGGGCATTCCGCTTTTTGGATCGGCTCGCAGACGAATGGAGTGAGGCTGCCAGAGCGTATGCCGGACACGTAAGACTTCCCGATATCGAACGGATCAAGCTCGTGGAGGCAGAGAAGTTTCATCAATATGTCGTTCACCTGATCCGTTATGCCATGGTGCAGGCTGCTCAGCTGGAAGTCTTTCAACAGGTGGACAAGGAGCCGGCGCTGGAGGTGCGTGTCGGTGAATATTTGGATCATAGCGAGATCGTGTACTGTCTGGACACTCGCCATAAAGATTCCGAGATGATCCGTGCTTGGCTGGAAGAAAAGCAAGAGCTGGAATACGGCTACAAGGTTTTTGCTGGCCTCGATTTGGCAGAAGGGAAATTCGACGGGTTGGACCTGCGCTATTCGGACTTTTCGGACAGTCGATTCACGAATGCAACTCTTCGGGAAAGTGTTCTGGTGGGGACGAGATGGCATCGTGCACAGCTTCGAGCGGTTGATTTCGGTGACAGTCTCATACATGGATCGGATTTTACAGGAGCGAATCTACGAGGAGCGAGCTTTCGCGAAGCATCCGGTCCAAAAGGTCTGCTCGAACCAGATGGGTGGGAGATGCCCGGTTTTGATGGCCTCTCTTTCGTCGGGGCGGACTTGACCTTGACTGATTTTACCGGAGCCGACCTGCGGGGCGCGGATTTTACGGATGCGATTTTGACGGGAGCGAATTTTAGCAGAGCGCTTCTGGAGAGAGCCATATTCCCGGAGGATATCAGAGAGACGGTTCTTTTGGATGAGCTTCAGGAGCGACATGTCATTTGGCGAGAGGGGAGTAAGGCATGAATTATTTCATCTTGTCACAGGACGAGCGTATCGCGAGTGCGGTAGAGCCAACCAACGTTTTTGACGTCATCCGGCAGGAGTGGCTCACCACAGAATATCAGGAGGAGCTAGACGAGGCCGTCATCCAGTTTGACATCAAGCAAAAGAAAGAAAATGACTATCTGGATTTTCTCGACAGACCGATCCCGCTCTATTCCAACCGCTTAAAGACAATCATCCACAAGTTCGCGCCGAAGCTGTTCGTCAAATCTGTCGTACTGGTAGACAGGGAGCGGATCAAGCAGGACTTGTACTGGCTGATGATCCTGCCGCGTGTGAACTGCCTGTCCGAGCAAAGCGAGTTTCACAGGGACGGCTCACTCAAAAGGCTGGTTCTCGATCCTGAAAAGGTTGGGCGCCATACGATTTTTCAAATCGAAGGGATTCGTGAACCGTATATCATCATCGATTTGCGACTGGCGGAAGCTTTGCTGCGCAGGGACTTTTTCGGTATCCGCTTGAAAAAAGCAGAGCAAGCAGGGGGGAGAATGAGTCATGCCCATGATTGAAGATGTCGATGTTGTACCGTCGTCCGCTCCGAAGAAAAGCTACGTCGTGGCAGGCGCGATTCTCTCGTGCGACTACGGGAGCCAGAAGAACAAGCTGAAAACGCCGTTTAGTCATGGCGTGTACATTCGCAATCATGCACAGATGAACGTGAATGACTATATGCCCCAAGTGAACATCATGCCGTTCGGCAAATGCAAATACGAGAAAAATCCAACAGTTGCAGCTGCAACTGCTGCTAACAACGGTGTACTCAAGCCGATGCCATGCATTCCCATGGTTACGATGCCCTGGATAGAAGGCAAGGCAGATGTACTCGTGGAAAACCATCCCGCCCTGTTAAACACCAGCACGAACATGTGCATATATGGAGGCTGCATTCGCATCGAAGACGACGGACAGGAGCAATCGTGAGGGGGATTGTATGAATACGACAGAGAAGCTGGCTGGATACGAGAATATCCAGTTGGTCTCACCCTTTGAAATCCAAAGCCTGCAAGATGTCAGAATCGTGAAGAAAGTCAATGAGCATGCCAGATTGTTCGTCACCGGAATCATCCCGGAGGAAAAAAGTGACCGTTACATTGAGATGGCGACGAGCGAGGATACAGTCGCGCTGAATTTGGTGGAAAACGGTTCGCTTACGAAGACACTGTTCAAAGGCCTCGTGGATTCCGTCAGTGTCAATTTTGTTCACGGCGTGTACCATTTGGAGCTCGAAGCGGTCTCGCATACACAGCGAATGGATGGACAGCGCAAGATGCGCTCTTTTCAGCATAAACAAATGACCTATGCCAGTCTGCTGGATGAAATCACGAAGGACTATCCCGGCTCGGATTATTTGGATCATGCTTCGAACGGAGCGCCGCTTGGGACCATTGCCATCCAGTATCAGGAGACAGATTGGGAGTTTTTAAAGCGACTGGCCTCCCGCTTCGGCTCTATTCTCGTCGCCGAGGCAGTCGCGGATACGCCAAAGTTCTGGTTCGGCTTGCCCGAGGGACGCACGGCCCAACTGACAGACGCCAGCTACACCATTAGCAAAAGGCTTTCTCCCTATATGGAAACGACAGAAAACGGCTATGCGGCAGGTATGTCGGAAAACGATTTTCTCACCTATGAAGTAGAAAGCGGACAGGTCCTCCAGCTCGGAGATCGCGCGAACTACCAGGGCAAAGAGCTGGTAGTCGCCGGGTCTACCACGAGAATCGATCATGCCCTTCTCATTCACACCTATCAGCTCATGCCCGAAGCAGGCATCCGTCAAAACCCTATCCGCAACGATGACATATGCGGCGCTGCCCTGGAAGGCAAGATCATCGACATCCAGAAGGACACCGTCAAAATCCACCTCGACATCGATCCGAAGCAGCCCAAGGCAGAGGCGAGCTGGTTCCCGTATGCTACGGTCTATTCAGCAGAGGGCAATAGCGGTTTTCACTGCATGCCGCAAATGGGCGACTCCGTCAAGCTGTACCTCTCCACACCAGATGAAGAAGGCGCCATGGCAGTCAGCTCCGTGCGAAAAGGCGGGGGCAGCACGGCGAAAACGGGCAATCCCGGCATCAAGTACTGGGGAACCAACTTTGGCAAAGAGTTGATGATGGGCGGTAAGGAGCTCGTTCTTACAGCTAAGGAGAGCAAGGAAGGCAATATTTTTATCAAGCTACATGAAGAGGACGGCATCGAGATTCACAGCATGCATCCCATTGTTTTTTCCTCGGAAAAGGATATGGAGATTACGTCAGACACCAAGGTTGAGATCAGGGCCAAAGAAGCGATCTACCTCATGTGCAGCACCAGCAGCATGATTTTGGACGGGGAAGTGGATCTTCAAGCGCCGAAGATTGAGATGGTCGGGCTGACGAAGGCGCCTGTGGTTGTGGAGGATTTGCCGCAGGAGGAGGAAGAGGAGGAAGAGGAGCAGCAGGAAGAGGAAGAGTCTGGCTGGGGTGGATTTCTGGATGGTGTACAGTTAGCGCTGGATGTTGTGGGACTCATTCCGGGTCTGGGAGAAATAGCGGACTTAGCGAATGCAGGAATCTCGCTCGCACGAGGAGACTATGCAGGAGCAGCGCTATCTCTAGCGGCGTGTATCCCTTTTGCAGGCTGGGCGGCAACCGGAGCTAAGCTGGGAGCAAAGGCGCATAAAGCACTAAAGGGAACGAAAGTGGGACAGAGAGTGCTCGAGGTAGCAGACTCAGCGGCGGATGTAGTGAAGACGGTAGCAAATGCCGTCGAAAGTACCGTAGGGAAGGTCTGGACGGCTGCCCGCAAAACACTAGACGAGATGGATGTGATGCAAGCCGTCCAGCGAATCAAGGAGCAGTTGTACGCTAGCGTCATGGCCGCAAAAGATGCTGTCATAGCCAAGGCAACACAGATGAAAGAACAGCTCAAGCAAAAGGCTAGGAAGCTGCGCGATGATATGCAAGAAGGCTTGCAGAATTTAGCAGATAGTTTGGGCCCTCAGTTACAATCGGCGGAAGGGTTTCCAATAAAATTCTCGAATAAAAAAGATGTGGTAGAGCTTGCCCCTACGGAGAACCAACTGAAGTGGCGTGAAACATATGGGGGACCGAATGGGCAGAAGCCGAATCAAAAGCCGCCGGAGAAGCCGCCTGAGGGGACGGGAAAACCTCCAAATCGAGTTTATGATGAATTTGGGAATCCACTTCCTTTTGGTTTTTCTAACGTTAAGCAATATAATGACTTTGTAAAGTCTTTGAAAGAAGAGCTACCAGAAGGAACACAAATTTTATTCCAAGGAAGTTCCGTGACGGGAGTGAGTCACAAAAAAGGATTACCATTTGACCAAGGCAGAAAAAGTGATTTTGATATCGCTTTAGTTAATGATGATCTATTTTTGGAAGCGTTAGAGGTTGGAAGAGGTGGTGGGTTTAAAATGAAAACTGACCCAAATAGAATAGGGCCGCTCGATGAAAAGCAGCTTGATAGGCTTGGATTGTTGGAAATTATAGAAAAGAAATCGAAGGAAGCTGGTCGTCCTGTAAGTTTTATGCTCTATGAGAGTGTAGAACAAGCTCTTAAACGACCAAGTTTAATGGTGACACCATGATAAATAGGTACTTAAAGTTTGGTATAAGTGTTGATGATATGGAACTTGTGAGTAAAGACTTACAAAATCTCTTAAACATATGCTTTGAAGAGCACGAAAGTAGTTACTGGGGAGAATATAATGTTGCTCATTTATCTGAAACGGAGAGTATTAGGCTAGTTTATAATTATATTGACGATGACTGGCAGGAAGAAGAATTTAAAGAATTCCCGTTATTGCTTGAACTAAATCGGATACTCGAACCTGAAAAGATGATGTACTTTCTTTGTAAAAACCTTTCGTATATCTCTCTATTATATATGGATGAAATTGATGCAAAGGTCTCATCGAGAAGATATGTTATTGAAAACGGTCAATTTAAGCTGGTTTATGAGCATTTGAGAAAGAAAAACAATGATTAGCTGGGTCTGTCAAAAGTTTTGTGTAAACTAGATTTACAACTCCAACAAGGGGATCGTACAATACAACCAACAAACCAAACACAAAACAATTCAAACACTTGATAAACTTTCAAAGCTCTTTCCAACTTATTTTATGAGTAGGAATGAGCTTTTTTTGTATGCTCAAAATCAAAGGAGGAAAAGGAAAATGGCAAAACATGAACAGGTAGTAGAGGATGCATTGGGTTTAATTGCTCAGGCACAAGCAGAATATGAAACGATAGTGGAGCAAGTGAGGTGCTACTGTCAGAAAGCACGAGCGTTACGGCAACAGGCGGACGAGTTAAGACGATCTAGTAGTACCGACCCTCAAGTAGCAACAGAAATAAGCAAGCTACTGGAACAGGCTGATTATTATAATCATCTAGCAGATCAGAAGGACGGACACCCAAGACTGGAAATCCTGCGCCGTATAGATAGCTTGGAACGAGAAGCATCTGGATTAAGGGATACTGTACAGCACAACGCAAACGTATTAGTCCGTCAACAGATAGAACTGGAAAAAACGGAACGAGAACTGTGTTAATGGTACAACGAGCAAAGGAACAAATACAGGAAACGGAACAGCTATTGGAATCCCAACGAACAAAACTGGAAGAATTGGAGGGGAACAGAATTGAGTAGGAAGTTGATAAAAGGATTTGAACCACTAGAGGAGATTATTGAGTCGGCAAACGAGGAAGGAATCATTGAAATTGTAGATGACGAGGACATTATTGAATTGGTGATGGAGGAATAGACGTATGGAACAACTAAGCCCCTAAGATCATTGTAAGTACGCCGAGAATATAGAAGACAATACGAACGTGAGTATCGGCGCAAATGGAGACAGAAGCCGGAGAATCGTCTGAAAGCGAAGGAGTACGAGCGCAGATACTGGGAACGAAAGGTACAGCAATCCAAGGAATAACACATGCAGCCAAACGCTCGTAGGTAACGCACCCATTCAAATGTACGACCAAGGACATTTTACCACAACAGACACGAAACCACGAGAGCAACCAAATACGAAAGTCATAGGAGGAAATAGCACAATGACGAAACATGAAGAATTCTTATGGGAACTGTTACACCACGAGATCGAAACGAAAGCAGAACTAACACATATGTACTTTGACTGTTTTACGTTCATCGCTCAAACAGAACAGCTTGAGGCATTTCAGTTGCATAAGAAACAGAGGGTAGAGAGTAGGAGGAAAGCATTAAAGTAGTCATTCCTTGAAGATGATGATTAAGAATAGTGAACATGTATTGAAACAGATAGATAAACAGCTTGGAGGCAAGATGACCTCCCCCCGGTAGGGGAAACGATACCCCATGAAGTGAGGTTAGGGATATAAAAATGGAACAGAAACGATGTGGAGCCAAGACGAAAAGCGGTGAAGCTTGTAAAAAAACGGCTCTAAAGAATGGACGTTGCAAGTTGCATGGTGGAAAATCCACGGGTCCGAAGGACAGGGCGAAACATAGCGAGAGCCTGAAAGGCAACAAAAACGCCTTGAAGCACGGACTGTACGAAACGATCTGGCTAGATACGCTAACGGAGGAAGAACAAGAGTTGTACCATCAGGTTTCAATCGACCCGAATGTACAGGTGGATAGCGAGTATCGGCTTTCAGAATTACGCATTAGGCGTATGCTTATACGTATTCAGCAGGAGGAACAAAAGGATAAGCCTGACCCTGCTGAAATCAGAGCGATTGAAGACGCCATCACCAAAGTGCAGATGAATGTCGCGACACTGATTCGGGAGAACGGCAAGCTCAGGGATATGCAGAAGCAGAAAAGCGATGGCTCGTTAGACCAGTTGGTCGAGATACTACAACAAGCTAGAAGCAAGTTTCAAGGATGAAGATAGGAGCAGACAGAGCACACGCTTTGTTTCGCTCCTTTTTACTACCGCAGAAGGCGTGGCATCTAAAAATGAATGTAAAGATGTCTTACCACGATCACGGTTAACGAGCGGCAAAAAAGATAAAGAGGGTTGTAAATGCCTTCCGTAAGGTCGTATGGTGTTACAAAAAACAGGAGGCATTTACATGAAGGAAACGAAGGTCAAGAAATGGGTAGGCTATGTGCGTATCTCCTCGGACAGTCAAATGGAGAACACATCCATTAGTGAACAGGTAAGGCAGATTGAAGCGTTTTGCGTGAGTCAGGGCTGGCAACTGGCAGCGATCTTTAAGGACGAAGGAGTTAGCGGCAGCACAATAGAACGAGATGGTTATCAAGAGATGTTGCATTACATTCAGCAGCCCGAACATGAGGTTGGCGGAATTGTCGTGACGAAATCAGACCGTATCCATCGTCAATTGAATCATCTGCTGGACTTGATCGAAGAAGAACTGGAGCCAAACGGTATGGCGTTCATTAGTGTGACGGAGCGAATGGATACCTCGACTCCGCAAGGGAAAATATTTTTACAAATGCTTGGCGGTTTTGCTGAGTTTGAACGTGCCACGATCAATGAACGCACGAAAAACGGACGAATTTCCACAGCTAGAAAGAATCAATACGCTGGTGGAGGAATTCCGTATGGGTATAGACTATTGAACGTTGACACAACTTATTGTGATCAGCCTTTTACAGGTATTGGATATGTTAAATATCCTAACGGAGTGGCCAAAAGGGAGACTCACTATAAAGACGGATTTCCACATGGGTTTCGAAGAGAACGGTTTCCTAATGGAAAAATTCAAACAGAATATGAACTAAGAAGAGGGAAAGTTCACGGACGTAGGACTTACTGGCATTCAAATGATTCAATAAGATCAATCGGGCATTATGAATGGGGAGTTGAACTAGACTATACTGAATGGAGTGAGAATAGTGAGTTAATTGAAAAACGCAAGCTTGACCCTGAATCCCCAGATTCCAACTATAAAATTTTATTGAAGTTTAGAGAATACTATTCCAAATATGAAAATCTTTGAGTTAGCTAGCAACTCTAAAGAAGATTCTTTAGTCATAGTATTTATAGCGGGAGACAAGGGCAAAAATCCGCCCTTGTTTTTCTTATTTTTAATTAGGATTATCGGGGATGTTTGCTAATGCTTTATTAACAAGTTGATCCGATAGCCGAGTTGTCTCTGGCAATCGATATTTTGGTATGAGTTTTAATATCCACTTGCAAGCTGTAGTTAAGGAAATGCGATGACCAGCTGATACGAAGATAGGTTTAATGTTCTCTTGGGTTCTTAGTACACTCCCAATGATCTCCACCATTATCAACTAATGGCGAGAAAGACCCTCTTTTTGATTCAGGTTCTTTGAACTTCCCTATACTAACCTAGTTTTCCCGCATCCAATCGTTGGATATCAAACAGAATGCCTAAATGACTAGCTAACCCAAGTCTTCTAGGATGTGCGATCCCTGACCATCACAGACAATTATTAACCCAGGAGGATAATTTACAATTAACAAAGAGAACAGAAAGAGTGTCACACAGCAAAAATACACCGGGTAAAATAAAAGGGAAAGACGAAGTAGGACATTTGGCAGGTGATAGATTTGGAGGCTCACCTAAAATTGACAATTTGGTTTCACAATTATCAGATGTTAATCAGAAGAAATATAAGAAAATCGAAAATAAATGAGCTGCAGCTTTGAAAGAAGAACCTCCCAAAAAAGTAACAGTTGATGTTGAGATAGTTTACTCTGGTAATAATATGCGTCCGGACAAATTTATTGTTAAGTACACTATTGATGGTAAAGCAGGTAGTGCAAAATTCAAAAATTTTTAAAAGGAGAGGAATGTAGTTATGAAAGGATTTGAAGAAAGGTTTAGTGAATTGCAAGCAGATATGATATCTATATGTATGGAATATGTCGGAGATAGGGCCAATAAAGTATATGTTTATGCTTCATGTGAAGAAGATATGATATCGAGTAGTTTCTTTTATTTAATGAATAATAAATATGTAGAGTGTCATAAGTTGAATGTTGTATTGGAGGATGGGGACGAAAGTTATGATGTTTCTACAGAAAGACAGTTTATGGTATTAAATATTATCAATGATAATATCGAAAAAATCGAAGAATTGTGCAAAGAATTTGAAAAAGACATGCCAACTGAGATGAAATTAATATATGATGCTACGAGTGGCAAGTTTCAAGCTGAATACAAGTATGATTTAGTGCACACAAATGATGATATAAAAACGGCTGATGACTTTGCTGATGAATGGTTTGAGGAGATAAAAAGTAAATCTCTTTAATGGCTCAACTTAGAAGGCTTGGGTCTCCCAGTCTGTCAAAAATTTTGAGTATAAATGGCTTACAAGCCTAACAACAAGATCGTACAAAACCGACAAACCAAACACTAAAAAACATGAAAAACACGTTTATAAACTTTCAAAGGCTTATTCCAACTTGCCATACCAGGAGGAGTAAGCTTTTTTGTTCATGTCAATTTTGTCCTTTCACAAAAGATAAACAGTTCTAATCGACACTTTGGTGGATTGGGTAGATAAACGTAGTAGCGTTTAAGCCGGGGGATTTGCCAATAAGTCGTCTGTACCTTAAGTACTTCCAAATACTTAGGAACGGTATAGACGCGGCATTTTTATCAAAAGGGCCGCCACCTAAGTTAACAATGATTGAATCGAAAGCATCAGATTCAGCTAGCTTTAGTTATTCCGATAAACAAAAATTGGGCGGAGAAAAATATTTCCAAAATATAATTGATAGTGGTGATGCAAGGTATGCAGATTTTGCGCGGAAATTTAAAAAATTAAAAAAAGAAAATCCAGGACTTCAATATGATTTTATTAGAGTAGAAACAGATATTAAGATAACCAAAACTGGATTCGGAGTAGATGAATTAAAAGTAAAAGATTGGAGTAAAGAAATCGAGTAACCTTAAGGAGAATTAAAATGCTCAACCCAAAAAAATTAGAAATGGCGTATAAAAGATACAAGGAAAATTTTACAGAGGGTATCCGATATGAAGATATAAAAGAGGAATATGATGATAGCAAGAGTGAAATCACTGATACAGTGGAATACAATACCATAGAAAAGGATCATATTTTACTAATAAATTTAGCCTCAATTTATTCATATCACTTGTCAAAATGGAAAAACGATGTGCTGGCTAATGGCGGAAGTCAAGTGGAAGGATTAAAAAACATGCAAATGGTAGTATTTTATCAGTGCATGGGGCAAGATCTTTATAAAATCCGGTATCCTCAAATGATAGTAGAATACTCTTTTAAGGGAGTTTTAACATCTTTAATTCATTTCACGATGTTTGGGTGGGAGAAAGAAGAAAATATATTATTTGATTTTATTGTTGATCATTTCGGTGGGCCTTTAATGGAGGTTAATGATGACAACAAGCATACTTGGTTTTTACTTGAGTTATACTTGAAATATAGAAATAAAACAATTATGGGAACAAATCAAAAATTACATTTAACTGTTAAAGAAAAGTATAAGAAAGCTGGGCTACAATGCGGTTTAATATCTGAAGATCTAGATGTTTATAGTGAAGTGTTGGAAAAATGGTCAACACCTAGTTCGGAAGAAATCGAAAATTTGGTCGGGAAAATGGTGTTGTATCATTCACAATTAGCCTCAGAAATAGGACAACTAGGTGAATTTGGTGACTTCAGATACGGATTCTATCCTTTTGAAATTTTGTTCTTGCTTTATGTGAGGAAACAAATGGATTTGTATGCTCCAAAACAATTTGAAGAACTATTGATGAATACCCCAGAAGCAAAGATGGTGTTTGGAGACCCTGAACCATACCCTGAATGGGACCCTTTGTTGCTCCAGATAGATAATTTTTATCGTAAAAATTACCCAGAATATATCCCGAACAAACATGGAGTATTGTTTCGATAAATAATATACGGGGGACGTCAATATGTATGGTCAAGGTATAGCACAGCTGATATTCCCAGATAGCAAAGATTTAGAAGAATTTATTAGGGATCATGAAGAGCTGGATTTACACGAAAGCTTATTAAAATATGGACTGTCCACAAAGAAATTTTTATTTCTCGACTATAAAGGTGAGCAGTATCAAGAGATCGTCAATTATATTTTGGATTATGAATTCAATCTTCAAAATGAATTAGCTTCACAAGAAGAACTTGAAGAGCTCGGGAATTTTGAGTATGAATATGTACCTGAAAAGATAAGGGAAGCAAATAGGATACTGTCACAAAGGGGATATGGATTATTTACTTATCCGACCTCTGGTGACTTTTATGCATTATTCATCGCCCAGCTGGAGAATAAAACAAGATTACTGGAAGTAGAGCTACTTGCTGACGAAAGAATTCCTTTAAAAGAAAGATATATAAAGTATTATTCCTAAGATGGGGAAAACCGCTGATCCATGATTCAAAAGCGGCAGTGACTACGTGAAAACGAGGATTTTAAAACAAAAGAATACTATTCTAGTATTGGTAGACAGGTCAATCATGTGCATTTACTGACATGATTGACTTGTTTTTTTGTAACTTTTCTTTCCAGCCCAACTGACAGACGACAGCTACACCATCAGCAAAAGGCTGTCGCCCTATATGGAAACGACAGAAAACGGCTACGCGGCAGGCATGTCGGAAAACGATTTTCTCACCTATGAAGTAGACAGCGGACAGGTCCTCCAGCTCGGAGACCGCGTGAACTACCAAGGAAAAGAGCTGATCGTCGCCGGGTCAACAACCAGAATCGACCATGCCCTTCTCATTCACACCTATCAACTCATGCCCGAAGCAGGCATCCGGCAAAATCCTATACGCAACGACGATATATGCGGCGCTGCTCTGGAAGGCAAGATCATCGACATCCAGAAGGATACCGTCAAAATCCACCTCGACATCGATCCGAAGCAGCCCAAGGCAGAGGCGAGCTGGTCCCCGTATGCCACGGTCTATTCAGCAGAGGGCAACAGCGGCTTTCACTGCATGCCGCAAATGGGCGACTCCGTCAAGCTGTACTTCTCAACGCCAGACGAGGAAGGTGCCATGGCGGTCAGCTCTGTGCGAATAGGGGGAGGCAGCACGGCGAAAACGGGGAATCCCGGCATCAAGTACTGGGGAACCAACTTTGGCAAAGAGTTGATGATGGGCGGCAAGGAGCTTGTTCTCACAGCCAAGGAGAGCAAGGAAGGCAATATTTTTATCAAGCTACATGAAGAGGACGGCATCGAGATTCACAGCATGCATCCGATCGTATTTTCCTCGGAAAAAGATATGGAGATTACGTCAGATACGAAGGTCGAGATCAAGGCCAAGGAAGCGATCTACCTCATGTGCAGCACCAGCAGCATGATTTTGGACGGGGAAGTGGATCTCCAAGCACCGAAGATTGAGATGGTCGGGCTGACGAAGGCGCCTGTGGTTGTGGAGGATTTGCCGCAGGAGGAGGAAGAAGAGGAAGAGGAGCAGCAGGAAGAGGAAGAGTCTGGCTGGGGTGGATTTCTGGATGGTGTACAGTTAGCGCTGGATGTTGTGGGGCTCATTCCAGGTCTGGGAGAAATAGCGGACTTAGCGAATGCGGGAATCTCGCTCGCACGTGGAGACTATGCAGGAGCGGCGCTATCTTTGGCGGCGTGTATCCCTTTTGCGGGCTGGGCGGCAACGGGAGCCAAGCTGGGAGCAAAGGCGCATAAAGCACTAAAGGGAACGAAAGCGGGACAGAAAGTGCTTGAGGTAGCAGACTCAGCGGCAGATGTAGTGAAGACGGTAGCAAATGCCGTCGAAAGCACCGTCGGGAAGGTCTGGACGGCAGCCCGCAAAACACTAGACGAGATGGATGTGATGCAAGCCGTCCAGCGAATCAAGGAGCAGTTGTACACTAGCGTCATGGCCGCAAAAGATGCTGTCATAGCCAAGGCAGAACAGTTGAAGCAAAAGGCTAGGAAGCTGCGCGATGATATGCAGGAAGGCTTGCAGAATTTAGCGGATAGTTTAGGCCCTCAGTTACAATCGGCAGAAGGGTTTCCAATAAAATTCTCGAATAAAAAAGATGTAGTGGAGCTTGCCCCTACAGAGAACCAACTGAAGTGGCGCGAAACATATGGTGGACCGAATGGGCAGAAGCCTAATCAAAAGCCGCCGGAGAAGCCTCCTGAGGGTGAAAAACCCCCTAAGAATGAGGAGACTGGTAAACCTGTAACAAGAATTGCAGAAGTGGAAGTTAAGTTTAAACGTAATCCTAAGCATGATTCAGACGAGTTTGCTAGACAGCTGAAAGATCAGGAAAAAGGTCTTAATGAATTAACTGTAGATGAATTTATAAAGAATAGAGATAAATATATACAAAACGGTAGAGCTAAAGAAGGAGATGCCGCTCAAAAACTAGCTAGAAAAAAAGCATTACAGGATAAAATTGAAGAGTTACGAGAGCAAGGATTGTCTTATAAAGACGCAGAAAAAGAAGCGAATAAATGGATAAAAGACCAAGCAGCACTTCATAATCCTGACCAAATTGCTGGAGGAGATCCACTTCATATAACCGGTATGGGGGATAAAAGAATTAATTCTTCCATTGGTTCTCAATGGAAAAATAATATAGATAGCATGGATAAACAAATTAGAGATATGGCTAAAGAAATGACAGAGGAAGAACGAAAAACAACTTATTTAAATATTAAATTAAAACACTAAGACAATGGAGGCAAAATTAATGATGAATAATGATTTCGTATTTATACAGCAGCCCACTATAAGCTTGATTGAACAATATAAAGGGAGAATTCCTGACCAAGTTATTGAATCTTGGGAAAAACACGGTTTTGGAATTGCGAAAAATGGATATTTAAGATTTGTAAACCCACAAGAATATCAAGAATTATTATCTGAGGTATATGTTCGACATAATTTAGCAATCCCTTTATTTACGACAGCAATGGGTGACGTTTTGGTTTGGGAAGATGGGTATTTATTAGGGCTAAACTTTAGAAAGCACGAAGTAAATGTATTGGCGAAAAACTTTAAATTCTTTTTTGGAGATCTAGATGATGAGTATTTTTTAGAGAAGGCTCTTGATTGGTTACCGTATCCAGAAGCTAGTGTCAAATATGGAAATGTGGAGTTTGATGAATGCTTCGGTTATGTGCCGATTCTAGGATTAGGTGGACCAGAAAAAGTGGAGAACTTAAAAAAAGTAAAGCTTATTGAACATATTTATTTGATTACGCAGTTTATGGGTCCCATAGAGTAATAGAATTAATATAAATTACACCATTAATAAAACTTTCAAAAGCTTATTCCGCCTTGAATGATGAGGAGGAACGAGCTTTTTTCATGCCAAAGCTAAGGTGAAGATTTAACGGACGATTATTTTGGAGATTAAAATTAGTAAGTATTAGCAAAGGGGGAGCATAATGAAGATACCAAATGAAAGTAAATTACTTGCTAAATCAGCTTTAAAAGCATTTGGTGGCAATCCTGCTATTCACAAATTCTGGGATGACGAAAAAATAGGTAATATTGATATTTTATCAACAACGGATAGACCATGCGAAGGTGTTACATCGTATTCAACCATTGGATTATATATGCATTCAATAGGAAAAATTGTAGATGAAAAATTTTTGAGGGTAGAAATTGTGGGGACAAGTGCAACTATCCATGAAGAATTTCCTAATATATTAGCGACTTGCGCTTTTTGTATAATCAATTCCAAAATGCCGATTTATCCAGGTAAAATATTTTTGGATGTGGTGAAGATGTATTATCCTGATATTGAAATGAAGCATGTGCTCTTCGTGCCTCCATTTCTGTGGGAAGATCAGTTACAAACAATTGATCTTCAAGATAAAAAAGTTGCATGGTTACTTGCTGTCCCGATTTCAGAAAAAGAATATTTATTTGCTGAACAACATGGTTCAAATAAACTTGAAGATTTATTTGAGCAAAAGCAGATAGACATTTTCGATATGGAGCGAAAATCAGTTTTATAGTATCACTAGGTCTGTCAAAAGTTTTGTCTAAACTTGATATACAACCTCAACATTTAAGAGCGTAAGGCTTATTCCATCTTTGAACTACGAAGAGGAGTAAGCTTTTTTACATGAATATGAACTGAAAGGCTTAGAGAGGCTATGTAGTTAATACCATAGAGAGGTTAGTAGGTGAAGGAAACTATAGGGACAAATTTGAGATACAGTTGAGAATAACTAAGGTAAAACTAACAAAACAAGTTGAAGTCCTATAGTGGTAATTAGAAATCCAGTTACCATCTTTTTTGGGGGGGGGGAGAAGTGGGGAGGAAGGGAATTATAAAAAGAAAATTTTGGAGACGTTATCATGGGATTAATTAGATGGATGTTTGTAGAGAAGCCTGTTGATGAAATGACAGTAGCTTCTGTGGAGAAAAAGTTTGGTGTGAGGTTTCCGTCAGAATATAGGGAATGCGTCCAGAAATATAACGGTGGATACCCAAAACCCAATAAATTCGATTTTGACAATGGGACACAGGGAGTTTTTAATGATTTAATTAGTTTTACTGATGAAGTATTAAATATTCAAATGTTTTTTGACTTTAAAGATGATCCGTGTACCATGGGAATAGTACCATTTGGCAGAGATCCGTTTGGAAATTTACTTTGCTTTGATTTTCGCAATTCTCTAGACACACCTCATATAGTTTTTTATGATCATGAAGAAATAATAGAAAATGCAATAACTCCAATATGCAGCTCATTTAAAGAGTTATTGGAAAGAATGTATTCTTTAGAAGAAACTGAAGATACTGGAGAATAAAGATGGGGAACAAATTTGAATATTCATTTGAGGACTTAAGTAGACAGGACATCGAAAGTTTTGAGAAAAGAAATAACATAAAACTTCCTATTGACTATAAAGAATTTCTTTTAAAACATAACGGTGGAAAACCAAGTGTGAGGAGATTTGTAACTCAAGATGGTAAAATAACTTCATCAATAATGATGTTCTTTCCTTTAACAAAACAGGTAGAGATGAATTTAGAAGACAAATACAAAATGTATAATATTAGTAGAATTGTACCCTCTAACTTTCTGCCCATAGGTATTGATCCAGCCGATAGTTTAATCTGTTTATCGGTAAATGGGAATGATGTAGGAAAAGTTTATTTTTGTGACATGGATTATTTTGAGGAAGATAAGGAGTTAAAAGAAGAATTTATTGTCGTAATTGCTGAAAACTTTACAGATTTTACAAGTAAGTTGTTTGTATCTGATAACAACTAATGTAGAAAAATAGAATGGAAGAGGAATGTAGTTATGAAAGGATTTGAAGAAAGGTTTAGTGAATTGCAAGCAGATATGTTATCTATATGTATGGAATATGTTGGAGATAGGGCCAATAAAGTATATGTTTATGCTTCATGTGAAGAAGATATGATATCGAGTAGTTTCTTTTATTTAATTAATAATAAATATGTAGAGTGTCATAAGTTGAATGATGTATTGGAGGATGGGGACGAAAGTTATGATGTTTCTACAGAAAGACAGTTTATGGTATTAAATATTATCAATGATAATATCGAAAAAATCGAAGAATTGTGCAAAGAATTCGAAAAAGACATGCCAACTGAGATGAAATTAATATATGATGCTACGAGTGGCAAGTTTCAAGCTGAATACAAGTATGATTTAGTGCACACAAATGATGATATAAAAACGGCTGATGACTTTGCTGATGATTGGTTTGAGGAGATAAAAAGTAAATCTCTTTAATGGCTCACCTTAGAAGGCTTGGGCTGATCTCCCAGTCTGTCAAAAAATTTGAGTATAAATGGCTTACAAGCCTAACAACAAGATCGTACAAAACCGACAAACCAAACACTAAAAAACATGAAAAATACGTTTATAAACTTTCAAAGGCTTATTCCAACTTGCCATACCAGGAGGAGTAAGCTTTTTTGTTCATGTCAATTTTGTCCTTTCACAAAAGATAAATAGTTCTAATCGACACTTTGGTGGATTGGGTAGATAAATGTATGATATCGATAACTTTGTGTGCCTGTTGACGTAAAAGTAAATTATGAGGGGGATTCGCTACGAGCGTCTAGTATTAATATAAATTACATAACAGTTGGTGAGCTAAAAGTTTTCGATTTAATAAATCAAAGGAGATTGGATTATGACAAAAGTATTTGAAGATTATTTTTCAGAACTACAGGCAGATATGGTGTCCATTTGTCTTGAGTATGTAAATAATAAAGCTGATATGATCTATATATACGCTTCGAATGAGTATGGACAATTTAGTACGGATGTATTTTATCAGATTAACAAGGTTATTGTTAAAAAACACAAGGTTAATGATACAGTATTAGACACGAATAGTAATTCAATACCTATCTATGATATATCAAAAGAGAGACAAGTTACGTTACTCAATATTCTAAATAAAAATCTCCGTGAAATTAGTGATTTGTGTAAGAAAAATAACAGGGAAATGCCTACGGAGATGAAAGTAATTTATGATGCATTTGAGAACAAATTAAATGCTCAATATAGTTACGAGATAAAATACACTAATGATCCTGAAAAATTACCTAGTCATATATTCAATGATTGGTTCGAAGAAATGGGTGGAAAAATATAAGGGCAATGCAAGGGGGAAAAGAACCATACATTACAATAAAAAGTACCTACAATAAATAACATAACTATCACATGATAAACTTTCAAAGGCTTATTCCAACTTGAATGATGAGGAGGAAGAGGGGCCTTTTTGGCTCTTGGAGATCCATTTTCCCGTCCAGAATCATGTTGCTGGTGCTACACAGAGGTAAATAGCTTCATTTGTTGGCATGGGCGTTCCTGTAGAAGGTGTTTACCTGGTAAATCGTATGGACTAAACACTTCCAGAGGGATTTTATAGACTATTTTAGAAGGAGGCATTTTCTTTGACTAAAATAACCATAATACTCCAATCAGAAAGTACAAGCAATTTGTTAATGACTATCAAGGAACACACTGAATTAGGCCTATCAGAGATCAAAAATCATATTAGTAACAATATTCCTCTCAAGGAAGTTGATTATATTGATAATAATGAGATGGAAAAAATGAAGGGTTTAGTAGAAGGTTTAATTAAAAATAAAGCCAATTTTAAAATTTATGAACAGGACGATGATTACAAAGAAGAGTTGCCGCTGGAACATTTTATGAATAGCTTTGAATTGTCACGACAAATTGCTGAAGATAGAGAAAGATTGCATGATATTTTAGTAGAGGAAGACGACGAATAATGAAGGGATTTAGGGCTACCACTGTGCCGGAGGGTTAGATGTTTTGTGTAAACTGGACTGGAAAAGAGTCTGTCAAGAAATTAGAGTAAACCTAAGTAAACTCCAAAACATAAACATATAAGACAAAACAAGAAACAAATTGATTATCATTTGGTAAACTTTCAAAGGCTGATGTCCATCTTTCAACAATGAGATGGAATCAGTCTTTTTGCATGCGCAAAATCAAATGAGCAGTTTGCTTACCCCGGACGATCAGGAAGAGCTGTATACATAGCTTTGAATGAGTGGCAATCCAGCTCGCTCAGACCTTTTCTGGCTTTTTGCGTTTTCCCCAAATCCCACACTTTCCCCTTACTTTTCACGAGGTTATCCCGAACATTCCCGGCGCTCGTACGGTACGATTTATTTGCAAGAAACAATAGTAGAACAGGGAGTGTTCACGCATGAAAAAAATGCTTTCCGTATCTGTAATCGCAGCGAGCTTGCTGGTAACGAGTGCCGTAGGAGCTTTTGCCGCTGAGAAAGAAGGAAAAGGAGCAGGGTGGAGCAGCCTGCCTGAAGTTCAAGCACGAAAAGCACTGCAAGTGGAGCAAAAAGCTCTCCAAGATAAACTGAAAGCTCAAACCCAGATCAACAAACAAGCATGGGGCATTCTTTGGGGCGATGTGACTCCAGAAGTACGTGAAACTGTGAAAAGCGCGCTGGCAGAGACAAAGCCGCTGCGTGAACAGAACAAGACGCTATCTGCTGAATTGAAAGAAGCGAAGAAAGCAAAGGATAAAGAAAAGGTAGCGAGAATTAAGGCTGAAATAGCCGCAAACCATACCGCTATCGAAGAAAAACTGGCGCATATCCAAACAGAATTGACCCAAGTAAAAGAGAAAAAAGCTTCTTTCCAGGAGATGAATCAAGAATTGAAGCCAATTCGCACAGAAAAGAAAGCGAACAAAGAGCAAGCAAAAGAACTGAAAACAAATGAGAAAAACACAGTGAAAGAAGCAAAAGAAGTATTCAAGTCCGGCGACAAGGAGCAAGCGGCTGCATCCTTGCAAGAGGCTGCTGATCTATTGACAAAACTGACCCAGGTACAAACCGAGATTTTGGAGCAAAAGCAAGCGATTTCCGAGATTATTCAATAAGGAACGTCTACGAGAATAGTGACAGCCCGAATCCTGTTATTGACTAGACAGATGTTCCCCCTCACATAAGAGACAGAAAGCCCGTTGCACGCCAGCGGGCTTTTTTCATTCCCAATTCGTCAGACTCCTTTGAAACATCTATACTAAAATGAAAGATAAAGACATGGGGTGAGAGGAGTTTCGATGGATATTTTAGAGAGAGCGGGTACAGTTGAGAGTAGAGAGGATATGGTTCAATTCATTTCTCACTTGATTAAGGATTATCAGGAAAATAAAAAAGAGTGGGCGAACTGATGCATACGATGGATTAAAAAATTCAAGGTCCTTTGACGATATAAGGGTTATCGATTTCTTCCCCAAGATTATCTAAATCTTGCGTAATATTGATGATAATTAAGTACCTCGATTTGCCTTTATGCTTACCCAGATCGACAACTTGATGAACCTCGATAATATCGTTTTCATATTCTCTCTGAGAGTAGCATGTTTCAAACAGCGATGATGGCAGATCTGTGTTGTCCCAATTAGCTATCTCCAATTGTACAAAAACTTGGTTTTTCTTTATGTTCATCCGGCTTTTCCCCTTTATTTGTTTTCTATTTATTTCACCTTCATCCTATAAATGGTAAAACAAGTACAAATCGCATGAGAAGCGCGGCAAATTCTTAGTTCAGGACCTGTGAGGGAATCAATGAGAAGACAGCGATCATCTTATGAATTACGGATAAGAGCAGAGATCAACGAAATAATTGCAGAGGCTTATGATGACATCAATGTGATTGCATCAGCTCCTCTCGAAACGGGATTGAAAGTGCTGACGGTCTTATTGGAGTCCGCTTGCCATGGACAAAATATCGGACCGATTGTCTTGGTAAGAGATCTGCTCAAGAACATATCCAGCGAGTGGCTTTATCAACATTTGCCTGTCATTGTCCGGGAATGCATCGACCTGGATGATGAATGGGAGTATCGCAGATTGTTGGAAGTAGTACAGGAGACAGTCCCGTTACTGCTCAAAGAATACGTCCTAGCAGGATTACATTCAAAAAACGAGGAAGTGAGAGAGGCAGCGGAAGATTACGTGGTTATGTCTGGAACAGAACACTAACTTTTGTCTCAAACAACTCAAAGAAATGTCGGAAAAGGCTTCTACCAACCCGCGAAGGAATGGTAGGAAGCCTTTTGCTTTGCCTCAAAATCATATCATTCAGGACTAACGACCCATTCAAAAAATCCCAAAAAATACCGATTGTAAGATTGTGTGTAAAATAATGGTCTTATTTGGAAGCGTGAATCCATTTCCCTAGGAGCATCGGAGGAGGGGGTTCATCTGGCAAGGAGGGGATACCATGAGCAATCGAACACTCACTTATGGAGATATACAAGTTTCGCCCTATGAATTTACTCATTTGCAAACGATGAAAGTCGTGAAAAAGATGAACGAGCATGCGCGACTAACGCTTACGGGAATCATTTCTGAAGAGCGAAAAGATAGCTACGTGAACCAGACAAATGCGCAAACATTGATCAGAGTGGCACTGGCAGATGAATCGGGTAAGCCGAAAACATGGTTCCAGGGCATCGTCTTGCACGTCCATGTCAAAGCGGTTCGCGGTATTTATTATTTGTCACTGGAGGCAATTTCTCATACGTATTTGTTGGATGTCAAAACGAGAAAGCGTTCGTTTCAAAACCCGGCGATGACCTATGCGGGGCTCGTGAAAACGGTGTTGTCCGGGTATGGAAAAGCTGATTTTATTGACTCTGTTACGAACGGTAAGGCGTTGAATACGTTTGTCATGCAGTATGAAGAAACCGATTGGCAGTTCCTGAAGAGGATGGCGTCGCGCTTTTATACAGGCTTGATCCCGACAACGGCTTTTGACATTCCCAAGTTTTATTTCGGTTTGCCAAAAGGTCAAGATAAAGGAAAGCTTGCGGTTAGTCATTATACGGTGCACAAGCGTGTCGGGGATTATCAGAGTGATGCGGAGAACAAGGTTCCGGGAATCGATGACCAGGACTATACCGTGTATGAAGTGCAGAGCGAACGAGTGTTGGAGGTCGGCAATGAGGTGAACTTCAAGTCCAGACCACTTGTCGTCGGAGAAGCGGTCACGGAGGTGAAGGAAGGCATTGTCACGCACACATACAAACTTTATCCACGGCTAGGTCTGGCGCGTAAAAAGCAGTATAACCATGCTATCATCGGGGCGTCCATCCAGGGCCGGGTGCTGCAAGTCCAGAAGGACAATGTGCGGGCCAAGCTGGACATGGATGATCAGCAGGATCAGAGCACGGCATATTGGTTCCCTTACTCTACAATTTATGCCTCCGAGGATCAAACCGGATGGTATGTCATGCCAGAGTTAAACGACCAGATTCGCATTTACTTCCCGAGCAAAAAAGAAGAGGACGGTATCGCGATCAGCTCTGTTCTCAAGGAAATCCCAGATGATGACAAGCCAGCGCCCAAAAAGAAATCCACACCGAAAAGCAATGCAGGTGGAGGTGGCGGTGGAGACCGGATGAAGGACCCTGCTGTAAAGACGTTTCGTACCAAATATGGCAAGGAAATCGTGCTGGCTCCTGACAAAATTGTGATCACGGCGGGAGATATGTCGATCACGATCAGTGATTCGAGTGGAATCGATATCCAGAGTAGCAAGAATGTGAATATAACAGCGGATAAGGACATGAAGCTATCAGCTTCTTCTCTTCATATTAGTGCGGATAAAATCGAGCTGAGTGGAAAAGGAAATACGATCAAGCTGGAAGACAAGATCGAGCTGAAAGGTTCGGAAATCAAGATGAACTAGAGGGGGCACTTACATCGATGAAGAAAGAGGAAGCGCTCCAGCATCTGCACGATAACACCTTCCGGCCAGCGTTGGCTGAAAGCGTAGCGACACTCGAGCGCTATTTCCAGCAAAATAAAGATCAGCTCGTCCGGGAGTTCGTGGAGTCTTTTCGGCAAATGCTCCAGCAGATTGATTTCATGCAGAACAACCAGGAGCTTCCCCCTGTCGGTTTTATTCACTACTCATTGCTTCGGACAACCGTATTGGATGGCACGCATACATTTTTGATGGAGGCTTATACGGAGCAATGGTACTGGGAGCCAGTGGAATGCTATGCAAGGTACAATGCAGCATGGGCTTTGCAAGAGCCTTCCAAGCTCATTTCGCTACTGGACGAACGCCGAAAAATGTACATGGGGATCATACACGCTGCTGATGTAGAGTTTATGGTGCTAAAGGAAATAGAGCTTTTCAGTCAGTTTGTCACAGCCCTTGCCCGCGTAGCGATTCCGGAAGTCATTAAACTGCCTGAGTACCAGCAAATTAGGAAAGCTGAGCGTCTGTACATACGAGTGGGCGAATTCAAAGACATCAGTGAAGTGGTGCACGTAGAAGAGCGAATCAAGCGGGGGGAGAAGGAGAGCAGAAGTCTGCTTGGGCAACCGAAAGGAACATTTTGCACCCATGAAACATTCGCCCTTATGGATTTGCCGCGAAGCAATGTAGATGCACTGGATTTGCGCTATTGTGATTTTAGTGGCAGTGATTTTACAGACAGTCAGTTCCGTGAGTGTGTTCTATTTGGAACAAGGTGGGTAAAGAGCAAGCTTCCACGCACCGATTTCAGCCATTCGCTTCTTTGTGATGCCGATTTTCGTCATGCTGACTTGAGTGGAGCCATCTTCTCTTATACCGAGGGACAAGGAGTCAGTGCGGACGAGCTGCATCGTGTACCGGGCTTACTCGGTGTCCAATTTGCATATGCTGATTTGCAAGGAGCAGATTTTCGCCACTCTCGTCTGTATCATGCGAATTTTCATGGAGCCAATATGCAGAATGCCGTTTTTTTCGAAACGGACCGTGAGCGCTTTGTATTGAGCGAAGCACAGATACAGCAGATTGAATGGAAAGCGGTATAAAGGAGGCGGGAAGACATGCGCGATTATTACTTGCTAGCAGATGACAGTCGAATAGCTCAACAGGTCGTACCATCGGGTCTGGGGCTGCAAAAGGAAAATACCTTCGAGCTACTCCCGCCGATATCTGTTCTCGAGGTCAACACGGATGGGGCTCATACCTACACAGATTGGTTGGAAAAGCCACTGCCGATGATTTCGGAGCGGATGAAAACCATTACTGCCAAATACAACCCGAGCATACAATGGAAGCGTGTCGATTTGATTGACAGCGACACCAATCTGCGAAACGTCTACTGGGCCATGCAAGTACCTGCTGTAGATTGTCTTTCCATGGAGACTGCGTTTCATTTGAATGGAACGGTAAAGAGAATTGTATTAGATACCGATAAGATAAAAGCACATCATTTCTTTAAAGTTCAAGGGATTTTGGAGCCGTATATCGTGGTGAGTCTGGATACTGCAGAAAGCTTCCTACGCAGAAGCTTGAACGGATTTGTGCTGCAAAAAGTAGAGCAGGCACTGCGGAGGGAGCTATGACGATCTACTGGGATGAAAAGATTTTGGATGTATGGAACAGCATCCAGACGCGGCGTCAACTCGTTGAAATGGAAGAACAGCAGGTGCAATTGACGCTTGCGGAGTGTTTGGATGGCGTGCGAAAAGGCTACTTGGAGTACGAAGGACGCAGATTCGAATTCGTGGAGAATGTACTCTTTGACGGGCAGCTCGGCATTCAGCTGCCCCGTTCGATGCAGCTCATGCCGAAAGGACGCGGGTCAAATAGCGGAGGGAATCGTCAGCACGAGCAAATTTCCTATAAAGAGGAAGAGAGCGCGGTCATGCTCGGCATGAATCATATGGCACATCTGTTGCCGATGAGCGGCGTGGAACCTTTTGTGCAGGCGATGACAGCACAAGTCAAAAAGGCGCAGGCGGGCTTGCAGGTCGTACATCATGAGCTGATCGAGCTGGATGGATGCAGGGTTGCCTGCAGCGAATTTATCATTCCGCTCGAGGACAAAACCTACTATCAAATCTTGTTCGCGACATCGGTAAACGGGCGGGCACTACTCGGGAGCTTTCATTTTGAGTCTGAGGAAGTGCTCATGTGGCAGCCTTTGGCTCATGCGTTGATTCGCACGCTGCGGGTAGAGAACGTTTGATCATGACATAACAGGGAGGGTTCCAATTGGAACAGCAAGAGCATCAACAGCAATGGCAAGTGAGCGTGCCTGAAAATGAGCGGGTCATGTCGGTCAAGGAATGGCTGATTACTTTTTTAATTATGATGGTGCCCGTGGTCAATCTCGTGATGTATTTTGTTTGGGCATTTGGCAGTGAAGGCAATCTAAACAGAAAGAACTGGGCAAAAGCGAACTTGCTGATTATAGGCGTTTGCATCGGGTTGTACATAAGCGTATTCTTTTTACTTATGATCGTGGCATTCATTGCAACATCGGTTAAACAATAGCGAGAACAGTGAATTGGTAAAAAACGTGGAGGGTATAGAATGGATCACCAAGCGTATGTGGAAGGAAGCGTAGCGGAAAACGAAAAGGTCATGACAATGAAAGCTTGGATACCTGTCGCGTTGCTCATGATGCTTCCGTTTGTAAATATTGTTTTTTTATTTGTCTGGGCTTTTGGTTCAGATGGGAATCTAAATCGTAAAAACTTTGCCAAAGCTAGCTTGTTGTTTATGGCCATTTTTTTGGGTGTATACTTCGTCTTTGGTTCGATAACCACAATTATCACGTTTATTTTAATCGCCATGGAAAGGTAATCAGGTACGATCTAAGACGTCTACAAGGCATATTCCAACTCGAATCACCGAGGAGGAATATGCCTTGTTTTTTTACACGGAGCACTACACCAGCTTTGCTTTTTTGACGTGCTTTTTCATCAGCAGATTGCCGAAATAGCAGCCGAGCAATCCGCCGACAAACGAAATCGAGCACATGGTGAGAATCATGCTGGGGGTTTCAAAGTAATAGAGCATCGCAGAAAGCTGCTCAGGTGTATAGCTTTTTTCCAAGGTTGCGAGATACGATTCGCGGAAGAATATAAGCGGGACAACCCCGCAAAGCGAATAGCCGACATAAAAAACAGAATAGCTGATCGCATTGCGCACAGGATTCAGATAAGAGCCTTTTCCCCATAGGATCAGTTCGCAGATGAGTCCGATAACAGCTAAGGTAAGTAAATAATTCGCGTAGCCAAAACCAACGAAATACAATCCAGTCAAGACAGTTGTAAAAAATAGAGTCCCGGGCTTGGCAATTTTATTAGACATGACCATATAAATCGGACCGTTGAGTAGCGCAGTAAAGCCGCCAACCAGTAAATGAGAAACAACGGTAATAATCGGGGCAAAAGTCATCAGTATCAGCATGACGACGTTAAAGATCGCGAGTGTAATAATATCTCGCATGGTCCATCTGCCGCTTTGGGCAGCTAATGATGCTTGGGCTTGCATGTAACATCCTCCCTCAGACATAAGTAGCCGATCTGCTTGACGAACTCTCTCTACTTGCGATCCCCCTTTTGTAGGAATGCTGGAAAAAAGTTTGCTAGTGGTTCGTACGGTTGTCAGTATAATAACACAATATTGATAATGAGAATCGTTGTCAAAATATAAAAAGCCCGAATTTCAATATTTTGGGATATATTTCGAGCTTTTTCGTCTATTATCTCCGTATTTTTCCGTTTTTCTTGAACAATCGCCAAAATATTACAAGTTGAACAATCTGCAAAATAATCATTCTGGTGAACGTAGGACGAGATAATCGGGGAAAATAGCGGAAATGTACCAGAAAACGGAAAAGGAAGGACTTGTCTATATTTGGCAAAAATGCATAAGAATCATTATCATGTACGTTGTGCCAAAGCGGTACAGCAAGAGACGAAATGGAGGAGTACATATGAGCATGGATACGATAGCGAAATCATGGCTGCTTACTCAGCCGCAAGCAAAAGACAGCGTTCGCCTATTTTGTTTTCCTTACGCAGGGGGAGGGGGCTCGATTTACCGGGGATGGGCACAGGCTTTTCCTAGTGATATTGGCGTTTACCCCGTTCAGCTTCCAGGGAGGGAAAACAGAATTGCCGAGCAAGCGTACTCAGATATGGGAACGCTGGTGGAAGAGCTGGCCCAAGTGATTTATCCGTATTTGAATCGCCCGTTTCTATTTTTCGGCCACAGCATGGGCTCTCGAATTGCCTTTGAGCTGGCACGTACCGTACGGAGCAAATGGGGGCGACTTCCGCTTGGCCTCATCGTATCAGGAGGGCGAGCCCCACACTTCCCGGAGCCAAAGCCTATTTACCATTTGCCGGATGATGATTTTGTCGAAGCGCTGCGACGCTTTTCTGGGACACCAGAGGCGATCCTGCAAAGCAAGGAGCTCATGGAGTTGTTCATGCCGCTGTTGCGTGCGGACTTTACGCTCGACGAAACCTATGTGTATGCCGAGGAGCCTCCGCTTGATTGCCCGATTGCTGCGTACTGCGGGACAGAGGATCGAGAAGCCACGCAGGAAGAAATGGAGGCTTGGGCTCGCCATACAAGTGCCGGATTTACGTTGGAAATGGTAAACGGCGGACATTTTTTCCTGACGACAAACAAACAGGTGCTTCTGCAGTCTGTAATCAAAATGCTCGGACAATACCGAAGTGCGAATAACCCACTTGTCTGAGGGGACAAAATCAGCGCTGGAGGAATCGGCCTCTTTGGTACTAGCTAAAGGGGAAGTACATATTTGGCTGACGCTTGTGCAAGCATGGGAACACAGTATAGCAGGAGCTGGAAGGTGAACTGTCTGCCGAAGAGCTCGATAAACGGGCACGATTTCATTTCCACGCAGACAGGGAACGCTATGTTGTTCACATGGACTGCTGAGAAGGATGACTGGGCGGTATCAAGGAATTTCTCCTCCCGCGGTTTAATACGAGTGCAATTTGAACGGGAAACCGTTTTGTTGTGGCGGTCGCTTTTTCACGCGATCGCCTTCTCGGCGTTGACGTGTAGCATTTGCGTCACATTCCGATAGACCGTAAATCGGGGGTGTTGGAACAAGAATATTCTATTATACTGATAAATTTTATCGGGTTTAATGAAACTATATAATTGTGTAATAATATGGAAATCCTACTGTGAAAAACGAAGAAATCGTGAGAAAACGGAAGGAAACCAAACCTATATTTCCCAAATGTAGAAAAAACAGCTTATGACTGAAATTGACAATGAGAATCACTATCAATATCTTGTTGTTAGACAAACCAACATGATGCGTACATCGACAAGGCAGTACTCTGCATGATCCGGCTTCGGGCGCAAAGAGTGACCCGCAGTTACACAGGAGGAGGACGGAATGAAAGTAAGTACGGAGTGGTATGAGCAAGCTGCAATAGCTTATGAACAGCGTGGTTTTTGGGAGCCGTTGACACTTGGGCAGCAATTGCGCAAATGGGCGGAAGAGTACCAAAACAAAGAAGCGCTGGTGGAGGACGAAGAGAGACTTACTTATAGCGAGCTCGACAGCAAGGTGGATGCGCTTGCTTCCGGTTTTTATCACATGGGAATTCAAAAAGGCGACAATGTAGCTGTCCAGCTTCCGAATCGAATTTCTTTCGTACTGACTTGCTTTGCCCTGTTTCGCATCGGCGCTGTGCCGATTCTCGTATTGCCGGCTCACCGAGAGGCTGAATTGGACGGGATTTTTGCACTCGCAAGGCCAGTTGCTTATATCATTCCAACGACATTTCTCGGTTTTGATTACACGAAAATGGCAGAAGATTTAGTCAAAAGGCATGCGTCGGTCAAATTCGTCATGACGGATGGGGAAAGTCCGATCGGGAGGAACTTGGCTGAGATAAGCGGACCGCCAATCGAGCTGGAAGCCCCTTCGTACAAAGACACTGCGCTATTGCTGTTGTCTGGCGGTACGACAGGCATACCCAAGCTGATTCCTAGAACCCACGCAGATTACGTCTACAATGCAAAAGCAACGGCAGCCCGTTGCCAACTGACAGAGAAGAGCGTCTATCTAGCAGTTTTGCCGATTGCCCATAACTTCCCTCTGTGTTGCCCAGGTATCTTAGGCACACTGTCCGTTGGCGGCAAGATCGTGCTATGTAAAACGACCAGCTGCGACGAAGCTTTTCCGCTGATAGAGAAAGAGCGCGTGACCATTACCGGCCTCGTGCCTTCGATCGTGCAAGTATGGCAGGAAGTGCTGGAATGGGATACGGAAAGCGACCTGTCGAGTCTGGAGGTTCTTCAGGTTGGAGGCTCCATGCTGGATGATAATCTCGCCACCCGCATCACCCGAGAATGGAAATGCAAGCTCCAGCAAGTATTTGGAATGGCCGAGGGGCTTATCTGCTGCACATCACTGGATGATCCAGAGTCGATCATTACTAGCTGCCAGGGGCGTCCGATTTCCGAAGGGGATGAAGTGCGAATTGTGGATGAGCATGGAAACGATGTCGCGCCAGGTGAATACGGAGAACTGATTGTGCGGGGACCGTATACGATTCGAGGCTACTACAGAGCGGAGGAACAAAACCGCGAGAGCTTTACGCCTGATGGCTTTTATCGCTCTGGGGACAAGGCCAGGATCACGCCAGAAGGAAATATTCAAATCGGTGGACGGATCAAAGAGCAAATCAACCGAGCGGGCGAAAAAATCATGCCAGCTGAAGTAGAGACGTACCTGCGCATGCACCCAGCTATTAAGGACGCGGCGTTGATCACACTTCCCGATCCAGTGCTAGGCGAGAAAAGCTGCGCATTTTTGATCACCGACGACGAAAAAATTAGCTTGGCGGACGTCCATGCCTTCTTCCAGGAAAAAGGAGTAGCACGCTACAAAATGCCAGACCAAATCGAACACATCGATTACTGGCCGCTGACCAGCGTCGGAAAAGTCAATAAAGCCAAGCTAAAAGAACTGGTGTTAGCGTCGAAGTCAGAGCCGAAGCCAGCGGAAATCACTTACCTGGAAGAGACGTTTGCTTTTGTGGGTGATGCGCATATGGCAGCGGCGCTGATTGCAGAGCGCAGCGGGTATGAAAACTACCTGCTCTATGAAAACGGCGATGAGCTGTCGCTAGGAATGGGGATTCATGCGTTTCTCTACGTGGATGGGGAGCAGACGACGTTGACTTATGGGAACGAGACTCTCCGTTTCGACAACAACGAGCTGAGTGAGACGCTCGAAAAAGCAATGGCACAGGTGCCGATTCAAAACTGGCGCGCTTATGGAACTGTCAACTTTGGCATGGCGCGTTATTATCAAGGCTTGCCGCTCATGCCAGAAGAGGATTGCTTGCTCAAGCTGTTTATTCCTGAGGTCGAGCTGCGTTTTAACAAAGGCGCGGTCTTATTGAGAGCCTTGCGTGAAGAGAAGCAGAGTGAATTCAGCCAACTGCTGGGCGAGCTGTCGATGAACACGCAAGACGAGCAACAGCTGACTCAAAGAGTGGACAAGCCGAAGCTGTCCGTCCCGCAAGCCGATACATACGACGCGGAAGCCTACATGCAAAATGTGGCCGAAGCTGTACGCGAAATACAGGAACGCAAATACCACAAGGTCATCGTGTCGCGAAAAATTCCGCTTGATCACGAGCTGGATCTGGTTGCGAGCTATATCGCTGGCAGAAGAGTGAATACGCCGGCTCGCTCTTTCCTCGTTAGCTTGGATGGTCTTGGTGCGGCCGGTTTTAGCCCGGAGACGGTAGTAGAAGTCGATAGCGACGGATGGGTGAGTACTTTCCCACTCGCGGGAACACGGGCAAAAGGCAGCAGTGAAGAAGAGGCGAACAGGCTCAAAGAAGAGCTGCTGAATGACCCGAAGGAAATTGCCGAGCACGCTGTTTCCGTCAAGCTGGCATTCGAAGAGCTGAAAATCGTTTGCGACTCAACAAGTATCGTCTTGAACGATTTTATGTCAGTAGCTAGCCGAGGAACGGTTCAGCATATCGCTTCTCGCTTGAAAGGGAAACTGAAACAAGAATGCAATTCATGGGATGCCTTCCGCGCATTGTTCCCAGCTGTTACCGCTTCGGGAATCCCGAAAAAAGAATCGATCGAAGCGATTGGCAGATTAGAGACCGTGTCACGAGGTCTATACAGTGGGTGCGTCATGACTTTTGACAGCGACGGTGCCATGGATGCGGCTCTCGTGCTGCGAACGATTTATCAAAAGGACAACCAAGCTTGGCTGCATGCCGGAGCTGGTGTCGTCGAAATGTCTTTGCCGTCCAGAGAACTGGAAGAAACGCGTGAAAAACTGAGCAGCTTCTCCAGGCAGCTGATTGGAAAAGAATAGGGGCTTGCATGAGAGAGGAGGGAACGAGGATGTCCAAAATGCTCAATGACAATCAGACCGCAAGTCCCGCCGCTTCCTTGAGCTATGAGGAGATGAAGAGGCAAATTCAGGCGTTGCTGCCCGCGCCTGTCGCGTTTTCCGATGATCAAAACCTGATCGAGCTGGGGCTGGATTCTCTGCAAATGATGAGGGTGGTCAACAAATGGCGCAAGGAAGGCGTAAAGGTTACGTTTGCGGAGCTAATCAGTGCTCCCACCTTGCGTGATTGGCAGGCGTTGCTGCAAAAAAGCAGCGCCTCGCTTCCACGGGTGGACGAAAGAAAAGCAGATGTGGAAGTAGAGGTGAATGTGCCCTTTCCACTCACGGATGTGCAATACGCTTACTGGATTGGACGCCAGGATGATCAGCCTCTCGGGGGAGTCGGGTGCCATGCGTACCTGGAAATCGATGGGACAGGCGTGGAGCCGGATCGCTTGGAAACGGCGTGGGGCAAGCTGCTGATGCACCATCCGATGCTTCGGGCCAGATTTTTGGAGGATGGACAGCAAGAGGTGATGAGTGCCCCGACGTCCACTGGAGTAGTGGTTCATGATCTGCGGTCTATTTCTGAGAACGAATTGGCGCGGGAGCTAGATCGTATACGGGAGCGACTGTCTCATCGTCGTCTGGCGGTGGAAGCGGGAGAAGTTGCCGGTTTGGAGCTGAGCCTGTTGCCAGAAGGCCGGACCCGCATCCATTTTGATTTGGATTTGCTGGTCGCTGACGTACAGAGTCTGCACATCGTATTACGCGATTTGGCGGCAGCATATGCACGAGGTAGCAAGCCCCTTGCCCCGACCAACTGGAGCTTTGCCCATTATCTCGGCCAAGAGGCAGAGCGTCGGGCACAGGACAAACAGGAAGCAGCCCGCTATTGGCAGGAGCGCCTTTCCACATTGCCGGGAGCGCCAGGCTTGTCGCTGAAGGAAAAGCCGGAAATGATCAAGTCGCCTATTTTTACACGACGAACGCATTTCATGAACGTAACCGATTGGGCCCTTTTGCAAAAACGATCCGCAGCACAGCAGGTCACACCAGCGATGGTACTGTTAACGGCTTATGCAGAAGTACTGGATCGTTGGAGCACCCATTCGCAGTTTCTCATCAACATTCCGCTATTCGATCGCCAAACCGGAGAAGCTGGCATTGAAGACGTCGTTGCCGATTTTACGAATCTGCTACTGCTTGCGGTTGACATGCGGGAGCCTTCCTCATTTCTGGCGCGTGTGCGAGCTGTCCAATCGCAGTTTCACCAGGATGTAGCACATGCGGCTTATTCCGGTGTTCAGTTGCAGCGGGACTTGGCTCGTGTCCGTCAGGGAGAGCGGGATTTTGCCCCTGTGGTGTTCGCGTGCAATTTGGGTACGCCGCTGATTAATGACGAATGCCGCGACACATTGGGCAAGCTCTCTTACATGATTTCGCAAACGCCGCAAGTATGGCTCGATTTCCAGTCGTATGAAATGGACGGCGGGCTCCTGCTGGCGTGGGATGCAGTTGATCAGCTGTTTCCTGACGGGATGCTTGACCAAATGTTCGGCGCTTTTTGCCAGCTGATGGACTCCTTGGTGACCGAGGAAAATGACTGGCAAGCCGCGTCCATGCTGCTTCCCGAATTGGAACAGAAGAGGAACGATCAAGCTGTAGACGATTCACAAACACAATCGAGTCAATGCTTGCACAGTAACTTTTTTGCCTATGCAAGAGAGAATCCGCACGAGCTGGCAGTAATCGATAGTCATGCTTCCGCTACTTTTTCGTATGGCGAGTTAGCGCGGTACGCATTGCAGATTGCCGCGTATCTCCAAAAGCAAGGCGTTGAAGCAGGAGAACCTGTGGCAGTCAGCCTGCCGCGCGGAATCGATCAAGTCGCCGCGGTTCTTGGTATCGTGGCACGAGGAGCATGCTACGTCCCGGTTGGAATTGGGCAGCCATCTACAAGGCGTGAGCGCATTCATCAAAAAGCGGGGATTCGCTATGTGCTGACGGATACAGAGATAGCGCAAACTTTGGCATGGCCAAAAGACGCTGTTGTTCTGTCTGTTGTGGATGCTTTGAATGTTTTACCGCTGGCAGAATCCGTGCCGATTTCTTTTGACAGCCTTGCCTACATCATCTTTACTTCTGGCTCCACGGGTGAGCCAAAAGGGGTAGAAATCAGTCATTCCGGGGCATGGAACACCATTTCAGAAATAAACAGACGCTACGGAATCGGGCATACGGATCGGATCTTGGCGGTTTCCTCACTTGATTTTGACCTGTCTGTCTACGACCTGTTCGGATTGCTCAGTGTAGGCGGCTCGATTGTACTCATAGGCGAAGAGTTGCGACGGGATGCGGCTCATTGGGCGAGACTGGTGGACCAGCATCAGGTGACGCTGTGGAACTCTGTACCCGTGCTGCTCGATATGCTCTTAATTGCTGCGGAGAGCGGATCGTACGAGAGCTTGCCGCTTCGCTTGACCATGCTCTCCGGGGACTGGATCGGTCTCGATTTACCGCAACGACTGAATCAGCTCGCACCGAACAGCCAGCTTGTGGCGATGGGGGGAGCGACAGAAGCATCGATTTGGTCCAACTTTTTTGATGTGACACTGCCGTTGCCCGCCCATTGGACATCGATTCCGTACGGTCAACCCCTTGGGAATCAGGCTTATCGGGTTGTCGATGCGCATGGACGTGATTGCCCTGACTGGGTAGAGGGAGAATTGTGGATCGGCGGAGCAGGTGTGGCAGTAGGCTATCGGGGTGATCCTGCACTGACCGCAGAGTGCTTTGTCAACTGGAACGGTTCACGCTGGTATCGGACTGGTGATCTCGGACGTTATTGGCCGGATGGGACCATTGAATTTCTCGGGCGCAAGGACTTCCAGGTGAAAATTAGAGGGCATCGCATCGAGCTGGGTGAAATCGAATCGGTCATGAAGCAGCATCCTGGCATTCGTGATGCGGTAGTGACAGCAGTAGGTGATCCACGCGAGAACAGGCAGCTGGTTGGGTATGTGGTACCAGAACGGGAAAGCGAATCAGCGCTGTTTGATCGTGTAGAGGCCGATCCGAAAAAGAGCGAGGAACTGTGGGCAGATGTCATGGATACGGGTCGTGTGCAGACCTTATCAGATCATTTTGCAAGCGTCAGACCGGAAGATTTCACCTCGTTTTGGGCGTACATGGAGCAACTTGCCGTTCGATTCATTTACCGCGCATTGGAGAGGGCGGGAGTAAAATTTGAGCAAAATGCCAACTACTCCCTCGATGATTTGATGCAGAGCTGCGGGATTCAAGAGCGTTATCGCGGGCTGGTCAGTCAGTGGCTTCAAACATTGGAGGACGAAGGCTTTGTTCGTAAAGACAAATCGGATGTCTACAGCATCACGCAGGCGAGCATGACTGAATGGTTGGAAAAGTTGCAAGTCTCTCAGGTATCGCCCACATGGGAACCGCAGGCACAAGCCCTTTTACGTTATTTGGAAAAAGTCAATGACGAGAGTGTTGCGCTGTTGCGTGGCGAGCTAGACCCGTTGGCCCATTTCTTCTCGGAGGAAGTAAGCCTGACTCCGAATGATCTGATGCAGACACTCCCTGGCACAAAGCATCGTGACAGCGCAGCGCTGGCGTTGGTCGAAAGGCTGGTCCATCGTCTTGGAGAAAGGTCTGAATCAAAACCAATACGTGTGCTGGAAATCGGGGCGAGGAGCCTAGCACTGACGGAATCATTGCTGGCTGTACTCCCGACAGATGCGACACATTTTACATGCACAGACACCTCGACTTTCTTTACGAATGCAGCAAAAACGAGGTTCCGGGAGTACCCGTTTGTGCACGATCAACTGCTGGATATCAATCAAGATCCACTATCCCAAGGCTTTGAAGCACATCAGTTCGACGTTGTGATTGCCTCTGATTCCCTGCATCGTGCGAAAAATATCGGGATGGCCCTCTCGCATGTTCAAAGCCTTTTGGCTCCGGGAGGCATGTTGATTTTGCTGGAGATGACCCGTAACAGCCGATTGCAGCAAATCAGCACGGCATATCTCGAAGATGGCTTTACACATTTCGAGGATGAGCGGCGTAATGAACAGCTCCCCTTGTTATCCGTGGAAGCATGGCAGCAGGTCTTGCAGCAGCAAGCCTTTGCAAAAGTGGCAGCTTTCCCAGAAGACAACGATTTTGGTCAGCATGTACTGGTTGCACAGGCGCCACTTCAAGTCAAGCGCTTCAACGCTGCACAACTATCTGGCTTCCTGAGTCAAAAGCTGCCTGATTACATGGTTCCGACTGCTTTTCTTTTGTTGAGTGAACTGCCGCTTTCTGCAAACGGCAAGGTAGATCGGCAAGCCCTGCCGACTCCTGACAGTCTGATGAAGGCAAAGGGAGAAAAAGCGTATACAGCTCCAACGACACCAATCGAAACAGCACTCGCGGCTATTTGGTGCCAGCTATTTGAACTGGAGCGGGTAGGCGTTACAGACAACTACTTCGAGCTCGGCGGGGATTCGCTCTTGGCAACCAGACTCAGTGCGATGATTCGCAGCAAGCTTGCGGTAGAGCTGTCGTTAGGGCGAATTTTTGAAAAGCCGACAATTGCCGGACTTGCCCAGCATGTGCAGATGCTTCTGGAGGAAAAAGGAACGACGTCAGGCTTGCCAGCAATGGTACTGGCTCCACAAGACAGGCATCAGCCTTTCCCGCTCACGGATATCCAGCAAGCCTATTGGGTCGGGCGCAGTGGTGTTTACGCCCTGGGTCATGTCTCCACGCATTGCTATTTCGAAATCGAAGGGCAGCACTTGGACCTGGAGCGGATCAACCTGGCTTGGCAACGATTAATTGACCACCATGAAATGATGCGGGCCGTGATTTTGTCGGATGGCTGGCGTCAGCAGATTTTGGAGCAGGTTCCTGCTTACCGGATCGAGGTGGCTGATTTGCGGAACCAATCGGACGAAGAAGCTGAGTCCGAGCTGCAAGCCATTCGGGAAGAAATGTCCCATCAGGTATTGTCTACGGATGTGTGGCCGTTGTTTGAGGTGCGCGCTTCCCGCTTTGGAGACGAACGGGTTCGCCTGCATATCAGCTTTGACAACCTGATTTTTGATGGATGGAGCATGTTTCACCTCTTGAGCGAGTGGACGAGGCTGTATCATGAGCCAGATGTGCCTATGACACCACTGGATCTGAGCTTCCGCGATTATGTACTGGCCCAAGAAGCGCTCAAGTCTACTGAGCTGTACCAACGCGATCTGGACTATTGGATGGATCGATTGCCGGATTTGCCGCCAGCACCGCAGCTGCCTTTGGCGAAAAATCCTGACACGATTACCGAGCAGCGTTTCCATCGTTTGGAAGCCAGAATCAATCGAGAAGCATGGCAGCGGCTCAAAAAGCGGACAGCAGAGGTCGGTCTGACGCCTTCCGGGATTTTGCTGACAGCGTATGCCGAGACCCTCGGTGCATGGAGCAAGAGTTCGCGTTTTACGATCAACCTAACGCAATTCAATCGATTGCCCTTGCACGCGCAGGTAGCCGAAATCGTAGGTGACTTTACTACGCTGACCTTACTGGCAGTCGAGTTGTCCGCTGGCGAGACGATTTTGGAACGCGGCAGGAATTTGCAGCAGCAGCTATGGCGTGATTTGGACCATCCTTATGTGGGTGGAGTCCAAGTCCAGCGCGAATTGGCGAAGCAAACAGGAGAGCACAACGGTGTTGCCATGCCGATTGTCTTTACGAGCGCATTGGGTGTAGAGCAGTGGAGCGGGTCTGACTCCGATGGCAAATGGCTGGGCAAGCTCGTTTACAACATTACGCAGACGCCGCAGGTATGGCTGGACCATCAAGTGGTTGAGCAAGACGGAGAACTGCTGCTGATCTGGGATGCCGTAGAAGGGCTGTTTCCAGAAGGACTCCTTGCTGACATGTTTACGGCCTATTGCGAGCTGCTGCATCGACTGACGGAAGAGGATGCGGTATGGCAAGAGTCGGCACCGAGCCAGATTGCTGTTCCCCGACTGGAAGCAAGAATCGCCGCAAACGATACGGCTGCGCCTATATCCGCAGAAACACTCGTCAGACTATTTGACAAACAAGCTGCATGCCAAACGGATCAACCTGCCGTGATCGCTACTCAGCGGACGTTGACTTATGGGGAGCTTGCCGACGCTGCTGACCAAATCGCGAAGTGGCTGCGTTCCCAAGGAGTCCAACCGAATACGTTGGTCGCTGTCGTGATGGAAAAAGGCTGGGAGCAGGTCGCAGCCACGCTCGGGATTATGAAATCCGGGGCCGCTTATTTGCCGATCGATCCGCTGCACCCAGAGGAAAGACGCTCGCAGCTTTTGCATGATGGACAAGTACAGTTCGTGCTGACACAGTCGTGGCTGGATGAGCAATTGGGCTGGCCTCTGGATGTGGAGCGGCTCATTGTCGACCAGATGACGGTAAGGGACGAGGCAAGCACGGTAAATTCAGTGACATCAGCTGTCGGGCAGCCGGAGGATTTGGCCTATGTCATCTATACATCCGGGTCAACAGGCCTGCCAAAAGGAGTCATGATCGACCATCGAGGCGCGGTCAACACGATTGAAGATATCAATCAACGATTTGCAGTGGGGGCGCAAGATCGGGTGCTCGCTTTGTCCAATTTGAATTTCGATTTGTCGGTCTATGACATTTTCGGCATGCTTGCCGCGGGTGGAACGATCGTCATGCCGGATGCGGATAAAGCCAAAGACCCTGCCCACTGGCTTGCGTGGCTGGAAGCCGAGCAGGTGACGGTGTGGAACACAGTTCCAGCGTTGATGCAGATGCTGATCGAATACGCGGTGGGGAGAAACCTTCAATTGCCGCATTCGTTGCGTCTCGTCTTGCTGAGCGGTGATTGGATTCCACTAGATTTGCCAGACAAGATCAAGTCGTTTTTCCCTCACGTTCAG
Source organism: Brevibacillus antibioticus (assembly GCF_005217615.1). NCBI lineage: Bacteria > Bacillati > Bacillota > Bacilli > Caryophanales > Paenibacillaceae > Brevibacillus > Brevibacillus antibioticus. The sequence goes on from NZ_SZNK01000001.1 coordinate 217,017, forward strand.
GTGATTGGTTTGGGTGGCGCAACAGAGGCCTCGATCTGGTCAAACCTTTTCGCAATCGAAGACGTCGACCCTAGCTGGAAAAGCATTCCGTACGGTCGTCCCATGCTCAATCAGCGCTACCATGTGCTGAACGAAGCGATGGAGGATTGCCCTGTTTGGGTGCCGGGACAGCTGTTTATCAGTGGCATTGGGCTTGCAAAAGGCTACTGGAGAGATGAAACCAGGACGAATGAAAAATTCATCACGCATCCGCGGACAGGAGAAAGACTGTACCGCACGGGGGATTTGGGCCGTTACTTGCCAGATGGCTCGTTGGAGTTCCTCGGTCGGGAAGATTTCCAGGTGAAAATCAGAGGGCATCGGATTGAGCTGGGCGAGATCGAGACGGTACTAAAACGCCATGAAGGGCTCAAAGACGTTGTCGTGGCCGTGCCAGATGACGGTACGGATGAAAAGCGCTTGGTCGGGTATGTGGTGCTGGATCGTGAAAAGGATTCCGCGTTATTCGAAACAGAGCAGGCCGACCCCGCTGCAAGTGCTGCTCGTTGGCAGGCGATCAACAGCATGGGTCACGCACAAGCCGATACCATTCCCGAGAGTATAGATGTGAAAGCCGTCACGCAATTCCTGATGGAGGCTGACCGTATAAGCACCGCCTACATGTGCCGCACGCTGGAGCATATGGGAATGTTCGCCCAAGTAGGAGAAAGCACTTCAATTACGGAGCTCATGCATCGTTTTCAGATTCATCCTCGTTATCAGACCTTGCTTGCGCATTGGCTGGAAGTGCTGGTAGAAGAGGGCTTGCTGGAAAAACGTGCTGCGGGTACGTACGTGAGTCTGCGTGCATTGCGTGAAGGTGTGCCGGATGTTGTTCTGTCAGCTTCCTCGCTTCGTACGGAAGCAGCACGAGAGCTCGAAGGCGTTTTCCGCCGCGACTATCTGTTGTTTATTGGTCTGTTAACGGGTGAGCTCGATCCGTTGGAGCTCTTTCTAGCAGACGATGCTTTCTTAACACCTGCTGGCTTGAGCCGCTTTGACCTGACGCGGGAGTTTTACAGCAGCCTTGCCGGGACGGTATTCGGCAGTATCGTAAGCCACCATCCGTCTGAGAAAACACTGCGGGTGCTAGAGCTTGGCACGAGAGCCGGAAGCTTGACGCAAACGCTGGTGTCCACCTTGCCTGCAGAACGCAGTCGTTATTTATACGTCGACGAATCCTCCTTTTTTACCGACAGGGCAAAGAAGGAGTGGGGAGAGCAGGCTCCGTTGGAATACGGTCAGCTTGACATGAACGTAGCACCGCTTGCACAAGGCTATGATCCGCATTCGTTTGACGTCATCGTTGCGGACAATACGCTGCATCGCTCTCGTGATATAGGAAAAACGCTGGCGTACTTGAAAGGGTTGCTCGCACCTGGGGGGCTTCTGTTCCTGATCGAGTCGACGCGCAACAGTCGTCTGCTGCTAACGACTGTCGGCTTCTTCGAGGATGGGTTTAGCCATCTGGCGGATGAGCGCAAAGCCAATCATCTTCCTCTGCTTACGGTAGAGCAATGGCGAGCGGGCTTGGAACAACAAGGCTTCGCAAACGTCCTTGCCATTCCAGATAAAGCTCAGGTTGCAGATGCGTTCGAGCGCCATTTGATCGTGGCACAAGCACCGGAGACGGTTCGTTTGTTCCGGCCCGAAAAATTGTCCGAAGCCCTGCGAAATAGCTTGCCTGAGTACATGGTGCCAAGCGAGTACGTACTGCTAGATGAACTGCCGCTATCCGCCAATGGAAAAGTAGATCGGAAGGCAATCACAAAGCTTGGCAAAAGAAGGGCAAGCATGCCGAAAAAGACGCATGTTGCGCCTTCCAATGAGCTCGAAGTCAAGCTCGCCAAGGTATGGGAAGAGGTGCTTGGTGTAGCGGAAATCGGCATCCACGACAGCTTTTTTGCACGGGGTGGAGACTCATTGCGCGCGATCCAATGCCTCAATCTTTTGAGAGAGAGATACCAGATTGATTTGTCTCTGCAAAGCTTGTTTGAAGCTTCTACGATCTGCACCCTTGCTGAGCTGATCAAGACAAGCACACAGGCAGCGGAAGATATTGCAGCTGATTTTGACGAGGGGACCATTTAAAAAGAAAAACCGCAGATGAGTAGGTAGGGCTGCGACTCAGTGGCAGGCGCAGCCCCGCCTTTTCTTGGAAGAAGAATGCGGAGAGCAGGCCAGGAGGAAGAGAACATTGGGTATCAAAAAGATTGGCATTTTGGGAGCGACTGGTGTTGTAGGTCATGCTGCCTTTCAAACGATATTGTCTAGGACGAGCTATCCGATTTTGCTGGGCGGCAGAAATCCTGAGAAGCTACGTGAGCTTTTTACTGGGACGGACGTCAGGCTGGAATACCAGCAGGTGGATGTCTTCAACGAGGGTGAGTTGCATGACTTTTGCGGCCGAGTCGATCTCGTCATTAATTGTGCAGGGCCCTCCAAGCAAATCGTTGATAAGGTTGCGGTCGCATGCCTCAAGCATGAGGTTCATTACGTCGATGTGTCCGGAGATGAGCATCTGTATCAACAATTGCTCACACGAAAGCAGGAAATCGAGGAAAAGGGACTGCTGTTTATCATCTCTGCTGGCGTCTACCCGGGGCTGTCGGAAGTCTTCCCGGCTTATGTGGCTGAAAATGATTTGGACGAAATCGATTTGCTCGAAGTTTTTTTTGCAGGGCAGGGCGGATTTTCACTCAATGCAGCATATGACATCGTTTGCAGCATTGAAGAAGATACCGGATGGGGAATGTCTTACTTCAAGCAAGGTGAGCTTAAAAAAATAGACGGGTCGTTCCATCGCAACTACACACTGCCGCATCCCGCTGGCAAGCGCGACACGTATCCGGTAGTGACAAAGGAATTCGGCCTCATGACCAAGGAGCATAAAATCGAATCCGCCTATTTTTACAGCAGCTATCAAAGCAATGCCATCCTGAATCAATTTGTGATGATCAAGGCTTTGCAGCAATACAAAACCGAGGAACAAAAAAGAGCGTCAGCCAAGCTGCTGCTGGAACAGTTTGAGGCGAAGAAGCCAGGTGTGAAGGATTTTACGATGTTCCACCTGCATGCGACCGGAGGCCGTGACGGTAAAAAAGTGCGGGTCGTCTCCACACTTCTGTACCCGGGCGACTGGAATCGGATATCTGGCATCATCGCGGCCTCAGTGGCTCATTTGATCGCGGAAGATCCGAACAGAAAAACAGGCTGCTTTTTCGTGGCAGAAGGCGTATCGGCGACAGGTTTGATTGAAGCGCTTCGCGAGCAGCAGGTCGAACTCATGCATTCCATCATGGAAATGAAGTAGGGGTGACGTATGACAAAAAATCGTAAGTTGCGTACCGTGGTATGCGGTTCCCGCTTTGGACAGTTCTACTTGGAAGCGGTGAAGGCATTGTCTGAACAGTTTGAATTGGTAGGGCTCTTGGCAAAAGGAAGTGAACGCTCGCGACAATGCGCCGAGCGAAATGGCATCCCGCTGTACACCGATGTCAATCAATTACCTGCTGACATTGATCTGGCTTGCGTCGTATTGCGCTCCACCGTGATGGGTGGCAATGGAACAGAGCTGTCGATCCAATTGCTTGCCAAGGGCATTCACGTCATTTCGGAAGAGCCGATCCACCATAAGGATTTGGCGCTTTGCCTAAAGCATGCCAAACAGAACGATGTTCATTTTATGACGGGCGATCTCTACGTACATTTGCCTGCCGTTCGCCGCTTTATTGCTTGCGCTCGTACGATGCTGGCTGTGCAGCCTGCGTTGTACATCGAGGCTGCTTGCGCTACACAGGTGTCCTTCCCGCTTATGCACATTTTGCAGGAAGCCCTCCCTTCTATTCGTCCGTGGAAAATCAGTCATGTCATCAAGGATGAGGGGCCTTTTCAAGTGTTGATCGGACAGCTGGGCAAAATTCCGATTACGCTGCGCGCCCACAATGAAGTCGATCCAGATGATCCAGACAACCATCTGCATTTATTGCATCGCGTGACGATTGGTGTGGCTGGCGGGAGCTTGTCCCTTACGGACACGCATGGTCCCGTCGTGTGGCAGCCGCGTCTGCACGTACCGGATCTTCCCGACATTCACGGTGAGCTGACAGTGTCTCCACCCGCACACATGCTGGAAAACAGTACACACATATTGGGACCGCAGGAGACGCCGACCTATCGGGACATTCTTACGAAGCAGTGGCCGCAAGCTATCGGGCGCGATTTACTCATCATGCGAGATAGGATCATGGAGCAGGTCGACAAGACTGCGGTGGAAACGCGTGCGCAGCAGGAGCTATTGTGCTCACGACAGTGGCAAGAATGGACGCAGGCATTGGGATATCCCGTGCTGCGCTCGCATGGCAGCCATGAGCCGTTGACGTTAGCGTCTCTCGAACAAGCAGCCTGGAGCATTCCGGACGACGAATTCCACAACACGGCGTCACCTAACGATGCGACTGTGACGGACAACAACGATGTTTTTGCATGCACGGCGCCTGCCGAGAGCGAGCTAAAAGGGATCGATGCTGTGCAGGTAAATACGTGCATTGAGCGCCTGGATGCAGCAGCGGTGGCCTCCATGCTGCTTGCGCTGCAATCTCAAGGGGCACTGACAGCGGGACAACATTGCTATACGGCGTTAGACATTTTCACTGCTGCAAATGTAGCAGAACGCCATCAGCCGGTCATCAAGCGCTGGCTATCCATCTTGACGGATCGTGGCTACCTAAAATATGCCGCTGGCGAGTATCAATGCGGCATTCAGATGACGCGAGAGGAAGTAGAACGACGGTGGGATTTAGCCAAAAACGCTTGGAATGGCAAGCTGGGCTCACCACTCGTCACAGACTATCTCAAGGACAATGCGGATCGGCTACCACAGCTGATGAATGATACCCAACAAGCTGCTTTGCTGCTATTTCCTGAGGGCCGCATGCATGTTGCCAATGCGCTTTATCGGGACACCCTAGTGGCACGCTATTTGAACAAGTCAGTGGCAGAAGCAGTAGCAAGGATCGCGTCTACGACCAACTCGCTTCGTATCCTAGAGGTAGGTGCTGGGACTGGAGCGACTAGTGATGTGGTCGTGGACCGCCTAAGGGCGTCTGTTTCCAAAGGACTGAATGTGGAGTATGTGTACACGGATGTGTCCCACTTTTTCTTATCCTCTGCACGTGAACGGTACAAAGCTTGCCCGTGGATGAAATATCAAGTGGTTGATATCGACAAAGAGTTGTTTGCACAAGGCCTCACAGAAGGCAGCTTCGATATCGTGATTGCGGCTGGGATGTTGAACAACGCGCGGGACACGGATGCAGTCATCCAGGGGCTGTTGAAGACCCTTGTGCAAGGAGGCTGGATGATCATTACCGAGCCAACTCGAGAATTCGTAGAAATGCTCATCTCCCAAGCTTTCATGATGACTCCACCAGTAGATGACAGGAAAAATACGCAATCGACCTTCATGACTGTCCAGCAGTGGCTCGATGTTTTTGAACGGGCAGGCGTCAAGGAGCTTGCGGTCTTGCCTGAGGAGTCTCACCCACTGGCACCACTTGGACAAAAGCTGTTCCTCATCAAGAACAACATCGATGTTGGCGTACGTCAGCAGCTTTCCCCAACCGAAAACGAATTGGCCAAGCTCATTTAAATAGGAGAGTGTGCATATGCCTCAAAACCTCAAGAAGAATAGCGTCGAGCTCTTGATGCGCCTGCGCAGAGATGGAATTTTTTTATGGGAGGAAAATGGGAGCCTGCGTTACAGAGCCCCACGAGGAACCCTTGCAGCCGATGATTTACAGGCGTTAAAAGAACAAAAAGCAGAGATTCTCGCTCTTTTGCGAGCCGAATCCCAACCGGTGACGGTGGTACCAGATCCAGCAGCGCGATTTGTGCCTTTTCCCCTGACAGATGTGCAGTCTGCTTATTTGCTGGGAAGGTATGAGCTGTTTGGCTATGGTGGAGTGGCGTGCCATATCTACATGGAGCTGGACTATCCCGAGCTCGATCCGAAACGGGCGGAGGATGCATGGAACCTGCTCATTGCAAGACATGACATGCTGCGTTCAACCATTGATCAGAACGGTCAGCAGCGCATTCTGGAGAAGGTTCCGCATTTGACGATTACCTATACAGATACAAGTGGCATGGATGAGCAGGAGGCAGGAAGAAGGCTCAATGACAGACGCGAAGCGATGGGACATCGTGTGTATGATACTGCCCAATGGCCGCTGTTTGATATCGGCTTGACGAAAACGAGTGACAAGGCTGTGCTCCATGTATCGATGGAATTTCTCATCGCGGATTGGGCGAGCATTTGGCTCTTGTTGGGTGAGTTTGAGGCCCTTTACAAAGAACCGGGAAAAACATTGCCCGCGTTGCCGATTACGTTTCGCGATTACGTCTTCGCTGAACGCAGCCTAAGAGAGACCACGGCATATGGCAGAGACAAAGCCTACTGGCAGCAACGGATCGATGCATTGCCACAAGCTCCAGACCTGCCAATGGCGAGACAGCAGATGCAGGAGGGAAACGCACGTTTTCGCCGTCGCTTCCTTCGGTTAGATAATACTTCGTGGGATACCTTCAAAAAGCGGGCCCAGCAGCGAGGGTTGACGCCAACCGCCGCCGTGATGACAGCCTTTGCCGGTGTGATCGAGCGCTGGAGTCGAAATCGTGCGTTTTGCCTGAATTTGACGTTGCTGAACAGACAGCCGTTGCATGAGCGCGTCCATGAGATTGTCGGGGATTTCACATCTGTCAATTTGCTTGCGGTTGATTGGGGAGTGGAACGTTCTTTTCAGGGGCGGGCGAAAACCATTCAAAAGCAGTTGTTTGAAGATTTGGACCACCGTTTGTTTTCCGGTGTGGAGGTCATGCGCGAGCTAGCACGTAGGCGTGGGCGTGAAGCCGCTTTGATGCCAATCGTCTTTACGAGCGCGATTGGGTTAGTGGAACCAGCGGAAGGCGCTCAGCTACAGGGCAAAATTGCTGGGCACGGAATCAGTCAAACGCCGCAGGTTTTCATCGATTGCCAAGCCATGGACAGCTCGGCAGGCTTACAGGTGAACTGGGATGTGCGGGAGGGTGTTTTCCCTGAGCATGTCGTTGACGAGATGTTTGATGCTTTTGCAAAATTACTGCAATCTTTGGTGGACGCAGAGCAGGTGTGGGAGGGAGCTGACGAAATGGCGTTGCCAGACTGGCAGCGGGAAGAGCGTGAGCAGGTGAATGCGACCACCGCAGCTTTACCAGAGTACGCCTTGCATCAGCCAATCGTTGCGCAAGCCATGTCGACGCCAGATCGTCCGGCTGTGATTGACAGTGAAGGACAGATTTCCTACGCGGAGCTGGTCAAACGAGCTGCCGCAGTAGCAGGGAAGCTGAAAGAGATGGGCTGCCGCGAGCAAGACCGCGTTGCCATCGTGATGGAAAAAAGCGCGCATCAAGTCACAGCTGTACTCGGTACATTGTTTGCCGGAGCCGTCTATGTACCTATTGATCCGAAGCAACCCGAGATGCGCCGACAGGTCATGATGGAACAGGCGGACATCCGTTATGCCTTGACGGTATCTGCCAATCCGGTGCAATGGCCAGACTCTATTCAAACGATTGCGGTGGATCAAGTAAGCCCGCAGCATGAACCATTGATACTGCCTGACCTAAACCCGTATTTGCCTGCGTACATCATCTATACATCTGGTTCCACGGGACAGCCCAAAGGGGTCGTTATCAGCCACCGTGCAGCAGCAAATACGATCGAGGACATGCTTCGTCGCTTTTCGATCACAGAGAATGACCGCGTGCTTGGCCTTGCCCAGCTGAGCTTTGATTTATCTGTCTACGATATTTTTGCCACGCTCTCTGTGGGTGGTGCGGTCGTGTATCCTCATCCCGACCGTCAGTCCGATCCGTCCCATTGGAGTGAGCTGATAGCCAGGCATGACATTACCGTGTGGAATTCCGTGCCGGCCCTTATGCAAATGCTGGTCACGTATTTGGATTCCACGCCAACTGTAAAAGTAGACAGCCTGCGACTGGCCCTGCTTTCTGGGGACTGGATTCCGTTGACGCTGCCTGATCGGATGCAAAAATATCTGCCTGCTGCACAGATCGTCAGTCTCGGCGGTGCCACGGAAGCATCGATCTGGTCGAACTACCATTTGTACAATGGACTGGAAGCAGACTGGAACAGTATTCCGTATGGCCGACCGCTCGCCAACCAAGGCTTCCGCATCCTCGATTCACAGATGCGCGATTGCCCGGTGTGGGTGATCGGGGATCTGTATATTACCGGAGCTGGCTTGGCGGAGGGCTATATAGGAGATCAACGGCTCACGGAGGAAAGATTCTTCCCCCACCCTGTCGATGGAGAGAGACTGTACCGAACCGGTGATTTGGGTCGCTACACACCGGGGGGCGAAATCGAGTTCATCGGTCGCGAAGACAATCAGGTCAAAATCAGAGGGCATCGGATCGAGCTAGGTGAAATTGAATCGGCCCTGCTCAAACACCCTGCTGTCGCCGCAGCTGGTGTCGTGCTGGATGGAGCGAGTGACGAGCCTGTTTTATTAGGGATTGTGGAAAGCACCCGCAAGATGGAGCGGGACCTTGAAGCGGAAAGAGCGGAATTCGCGATGCTCGTAAATGAGATCGGTGAAGAAGCGGACATCGAGGTCAACCAGCGCATTGTCATGCTTTTGCAACAGATTGCGAGACAGTCGAGCAAGCCTCTTCGGATATTGCAAGTCGGCGCAGGGAACAGGGCATTGACAGAGCAAGCCTCGCAAGCGTTGGAAGGCTATGGTGCAGCGTATATAAGCATGGATACAGTGGAAGAAGAGTATCGGGCACAAGGATTGACACCGAACTCGTTCGATGTGGTGTTGGCAGCGGGAGCAATAGATAGCGCCGACATGAACAAGCTGAAAGAACTGATTTGCCCGGGCGGGTGGCTCATTCTTACCAAGTGGACAGAGGATTCATGGATAAGGGAGTGGCAGAAGGAAGAAGATGGTCTTGTGTTTGTGTTGCAAGAGGAGGAAGAGAATTATCTGCTCGCTCATCGGGTGAAGCCGGATAGGGTGAAAGTTAGTGCCGCAGAGCTGGAAAAATTCCTTTCCCTACACCTGCCTACCTATATGCTACCTGCCCACTTGCAAGTCGTAGACGCACTGCCGCTTACCGGAAATGGAAAAATAGATCGCCGCGAGCTGGCAAAATGGCGCCCTGCATCGTCGATCGGACAAAATGCTTCTCTGGACGCTACAGAGGGGACTGAATCTGATCCGTTGGAAGCGCAGCTTGCTCACATCTGGTCAGAAGCATTGGGAGTCTCGAAAATCGGCCGAACACAAAGCTTTTATGAGTACGGTGCAGATTCCCTCATCATGGCACAGGTAGCCGGCAAGCTGCGCGACAAGCTGGCGGAGGACCCGACGCACGATACCATCCCTTTTGATGTCTTGCTCCGACAAATGCTTAACTGCCCGACCGTGGAAGCACTGGCTGGCTTCATACACATCCGCAATCAGGAGAGGCTGCAGAGTGAGGAAGTCGCATTGCCGAAAAAACGCAACAAGTCGAGCAATGCCGTGTTGATTCCATATGGCGGTGACGAATCTGGGCCGCTGAGGGTTGTGTTCCATGCCGTTTTGGGGACGATGGACAGTTTTCGCCCATTGATTGAACAGTTAAAAGCCCAGCAGACAGGAAGCATCGTCGGAATCGCCATTGACGATAGCGAGCGTTATTGCGCGCTAGAGCCGTCTGAGCTGATAGAAACCGTTGCCGATGATTATGCTGAATGCTTGATCGACGTCTTACGTGAAGGAGCGCAAAGGCCTGTACAGCTCATTGGCTATTCCTTGGGCGGATTGATTGCCATTGAAGTGGCGAGAAGACTCGGGGAGCAGGGCGTCCCTATTCTGGACTTGGTTTTGATCGACATTCCCCCGATCCTGACAGAAGTGAATGACGATCTCTTGATCGAGGCACTCTTTGTTCCGAATCTGAACATCACCCTGGAACAGGCTGATTTTGGGAAAGTGGATGAGCATGATTTTGCCCGTGCGATTTTGCAGCTAGTAGAAAAATACAGGGACTGCATCCCGCAAGGCTCAGCGTGCACCATCAGGGGAGACGAGGGGCTTGACCAGGTGGGAGAGATGTTCCGCAAATTATCCACGTTTGACAGAAGAGAACGCTTCACTGCTTATGTCCATGCGCAAGGAAAAGCAACAGGGGAACAGATGCCAGTGGAAATGGCAGAGGGCTTGTGCAAGGTGTTTGGGCAGAGCTTTAAAGCAGCACGCTATACTCCATTGCCTTATATGGGAGACATTCGCTTCCTGCTGGCTCGCGAGCCGTTTCAATTTTTGCCAAGCACGAGCGAAGAGACCATCGCTTTTTGGCAAGATATATGCATTGGTGAACTGGAAGTGACAGAAATCGCCGGAAACCATTACAGCTGCATGACAGGAGAGAATGCGATCAAGCTGGCGGAGCTGTTGGCAGTACCACTCGGCACCAAATAACCTCTTTGGTAACTATCAAGATAGCGGCAGACAAGGACGACAAAATAACGTCCATTGTCTACCGCTGCTCCTTTTCCACCTGCCAACGCTCCAAACAGATTTATAAACAAATGTCCATTAGCTGCTGCTTGTTAACTCCGCCGATACTTTATTCACGAGCTGATCCGCTTGCCGTGTCGTTTCGGGTAAACGATATTTGGGAGAGAGCTTGGTGATCCATGCGCATGCAGTTGGCAAAGAGATTCCGTGCCCAATCGAGACGAATATCGGTTTGATATTCGGTTGTGTCCGCAAGACTCCACCGATGATTTCATCCTGATCGATTAAAGGGGAATACACGCCTCTATCCTGTGCTGGTTCTTCGTATTCACCTAGCAGTCTCGTTTTTCCACAGCCAATGGTAGGAATGTCAAACAGGACGCCCAAATGACTGGCTAGTCCGAATCTTCGCGGGTGAGCGATTCCTTGCCCATCGCAGACGACGAGCTGTGGTGCTGTTTTTAGCTCCTTGAATGCACGTACTAGTGGAGGCAGCTCTCGAAAAGAAAACAAGCCGGGAATATACGGAAATTCGGCGGTGTCTTGAATGACGACAGTCTCGACGACTTGCAGGGAAGTAGCGTCGAGGATCACGACACCAGCGACTAACAAATCAGACTCGGCATGATAGGCGACATCTACTCCAGCGACGTAGCGTATATCCGTTAGTTGATCTGCTTTTTTCACTTGCTGGGCGAGTTGTCGCTGTAAGTTGATGGCCTCTTGCTCATCAATGTTCCAAGGATGTTGGATAATCGGCTCCATCTGGTTACCTCCGGATGATAGAAGATTTGTTCATTATATCCAATGGAGGCATTGCGCTCCAAGTCTTTGGAACAATCCTGAGAAAATACGTTGACTTCTCGGATGAAAAGCACTATTTTGTAACCGACAGAAAGATCATGTTCGAGATGGAACGAGGAGGGCTCGTCGTGAAAATCGCAGTAGTAGGAAGCATCAATATGGATCTCGTAACCCATGTACATCATTTACCCAAAGCAGGAGAAACGATTGCAAGCCATCACTTCGAGCTGATCCCGGGTGGAAAGGGAGCGAATCAGGCAGTAGCGGCTTCTCGCCTGGGTGCGCATGTCTCCATGATTGGAATGGTAGGAGAGGATGAGAACGGCCGGGTTATGCTGGGAGGGCTAACGGATGCGCACGTTCACATAGAGGGCATCAAATGCTCGGGTACGACAGGCATGGCTTTTATCAATGTAAGTGATGATGGGGAAAATAACATCGTGCTCGTTCCGGGGGCGAATGCGCTCGTCAGCACCGAGCATATTGCAGACAATCTGTCCATTTTAAAGGACAGCGACGTCGTATTGCTCCAACTGGAAATCCCGATGCCTGTCGTGGAATATACAGTCAAAGAGGCTGCCAGACTCGGCAAGCTGGTCATTTTAAATCCGGCACCTGCACGCGAGCTATCCAGTGAGCTATTAGCCCATGTACATACCTTAACCCCAAATGAAACAGAGCTTTCTATTCTCACGGGAATGCCTGTATCCACGATAGACGAAGTGCATGCAGCAGCCCAAAAGCTTTTGTCTGGTGGACCAAAACGCGTCATCGTGACATTGGGGGAAAAGGGCGCTCTCATAGTAACCGCCGATGAGGCGACCCATATCCCGGCTTTCCGCGTAGAGCCAGTAGATACAACTGCGGCAGGCGATTCCTTTACAGCAGCTTTTGCGGTTGGGATCACACAAGGAATGACCGAAACCGAAGCGGCCACTTTTGCCAGCAAAGTTGCAGCGATTGTCGTGACAAGGAACGGTGCTCAACCATCCCTGCCTACTTTCGATGAAGTACAAGCATACTCTTTTTAATGGGGAAGATTTAGAGACAATATAATCAATGATCGAGCCTATTTTGAAAGATGATTTTCAAAATGGGCTTTTTCTATAGGCATGTTTTGTACAGTTGCAGACATTTTATTTGTTGACCGAACGGTACATAATGTGTAAGATTTTCCATAACAGTTGGAAACGAAAGGAGGATTCCGGTGAGCAAACGCGGCAGACCACGTGATTTTGATTACACGTCCATCGTAGATGTGGCCATGAAAACATTTTGGACAAAAGGCTACAATGGTTGTTCTACGCACGATTTATGCAGTGATACTGGACTGGGTAAAGGCAGCTTGTACAATACGTTTGGCAGCAAACAGGACCTTTACCAAGCAGTGGTGGAACACTATCACGAAACTGGGATTCGTGAACAGCAGGCATTATTGGACAGTCCGGGTTCCGTGAAAGAACGGTTGCAAAATTTTTTAACTTGGGCATTGGTGGAAGACTTCGAATCTACGAATCCAAAGGGATGTTTGCTGATCAATGCGGGATTGGAACGGGCAAAAGACGATCCCAAGATTGAAGAAATATTCTCCAGACATGTTGAACTTCTAAAGCAAACTATGGAAAAAGTGATGGAGGAAGGCTTGCGAACGGGCGAAATCTCCAAAAAACGAACTGCTGTGGATTTGGCTAGCCTATTTTTAAGCAGTTACTATGGCTTCCGTGTGTTGAATACGTCCACACAAAATCGGACATTGGCGGAACAAATCATGAACGGCACTATGGAATCTATCTTCGGCGCGTAATGCGCTCTTTTTTTGAGTGATTTTTGTACCGGATGTTACAAAAATGAGTAGGGAGTGTTCCTTGATGCCGTCGATGATTTATTTGTTAGCGGTAGCGATTTTTGCGATGACGACTTCTGAATTTATGGTGGCTGGCATGATGAATGAGCTTGCCGATGATTTCGGTGTATCGATCCCATCCATCGGGTATTTCATTACGGCGTATGCGGGTGCAATGGTCATAGGAGGCCCGATACTAACGGCAACTCTCCTGCACATTCGCCGAAAACAAGCGTTACTTTCATTGGTTGTCTTCTTCTTCTTAGGCCAATCGTTAGGAGCAATGGCTTGGAATTACGAATCGATGATGCTTGCACGTATCCTAACCGGTATTGCTTCATCCGCAGCGTTTGGCATCTCCGTCAGTATTTCAGCCAGCTTGGTTCCTCCTCATTCACGTGGAAAGGCAGCTTCGATTGTTTTGGCAGGCTTAATGATTGCTACTGTCATCGGTCTCCCGCTGACAACCGTGATTGCACAATATTTCGGCTGGAGAATGAGCTTTTGGGCAGTTGCCGTCGTCGTATTGCTATCAGGGGTATTGATTCAATGGTTGCTCCCTTCCGACGCACACAAAGACCAGATGAACGTAAAGGATGAGCTTGCCAGTTTTCAAAATCCGCACCTTTGGGCCGCGTATGCAACGAGTATGCTGATTATTGGCGGTACCTTCGCAGCGTTTAGTTATTTTACTCCGATTCTTACGGATGTAACGGCTTTTTCGGAAGGGAGTATCCCGTATTTGCTTGCCCTTTATGGCATCGCGACCGTGATCGGAAATATCGTGATTGGCAGACTTGCTGATCGTTTTGCCATGCGAATCCTTGTATCGGGATTAAGCATACTCTTAGCAGCATTGGTTCTGTTTGCCGTAGGCGCCGAAAATAAATGGATCGCTGTGCTGTCCATTGTTCTGATTGGGTTGACAGGTGTTGCGATGAATCCGGCCATGATCGCACGAGTTATGAATACAGCAGGCAGTGGGACAATGGTAAACACTGTGCATACTTCCTTTATTACATTAGGTGTTGCCATTGGTTCTTCCTTAGGCGGGATCGGAATTAGTAGTGGTTACGGACTTATTTCACCATTGTGGGTAGGCGCTTGTTTAGCTGCTATTGGGTTACTTTCAATCGTTCCCTATCTGCAAAAGAGCAAAGTGTAAAAAACCATACAATCCCTCTTGAAAGTCAAAGAAGGTCAAACTATAATAAAGTCAACGAAGGTCAGGAAAGGTCAAAGATCTTCTGAATTCCAAAACAACGCTTTTGGGGGGATTGAATATGCATTGTGAAATCTGCAAACAACGAGAAGCAACTGTGACTGTTCATATACGTGTACAAAATCAGCAGCAAAAATACGATCTGTGCAAAGACTGCCAGACAAAACTGACCAACAAAATGGGGGTGGGCATGGGTTTTAGTCCGTTCTCCTCCTTCTCTGGATTGGATGAGTTTCTGCAAGGCTTTGCCCAAGGTCGGGTGAGTCCGGGAAAATCTTCCAGTCAACCACAAGCACCAGAGCGTGGCGGAGGTATTCTCGATGACCTAGGCCGTAATTTAAACGATGCGGCACGTGCAGGACTGATTGACCCTGTGATTGGTCGCGAACAAGAAATTGAGCGTGTCATTGAGATTTTGAACCGACGCAACAAGAACAATCCGGTTCTGATCGGGGAACCAGGGGTCGGGAAGACCGCGATTGCGGAAGGCCTCGCTCTGCGTATTACGGAAGGGCAAGTACCGACCAAGCTGAAAAACAAGCAGGTATACATTTTAGATGTCGCCTCTCTGGTTGCAGGGACAGGAATTCGCGGACAGTTCGAGGAAAAAATGAAGCAAGTAATTGCCGAGCTGCAAAAACGCAAAAACGTCATCTTGTTTGTGGATGAGATTCATCTCTTGGTAGGGGCAGGCTCTGCGGAAGGATCGATGGATGCAGGGAACATCCTGAAGCCTACACTGGCTCGTGGTGAGTTGCAGCTGATTGGGGCAACTACGTTAAAAGAGTATCGTGTGATTGAAAAAGACGCTGCTCTGGAGCGCCGCCTGCAGCCAGTCATGGTCAAGGAACCAACCGTAGAACAAGCCATCGAGATTTTGAAAGGTTTGCGTCCGAAATACGAAGCATTCCACCAAGTCGCTTACTCGGATGAAGTCATCCGTGCCTCCGTGGAATACTCCCATCGTTACATCCAGGATCGATTCTTGCCCGACAAGGCGATTGATCTCATGGATGAAGTGGGCTCGCGTTTGAACCTAAGATCCTCCGTGGTGGATACGTCAGAGTTACATGAGCGTCTGGCGCAAATCAATCAGGAGAAAAAGGAAGCGACGGAGCAAGAAGCGTACGAACGAGCTGCCCGTCTGCGAGACGAAGAAGCGGGCATTTTAGAGAAGCTGGATCAAATCGAAGGCAAGGAACAACGCGTCAAGGTTGATGTCACAGACATCCAAGCCTTGATCGAGCAAAAGACGGGGATTCCTGTTACCAAACTGCAAAGTGATGAGCAGATGAAAATGAAAAACCTGGCAGCTCATTTGGAAGCAAAAGTCATTGGTCAATCCGAGGCGGTCACACAAGTCGCGAAGGCGATTCGACGCAGTCGTGCAGGTCTGAAACCGAAAAACAGACCGATTGCTTCCTTCCTGTTCGTCGGTCCGACTGGCGTAGGGAAGACAGAGCTGTCCAAAGCGCTAGCAGAGGAGCTGTTTGGTACCCGCGATTCCATGATCCGCCTCGATATGAGCGAGTACATGGAGAAGCACGCGGTATCCAAATTGATCGGTTCTCCCCCGGGCTACGTCGGCCATGAAGAAGCAGGTCAGCTGACAGAGCGCGTACGCCGCAATCCGTACAGCATTATCCTGCTGGATGAGATCGAAAAAGCACACCCGGACGTGATGCACATGTTCCTGCAAATTCTGGAGGATGGCCGTCTGACAGATAGTCAGGGCCGTACGGTGAATTTTAAGGAGACGGTCATCATTGCGACGAGCAATGCCGGTGTGAGCGAGCGTAAAATCTCCGTTGGCTTTGGAGCAAAAGCGCCCGAGCTTACTACCGTGCTGGATTCTCTAGGAGCGTACTTCAAGCCGGAGTTCCTGAACCGCTTCGACTCGATCATTTCCTTTGCCCATCTGGAAAAACAGGATTTGGTCAAAATCGTCGATCTGCTGCTGCAAGATGTTATGGGCAATCTATCTGAGCAAGGAATGGAGATCAGCGTGACAGATGCCGCAAAAGAAAAGCTGGCTGAATTGGGCTACAACCCTTCCTTCGGAGCACGTCCATTGCGTCGCGTGATTCAGCAATACGTCGAGGATGGCATTGCGGATCTGGTGATGGAAGGAGACAATGTGACAGCAATGCTAATTGATGTAGAAGAAGAAGGCATCCGTGTCAAAAAAGCATAACAGGCCAAAAAAAGAAACCCCAATGTGTGAATTGGGGTTTCTTTGCTATTTATTCAGTACTTTCTCATTGATGCCATTGCTGACACCAGCGTTTTCCATTTTCAGCTGGCGGCGCTTGGTAACAATTTTCTTCACCCATAATCCGACCAAGATGAGCGGCACCATGATGAGGAATATATAGAGAGAAACGTTATGGACCATATTTTCCGCCATTTTACCGTAAAAATAAAACAATAATCCGACTGCGTAAAATTTGACTGCCCGTCCAATTGCCGCATACCCAAGTAATTTCCACAACGGGAATTTCAAGCAACCCGACATGATTGTAAATACTTTAAACGGAATCGGTGTAAATGAACCGATGAAGATCGCGACTTCGCCCTTCTTTTGAAACATCTCTGTGGCAGAGTCAATCCATTCCTTCTTGAGGATTTTGTACAGAACGGATTTACCTAGTACTTTACCGATAAAATAACCGACGGGTGTCCCTATGAGACAAGCGATATAGCCTACCGTTGCAATCCACAATGCCTGAGAAGGATCAACGAGGCTAAGTGGCACTTGAAGAAAGAAGGCAGGAACGGGAAAGATGACTGCGTCTGCAAAAGAATGGATGAACATTCCCAAATAGCCGTATTCCATTAAGAAATCTAAAATGTTCTGAAGCATCTATTTCTCCTTTGTCATTCTATCGTTAACTGCCAGTCATCAATTCAATTAAGTATGTGTATAGATGCGATTCTACTTCAAACTGGCCGACTATGGAACGAATTTTTTTGAAATGGATTCACTTATTATACAACGAAATACCCCAATCCCTGCATCTTGAAACAATTTATACCAAAGAATCATCCGGGTAAACCATGTTCTTTGTATCTGATAATACGATGTAGATTGTTTTCTGGTTACTCAATAGTTCCATTATCGTGATTTCATTGTTGTCCAAAAACGCACCCCCGCCGGATTTTATCTACGACTTAAGGCGGATAGGTTAACGCTGCATGCGGCGTAACACATCCATTAACACGTCAATCCCTTGCTCAATCACTGCTTCCTTGGCATAGGACACATTCAGCTTCAACATATTTTCTTGAGGAAAGCCCATCAAGTAATTTTTGTCAGTAGCATCCACAAGGATCGAGCGTTTTTTGAGCTGGTTAATAACAGCAGGGACCGGGGTGGAATCGTTCAAAACAATGTGCGTATGAATCCCCGGATATGCAAGGGGCTGAAAGGTGAACAGATGCTCTTCATTCGCCGAGAAATGGTTCAAGGACGTCATCAGCAGGTTGGATCGCCGGTGATAGGAACTGCGTATCTTTTGCTTGTGGCGCTCGAACATTCCGCTTTTTAGGTAAATTTCCAACGCAGCTTGAGATAACATGGAGCTGTCAATATCCATGAGTCGTTTGTGTTGGTTGAAGGAATCCTTAAGCGCGTCAGGTAAAACAGCTACACCCAGACGGAGCCCGGGAAAAATAATTTTGGAATAGCTTTTTACATAAATCGTGCGAGAAAAGCGGTCATAGGTAAAGAGGGGATCGGCTTTGCTGTCATGCTCAAGGTCTGCCATGTAATCGTCTTCCACGAGATAGACGTCGTACTGCTGAGCAAGCTCCACAATGCGCTGTTTATCCTTTCGGCTGTACGACGTACCGAGCGGGCTATGATAGCGAGGCATTGTATAGAAAAACTTGATTTCTCCCGTTCGGAAAATAGACTCCAGCTCTTCTAAATCGATCCCTTGGGCAGTGCGCTTGATCCCCACGACAGGATGCTTGCGTACTTGCAAGCTGTCAATGAAAAGGTGGTAGCTGGGCTGCTCAATCAGAATCGTTTCTTTCCCATTTGGAAAAGGAAGACTGCACAGCAGGGTTAGAGCTTGTTGGACACCGGAGGTAATGAAAATATTGCCTGGGTCCGTAAAAACCTGATGGTTCCCAAGTAGCTTGGCGACGACAGCAATGAGCGATGGCAAGCCTTGCGTGGTTCCGTAAATGAAAAGATCGTTTTTATAGGTTTCAATCGCTTTATTGATGCAGTGTTGAAAGTCGATATAAGGAAAGAGGTCAGGATCGGGAGCAGAGGTCGCAAAATCGATTATCGACGTATCTGCGGGTTGTATCTTCCTTTGCTTTTTCACGACGTAGTAGCCACTTCGGTCGACCGAGTAGATAAGATGACGCTTTTCCAGCTCATCCAAGGTGCGGATAACGGTACTTTTGCTGCATTGGTAGCGAGAGGCGAGCTCCCGAATGGAGGGAAGTCGGTCTCCGTCTCGATAGGAGAGGCTTTCAATCAACGTTTCGAGTTCATTTTGAAGCTGCAAATATTTGTGCATTCCAAAAACATTCCCTTACCGCTGAATTTGTATCGGTACAGTTACTCCTTTTTTGCATTGTAGCACGATTGATCCCCCATTACTATTAACCTAAGACGGCCGTCTGTAAAAAGTCACCAGTAGGAGAGATAGATACGATGAAAGACCAACAAAAAGCGATTCTTGCGGCATTACTGAACGCAGGGATTACCGGCTTGTCGTTTTTGTTTTTGAAAATGGCACTCGCTGTAACCAACCCAGTTGATACTTTGGCACACCGTTTTACCGTGGCATTTATCGTTGCTTCTATCCCGATCGTGTTTGGGTGGATCAAGCTGTCCATCAAACCAAAAGACATGCTTACGATTATACCGCTCGCCATGCTGTACCCCATTCTGTTCTTTACCCTTCAGGCGTTTGGACTGGTGTATACCACTTCGTCTGAGGCGGGGATTATTCAAGCAACCGTTCCGATTTTTACCATGATCATGGCGGCATTCTTTTTGGGAGAGTCTTCTACGTGGCTGCAAAAGCTGTCCACGCTTTTATCCGTAGGAGGTGTCGTGTACATTTTTGCAATGAAGGGGATGGGTGTAAGCTCAAGCTCAGGGAGCAGTATCGGTACCATTCTCATCCTGTTATCCGCGTTTTCTTTGGCGGGGTATAGTGTTCTGGCGAGGAAAATGACAAAGTCCTTTCATTATATAGACATGACGTATATGGTGGCGTTACTCGGATTTTTGTTTTTTAACGGCTGGTCAGTCATTCGCCATAGTGCAGAGGGGACTTTATCGAACTATTTTGCCCCTTTCGCCAGCTCGGCATTTATCATCTCGATTGTATTTTTGGGGATACTGTCCTCGCTCATGACGTCCTTTATGACCAACTTTGCCTTGTCCAAGATGGAGGCATCCAAACTCAGCGTGTTTAACAATTTGTCTACGTTGGTTACGATCGTGGCAGGCGTTATCTTTTTGCAGGAACAACTGGCATACTACCATCTTATTGGCGCAGTAATGATTATTTTCGGGGTGATTGGGACGAATTTCCTAGGGGCAAAATTAAAAAAACAAAAGCACACGCCTCAATCGAAATCCACATCTGTGTGAGAAAAGATAGAAAGGATACGTAGCAGAGCGAATGTTTATTCATTGGCTCTGTTTGTTTTTGTGGAGGAATCGTTCGTGAAACTGTTTACAAATCGTATCATACACGATATAGTTACCTAGATTGTGAGTATAATGACATATGGTGAGATGACGGAATGAAAAAAATTATACATCTGGATTCAATTGAAAAGAGATTTGCAGATACTGTCGTCGTCCCCTCTTTTTCTCTCTCCATCGAAGAAGGGGAGTTTTTGACGTTACTCGGCCCCAGTGGCTGTGGGAAAACGACACTGTTGCGAATGATTGCTGGCTTTGAGCAGCCAACGACCGGGGAAATTTTCCTAGACGAAAAGCCCCTCAGCCATGTGCCGCCATATCAACGCGATATGAACATGGTGTTCCAGCAATATGCTTTGTTTCCACACATGACCGTGGAGCAAAACATCCTGTTTGGTTTGAAAATGAAAAAAGTGAACGCAGCTGAACAACAAAAGCGTTTGGAGGAAGTACTTCAGTACGTCCAACTGACAGAATTGCGGAAACGTACGCCAAAGCAGCTATCTGGCGGACAACAGCAACGCGTAGCAATCGCACGGGCGATTATTAACAACCCACGCGTTTTGCTTCTGGACGAGCCATTAGGTGCACTAGACTACCAATTGCGAAAAAGCTTGCAGCTTGAACTGAAAAACTTGCAGAAGAACCTAGGGATAACGTTCATTTACGTCACCCATGACCAAGAAGAAGCGATGGCAATGTCCGATCGAATCGCGGTCATGAACAAGGGACGAATTGAACAAATTGCTTCTCCAGCAGAGATTTACAACTCCCCGCAAACCTTGTTTGTGGCTACCTTTATTGGGGAAAACAACATTTTTCGGGAAAACGGAACGAATGCAGCGGTACGTCCGGAAAAGATCAAGTTGTACCCGGTTGACTCCGACAAGGACAAGCACAAGA
This sequence comes from Brevibacillus antibioticus, assembly GCF_005217615.1. Lineage (NCBI taxonomy): Bacteria > Bacillati > Bacillota > Bacilli > Caryophanales > Paenibacillaceae > Brevibacillus > Brevibacillus antibioticus. The sequence goes on from NZ_SZNK01000001.1 coordinate 238,082, forward strand.
AGCTGGGCACCATTGCTGACGCGGTGTTCCTCGGCAATTTGCGCAAGGTATTTATCCGCCTCGAAGGGCAGGATATGACCGTAATGGCACACCAGTACGCAGGTGACGGTCTGGACTGGCAGGTGGGAGATCAAGTGGCCATTGGCTGGGCACAGACGGACGAGGTGATTCTTCCTTGTTAAACAAGAAGCCGGTAAAACTGCTCGCGCTTCCCGCCCTTTTGTGGATGGGTGCGCTTTTCGTCCTGCCTATGCTTATGATTGCCATCCTGTCTTTTCTCAAAAGAGGCACGTACGGGCAAGTTGTCTATGAGTTTACGCTGAACAATTACATCCGTATTTTCGATCCGCTGTATGGCCAAATTTTTGGGGATACGCTGGTCGTAGCGGTTTTAACAACGGTATTTTCGATTTTGTGCGGCTATCCGTTAGCGTATTACATTTCACGACTGGAAAAATCGACTCAGCAAATATGGCTTTTGCTCGTGATGATTCCGTTTTGGATCAACTTCTTGGTCCGTTCCTATGCGTGGGTAATCATCCTGCGTTCGCAAGGCGTAATCAACACGTTCCTGCAATCGCTGGGCATTATTTCGGAGCCGCTGCCGCTTCTGTACAATTCAGGTTCTGTCCTGCTCGGGATGGTGTACACACTCATGCCGTTCATGGTCCTGCCGATTTATGTGTCACTGGAGCAGATGGATCGTCGCAAGCTGGAAGCAGCGTATGATCTGGGCGCAACACCTTGGAAAGCTTTTTGGCACGTGACTCTGCCGATGACCAAGACAGGTGTCGTCACTGGGTCGATCCTCGTATTTGTTTCTTCCATCGGGATGTTCGTCGTTCCGGATGTCATGGGAGGAGCGAAATCGGCTCTGATCGGAAACGTCATTCAAAATCAGTTTTTGTCTGCGCGTGACTGGCCGTTCGGTTCTGCCTTGTCCATCGTGCTGATGCTATTGTCCATGCTGTTGATTCTTCTTTATTTCCGCGCTACCAAAGCGAGTGAGACAAAGGAGGAATCGGCATGAAAACATTACGTCGAAACGCACTATCTGGATACTCGTGGCTGATGCTCGTCTTTTTGTATCTGCCAATCTTGATCCTTGTCCTTTATTCGTTCAATGATTCACGGATCAACGCTACGTGGACTGGTTTTACGTGGAAGTGGTACGTTTCTTTGTTTGAAAACAGGCAGGTCATGCAAGCGCTGATGAACAGTATGACGATTGGGGTTATCAGCAGCGTCATTGCAACCGTATTGGGTACGGCTGCTGCTCTGGCGGTCAAGCACTATTCCCTGCGTTGGAGCAATATCTTCAACGGGCTGATGTATTTGCCGATCGTCATCCCGGAGATCATGATGGGGTTGGCTATGCTCGTGCTGTTTAGCCAGGTACATATGGAGCTGGGGAAAGTGACCCTGATCCTGGCGCATGTTACGTTTAGCATGCCGTATGTAATGGTCATTATCTCTGGTCGTTTGGCTGATATGGGCAAAGAACTGGAAGAAGCGTCTCAAGATTTGGGAGCAACTCCATGGGAGACATTGCGCTATGTGACGCTGCCACTGATCATGCCAGGGATCATCGCAGGCTTCCTGATGGCGTTTACCCTGTCGCTGGACGATTTCATTATTTCGTTCTTCGTGGCTGGTCCGAATTCGACCACATTGCCACTCTACATTTATGGGTTGGTAAAACGAGGCGTCTCGCCAGAAGTGAATGCACTCTCGACACTTTTGATCGTGAGTACTGTGCTGCTGGTTGTGGTGGCAGAGATTTTCCGCCGTAAAGACTCGAAAAATAATCAATCTATCTTTTAGAACCATCATGGAGTTTTCATAAAGGTAATCCTATAACTGATTTGGAGGTTGAGAGGAAAAAATGAAACGTTTCAAGTCCTTGATGATCGGCGCTTTGACCGCCGTACTTGCGGTGACTGCTGTAGGTTGCTCATCGTCATCTAAGCAAGAGCAACAAGTATTGAATATTTATAGCTGGGCAGACAACTTCGACCAAGACGTCATCAAAGATTTTGAGCAAAAATTCAACGTCAAGGTTAACTATGATGTATACGGCAGCAACGAAGAAATGCTGGCAAAAGTTCAAGCAGGTGCATCCGGCTACGACCTGATTCAACCTTCCGACTACATGGTAGGCACCATGATTCAGCTGGGTCTGCTGGAAGAGTTGAACAAAGCCAACATCCCGAACATGGGCAATATCGTGTCTACGTTCAAGACACCTCCTTATGACAAAGAAAACAAGTATTCACTCGTATATACATGGGGCATTACCGGGATCGCGTACAACAAGAAATATGTAAAAGAAACTCCGACAAGCTGGAATGATCTGTGGAATGAAGCTTACAAGGGCCGTGTCATCATGCTGAACGACCCGCGTGAGGTTATGGGAATGGCACTGATCAAAAATGGCTTCTCCAATAGCACGACGAACAAAGATGAATTAGAAAAGTCCTTTGCTGATTTGAAAAAGGTAGTACCGAATGTTGTTGCTTTTGATACAGACAACATCAAGCAAAAGATGATTGCGGAAGAAGCATGGGTCGGAATGGTTTGGTCCGGTGACGCCGCTTTCATTCACGCGCAAAATCCAGATGTTGATTACGTCATTCCGAAAGAGGGCGCAACGATCTGGGCAGATACGCTGGCAATTCCAAAAGGCGCTAAAAACAAGGAAATGGCTGAGAAGTTCATCAACTACCTGATGGATCCAGAAGTCAGTGTGAAAAACTACGAATCGATTGGCTACAGCAATCCGAACGAAAAAGCATACCCACTGCATAGTGAAGAATATCGTTCCAACAAGATGGTCTTCTTGGATACAGCAGACATTGGCCGTGCGGAGTGGCTGGTGGATGTAGGAGAAACCTTGCAGCAGTACGACCGTTACTGGACTGAAATGAAGAGCGGCAGATAAATAGTGGTGAACGAACCGAGATGGAGTATTTCCGTCTCGGTTTTTTCTTTGGGAATAGACCGAGAGCTTTGGAAAAATAATAAGGGAACACCATATATTGGGGTAAACATAAGATGACAACCAACATGATTTCTGAATCCGTTAGCGAGACGCGAGAAAAATTATGGGATCACATGCGAAATCCGCGAATGGTGTTTCGTAACCTTTCGTGTGGAACCAATAGCTTGTTACTCGCCTACTTACCCTATCTAGTTGATACGGTTATTCTCCAGCAGGTGTTGCTTCCCTATTTCGAAAGGTTACCTGAGGAAAAGCTCGTTCCTGATACGATTTTGGGGAATGTTCCTGTTGCTCATGTCACCAAAGCCATGGATTACAGCCAAGTAAGCGATTATCTCGTAAGGGGATGGATTTATCTTCAAATAGAAGGAATGGCGAACGGGCTTCTTCTCTACGTAGCAAAATTACCGAGTCGTTCTTTGGGAGAGGCTCAGGTCGAAACCCAGATTTTCGGTCCCCAGGTTGCTTTTACCGAAGAATTGGAGACCAACTTAGGGGTCCTACAGGGATATCTGTCGACTGATTTGCTTACCAACGTGTCGATTACGATTGGGAAACGTAGCATGACGAATGTGGAAGTATGTTACATGGAGGACCTGGCTGCTCCTGAAAATGTTCAAACCGTCATTCAGCGTATACGTGATCTAGATATAGACGGCGTAATTGACAGCGGAAAATTGGTTCAACTGATTGACGACAATACGTTCTCTATTTTCCCGCAGCTAATCCTAACAGAACGACCTGATCATGTAAGTGAAGCCCTGTTGGAAGGAAAGGTTGTCGTGTTTGTGGAGGGGAGTCCGTTTGCTATCGTCGGTCCCAGTTCCTTCGTAGACTTTTTCAAGTCCAATGAAGATCTCTATATCCGATGGCAAATGGCTTCCTTCATACGATTGTTACGTTTCTCAGCCCTTTTTGTCTCCTTGTTTTTTACAGCTACTTATGTGGCTGCACTTACGTTCCATTATGAAATGATTCCATCTGCTCTCCTCGTATCGCTAGTAAAGTCTCGTTCCAAGGTACCTTTTCCCCCGTTGTTTGAAGCTTTGCTACTTGAGATGATTATTGAATTCTTGCGGGAGGCTGGAGCAAGACTTCCTTTTAAAGTTGGGCAAACGATAGGGATCGTTGGCGGTATCGTAATTGGACAGGCAGCCGTTGCAGCGGGTTTTACCAGTAACATCTTGATCATGATTGTGGCGCTCAGTGCATTAGCTTCCTTTACTTTTCCTTCCTACATGATGAGTACGGCAGTACGCATCCTCCGCTTTCCGATTATCCTGTTAGCTGGAATTTGGGGAGGTTTTGGTATTATGCTTGGCGCGTCTTTTCTATTGATACACATCCTGCGTCAATCAAGTCTGGGACGTCCGTTTTTTCTCCCCTTTTTTCCTTTTCGCTTGCAGGATTTTAAAAACAGTCTGATCCGGTTTCCTTTTTACTCTCTCGGCAAGCGTCCGGTTATGACACGTTCTCCTGACGATACCCGTGTGTCTGATGAAGCAGGGAAAAAAAGACCAGTTCAGTAGTTAGGTGTTGAATGTGAATGTCACTATCCACTTTTCGTCGGAATAGCCATATGGCTATCAGCGTCTCACTTGCGCTATTTATGGTTCATAGCAATCAGGTTGGAATCGGCATAGCGGGTGTACAACGTTTTATATATGATAGGGTGCAACAAGACGCTTGGATTGCGGTCATAATAGCAGGCATTATGACCCATATAGCCGCGTGGTTCATGCTAAAAATCTTAGCGAAATTCAAAGACATGGATTTGTATGACATTCATCAACGTGTGTTTGGAAAATGGCCGGCCCGCGTTCTTAATTTCATCTTTATCGTATATATCATGGGCTCTGCCTTAACGATTTTGAGAGGGTACATCGAGATCATTCAGTCATGGATGTTTCCAGAAGTGCCTTCCTGGATATTAAATGCCTCCTTGCTTTGCCTGGCCATTTATGGAGTGACGGGTGGCATTCGGGTGTTGGCTGGCATTAGCTTTTTTTCTGTCGGGCTGACGGTTTGGCAGTTACTGCTCTTGTTTTACCCCATGCAACACGCCGATTTTCATTTATTGCAGCCAGTCTTTCATCATGATCTTGTAGAGCTTATGGACGGTGCGAAGAAGATGTCTTTTTCCATCATCGGATTTGAGATTATTTTGTTCATCTATCCGTTTGTGAAGGAAAAGGAATTGCTACCGCGATATGTACATGGTGGGCTGTTTATGACCACCTTCTTGTATGTGGCAGTCATGCTGGTTACACTCTTGTACTTTCAAGGGGAACAGCTTCAGCATCTTATATGGGCAACGCTAATGATGATGAAAATTGTAGAGTTTCCGTTTTTGGAGCGTTTTGAGTTTGTGTCTATCTCACTGTGGATGCTCATTATGCTGGATAATTTGCTGATGAACTTGTGGGTAGCCATGCGGGGGGTTCACCATATTAGTGGGGTCAAGGAAAGAATAGCACTTTTCGGGATTATTGGTGTCATGTTTTTTGCCAGCAACTTTTTGGAAACGCGTCAGTCGATTAATTTCATCACGGATATTTTTGGTGGAGTAGGTTTCTATATCATTTTTATTTATCCGATCGTGCTTTATATAGTGATTCGGCTGTTTCGGAAGGGAGCGGTCCGAACATGAAAAGGTTACGGTTGCTTGTTCACTACTTATTAGTGGTCGTGTTGTTGAACGGCTGTGGGGAGCAGCATGTATTAGAAAAATTGGGACTGGCCGTTGCAGTGGGGTACGATCTTAGTAAAGACGGACGGCTGTTAGGTACCACGGTCTTTTATCAAATTGACCCGGAGGCACGTGAGTTAGTCACTGTGATTTCGGGCACAGCGCATACAAGCAAAGGACTTACCGTTGCACAGAACAGGGAGTCTTCCAAAAAAATTGTAGGCGGTCAAATTCGCGTCGTGGTCTATCACGATGAGTTAGCGCGCAAAGGGATCCTTTCTCTTGTGGAAAACTTAACCCGTGATGCCTCCATAGGAAGCAATGTCTATTTAACTGTAGCCAAAGGACGAGCGTATGATATTTTGACACATCGCTATCCAGAGAACAGTAATATCGGAATTTACCTGTATCAAGCCATACGACAGAACGTCGAAGGAGAGAATATGATCTCTTCAAAACTTCATGAGTTCATGAAAGATTATTATGCAGTCGGGAGAGATCCCGTGATGCCTTATATCGAAAGAGTAAAGAACGAATTGCATATTAATCAAATTGGTTTATTTCGAGATCAAAAACTGGTGGCGGAGATTACTTCAAGAGAGGGATTTTTCCTCAAGATATTACGGGAGCGTTACAATAAGGGAGAATTGGAAATAAACATTTCCCTTGATAAAAAGCGTCTTTTTACCGTCATTGAACATATCTCAAGCAAAAAGCAAATGAAAGTACTGGATTTGGAAAAACCAAGATTTTCTGTGAAAGTCAATATGACAGCGCAAATTCAGGAAATGGCTGAAAAAATCGATTTATCAAAGCCTGAGCAGTTAAAAAAGGTACAAAAAGCAATCGAGCTGGCGGTGAAAAAAGAGACGGAGCATTTGCTGGAAAAGTTAAGAAAGCACGATGTAGACCCGGTAGGATTTGGGGAAATCTACAATATAGCCAATCAAAAGAGTGGGAAAAAGAAATTGAGTAGAGATGAATGTCGGGAAATCATGAAAAGGGCGAAATTTGATGTAGATGTCGAGATCAAGATTTTACGTACAGGCGTCATTGGGTAATCGGTTCAAAAATACATAGACAAGCAACATCCCCGGGTGAGATAGTAAGGGGAAGGCGAACCGCTCTTATTGATCCACGGCTTCAATCTGGATACAAGGCTATGGGATGACCAGCTGCAAGCATTTGCACAGACGTATAAGGTCGTTCGCTTTGATATCCGCGGGTTCGGTAAAACACTGGCGACTGACGTTCCTTATACCTTGTACGACGATGTGAAAGCGGTTCTGCAAGGGCTTGGTATCGAAAAAGCGCATGTGGCTGGGCTTTCGTTTGGGGGAATGGTCGCGCTGGAGTTCGCACTTGCTTCTGGTCGCATCCGGCTTGTTTGGTCATCCAAGAAGTGAGCAAAGGCTGCACGATGTGGAACGATTCAATCAAGTGGATTATCCCGATTTTTTACAGATCGCTGATGTATTGACCGAACGGATTACAGGCGCACAAAAAGTCATCCTGCCTGACTCAGCGCATATCCCACCGATGGATCAACCAGAGGTATTCAACAAACTCGTCCTGGAATTCCTCGCACAAAGTACTGTAAGATCATCCTAATACCGTTTTCAAAAGGCATGATCGGAGAGAATTACCGCTCATGTCTTTTTTTGTTTTCAACACTTCGCCACATCAGATAGCCCGATGGAGCCATATAGATTCTCGTACTATTTTGATAGGATTAAGACGAAATAAGGAAGTAGGTGATAGGGTGACAGATAACATTAGACATTATGCGGTTGTGTTTTTGCTCGCCTTTTTACTTGTACTGACAACGGGTATGACAACTGCTTACGCCCATGCTGGCTTAATGGGCAGCTTCCCACAAGATGGTGAGGTACTGAAGGCGAATCCAGGAAAAATATCTGCGTTGTTTACCGAAACATTGGAGCCCGATCTAGTTAACGTGCGTTTATTTGACTGGAATGGCAAGGAAATAAAAGTGGAGCGGCCGACATTGCAGCCGGGTGATGCCTCGCAGTTGAATGTAAATCTGCCGAGCGATTTGGCTTGGGGGACGTATTCGGTTATCGTGTCTGTCGTTTCCGAGGACGGGCATCCGATCGAAGAGAGGCTCACGTTTTCCATCGGACAAAAAAGTGCGTTCGTGGTTCCTCCGAGTGAGCAAAAAGCAGATTCAAGCTACTTGATTATGTACCGCTATTTGGCGCAAGGAATTATTCTCGTCGGTGGCGGCTTGTATCTGGTAGCGTGGAGAGCACAGCGTCATGGCTTGCCTTCGCTTGCCCAGCTCATCGGGATTGGCAGACAAATCGGATGGAGTTTGGCGATCATCGGACTTATATTTTTGTGGTTCTTGTATGACGAATCGTTAACCGCTGTTTCACTTACACAAGCACTGTGGCAGATGGACGGGAACTTGCTCAGTCAGTCTCCGTTTGCGATCATGCTGCTGGTATCTTTTGCACTACTGTTATTGATGGCGATCCCCAATATGGTGTCCGGCTGGTATGTGGGAATCTGGGTTCTCGTGATCAGCGCGCAAGCTTTTGGTGGTCATGCATGGGGCATTGCTCCTGTCTGGCTGTCCATTTTGCTGAGACTGTTGCATGTATTGACGGTCGCCGTGTGGATGGGGGCACTTGTCTACTTGTTACTTACAGTCAAAGTGGCTGAAAGAGGACAGGAGTCGTTCAAGAGGTTCTTTTTGCAGACAGTTGCTGTGGCGGCAGTGCTTGCTGTCGTGACGGGTGTTGTCATGCTCATCGTGCAGACGGATGTCATGAATATTTTCCAGAGTGCAACAGCATGGAGCTATCTGTTATACGGAAAAATAGCAAGTGTCTGCCTCATGCTTCTGCTGGCCTTCAGGCAAACGAGACGCTGGCGGACGAAAAATTCTTTGCAGCCCGCTTACTTGCGTTGGGAAATCGTATTCGGTATTATTGCTGTTCTGGCAGGACTTTGGATGAGCCAGATCAACTATCCGACTGCTACGACAAATAATCAGGCCATGATTCAAACAGATTCAAACTAGGGAGGTTTTCATACGATGAAAATGACAAAATGGATGAGCAGTGTACTGGTAGCCGGTGCAGTTTTGACGTTGGCGACAGCAGCACAAGCACATGTGAACGTATATCCGAAAGAGACTACTACAGGCTCCTATGAAAAATACGCAGTGCGTGTCCCAGTAGAAAAAGACGTCAATACGACAAAAGTGAAGCTGGAATTCCCGGCAGGTGTGAAGGTAAATACTGTACAACCGATTCCGGGCTGGACCTACGAGTTCGAAAAAGATAAAGACGGTGTGAACACAGCGCTTGTGTGGACAGCCACAGAAGGCGGAATCAAGGCGCATGAGTTCCAAGAGTTCACGTTTGTCGGGGCAAACCCGAAAGAAGAGGGCCAATTGGCTTGGAAGGCTTATCAGACCTATGCAAATGGTGAGGTTGTGGAATGGACAGGGGACAAGGATTCTAAAACGCCAGCGTCTGTCACTACCATTAAGGCTGGTGTAGGCGAAGCAGGGCATGAGCATGGACAAGAACAAAAGCCGGCCACTGCTCCTGCTGGGGAAGCGGCTGGTGCAGGCAGCAACAATACCTTGCCATTGGTACTTTCTGGTTTGGCGTTGCTGATCTCCATCGTTAGCCTGTTTAGAAAAAAAGCGTAAGTGCTCCTTAATAAAGCTGTGCAGTGTGTTCAATCATGCTGCACGGCTTTTTTGTTGTGTGACAATTAAAAACATTCTATAATGGCAGTAATTACTTTCGGAGGTGTATATCACATGTTAAAAACACTATTCAGAGCAAGCAAGTACACAGGAAGGAAAAATAGAATGGCAGCATGACGCGTACGCATTTTGCATAGTAGAGGATTGTAGAATAACGATCAGTATGTGAAAACGGAACGCGTCATCTGCCTAAAAAAGGTGGATACTGCTTCCATGTTCATGAATGCGACAAAAGTATATACGATCAAAAGTTTTTTGACTTCCCTCGCCAATACGACCATGTTCACGACTTATGCGCTTTACTATATTGTGACACTGGGTTTTAACCCGTTTGAATTGCTTTTGATCGGGACGGTATTGGAGTTATCTGTGTTGGTGTTTGAAGGGATAACAGGAGTCGTTGCGGATACGTACAGTCGCCGTCGCTCCGTCATTATCGGGATGTTTTTGCTGGGTATCGGATTTGCAATGCAGGGGATCGTTCCCGTGCTTGATGCTTGGGTGCCGTTGTTTTCTATTTTCGGCTTGGTGCTGTTTTCGCAAGTAGTCAGTGGCTTCGGGTATACGTTTATCAGTGGAGCGGATACTGCATGGATTGTGGATGAGGTCGGAGAAGAGAAGATCGGTACGATTTTCATGAAGGCCAAGCGTTACTCCTTGTTTGGGAATCTGCTCGGGATTGCACTTAGTGTGGCGTTAGCATCACTCGCTCCTAATTTGCCTTACCTCATAGGCGGCCTCATGTATCTGGGGCTTGGTGTCTTTCTGATTCTGTTCATGAAGGAGACCGGTTTTGTTCCACGTGAGCGTGAGCAAGGTGCTTCCCACGTAAAGGAAATGATACAGACGTGGACTTCGGGTGCCAAAGTGATTCGCAGTCAGCCGATTCTCATGTTGATCTTGTTTGTGACGCTATTTACGGGTGCAGCTTCTGAAGGGTATGACCGTTTGTGGGAAGCGCATTTGATCGCTGAAATTGGCTTTCCGCAGCTCGCTGCTATTTCGCTGCCCATGTGGTTCGGGATCATTGCCGCACTCGCAAGCTTACTCGGTCTCATCGTCGTAGGCGTTGTGGAAAAAAGGCTGGATGTGAACAATGAGCGGGTTGTCCTTGTGGGCATGTTTACGCTGACAGGGCTCAAAATTGCAGCGATGATTGCTTTTGCCTTTTCCCCTAGCTTTAGCTGGGCATTAGTAGCATTGCTGTTGATCGGTGTGATCCAGTCATTAAGCAGTCCGCTGTATGATACGTGGCTGAATCTAAATATTCAGAGCAGTGTGCGAGCGACGGTTTTGTCGATGATGGGCCAATCCAATGCCTTGGGACAAACGGCGGGTGGGCCGGCTGTCGGATGGATTGGGACTCGTTTTTCGATTCGCGCTTCGCTAGTTGCGGCGGCCATCTTGTTGGCACCGATTCTGATTGTGTTTGGCCGTGCGCTTAGAAAGCGCTGAGTCACACACAGTGCAACAAGCATAAGGTATGTGTCCAGTTCTAGGGCGCATGCCTTTTTTTGTTGAGGCAATGGTTGAGTGATGTAAACGAACTTGCGAACAAATGTTCTCTTTTGGTATGATGATCTCAACAACTAGAAGACACATTTTATGGTGGTGACAGCATGATGATTCTGGAGTTGAGAAGGTACGCAGCCCGGCAGCAAGCAGTGGAGATTATCTATTTGAAGAAAGATGGAGAGGCTAGCAGGCGTACGATTCGTGTGGTGCATATCGATGAGAACAAAGGGAGCTTGAAAGCATATTGCTATATGAGGAAGGCGTATCGTGTATTTGTGTTGGATAACATTTTGGCGATCGCACCTGTGTCTGGACATTTTGCCGGATGAAAAGGAATCATTCCCCAAGCTCCAGCGTTCCAGCCGTACTATGGTATACTAAAGAGGTAAACAACTTCAAAAAAGAGGAAGGGCGGGACAACATTGGATTTCTTCATTGTCATCGTCATCATGTTTTTGATCGTAGTATTTGTCTTAGCGTCCAAAGCTGTAAAAGGCGGAAGTGGGCGCTCTCATTCCTCTTCAGACAGCGGGGGCGGAGCCTTCTATGTAGACAGCTCTCACAATCATCATCATCGAAATCACGACTATGACAGCGGCGATAGCAGTAGTGGTGGAGACAGTGGTGGTGGCGGGGATAGCGGCGGCGGCGGCGGCGGAGATTGACGCTGTTGCATTTTGTTTCATTATGGTACAATAAATGGGAAATATGATTCCAAACCTGAATGGTAGGTTTGCTAAAGGAGAGATGTTTTATGGTAGCCATCAAATTTGTTCAGAGTATTGTAGTCGGGGTCACAGGAATCCTCCTTTCAAGCGAACAGTAATACCGTTCACCAAAATGAGGATTCGACTGTGACTGGTTCTGGCTGATAGCCATATATTTAACCAATTGCAGGGGGAATCCGCAGTGAATCAACTAACCAATCAACAAGTATTGCAATCTATGGGCTGGAATGAGCATTTTGCTAATCATTTTGACCTTTATGCCGAGCAAGGTTACAGTGTGGGACGTATCACACTCGAACATAAACGTATTTATCGTCTGTGGAGTGAGCATGGCGAGCTCCTAGGCGAGGTAACGGGCAAGCTTCGTTATGAAGCCATCGGACGAGAAGATTTTCCGGCTGTCGGCGACTGGGTAGTGATCAGTGCCCGCCCAGAGGAAAAGAAAGCCTCCATCCACGGACTTCTTCCACGTAAGAGCAAGTTTTCTCGCAAGGTAGCTGGGGATACAGTGGAAGAGCAGATTGTGGCCGCGAACGTCGATACCGTTTTCCTCGTGAATTCCTTAAATAATGATTTGAATCTGCGGAGGATAGAACGCTATCTCATTCTTGCGTGGGAGAGTGGAGCCAATCCGGTGATTGTGCTTTCCAAAGCAGATTTGTGTGACGATCTGGATGCATGCATGGCAGAGATAGAATCGGTTGCGATCGGAGTACCTGTTCACGTAGTCAGTGCTGAGCAGGGAGAAGGACTGGATCTGCTCGCACCGTATTTGGGCGAGGGTCAGACGATTGCCTTGATGGGTTCCTCTGGTGTTGGCAAATCCACGTTGATCAATAAATTGAGCGGAGCGGAGAGGCAAAAAGTCAGTGGCGTGCGTGAAGGTGATGACCGTGGCCGCCATACGACGACACATCGCGAATTGTTCCGATTGCCGAGTGGTGCTCTGATGATCGATACACCGGGTATGAGGGAGCTGCAACTCTGGGAAGCAGATGAAGGCTTCCGCGGTGCTTTTGACGATGTCGAGTCTATAGCGGAAACATGCCGTTTCAATGATTGCAAGCATATGCGCGAGCCTGGCTGTGCTGTTCAGGTTGCGATCAATGATGGATCATTGGAAAAGGCACGCTTTGACAGTTACCTGAAGCTTCAACGTGAATTGGCACATCTGGCACGAAAAGAAGAAGCAAGGCTTGCAGCCGCTGAAAGAGATAAATGGAAGAAGATCAACGCTCAAACGCGGCAGAAAAAACCGAAGAGATAAGTAGGAGAGCCCTTGAGAAATCAGGGCTCTTTCCTTTGTTCGAACAAGTAAGCGCTTCCTTTTTCTTTCAAAAATTAACGCTTGCTCACAACGCGGGAGTTATGATAGATTTGGTCAATACTCGTTATTACACTTCGAAATAAATAGATAGGTAGCTCGTATAATTTTGGGAATAAGGCCCAACCGTTTCTACCAGGTGACCGTAAATCATCTGACTACGAGTGAAAGTGCGTCTAGGGTTCCGTCTCTTTCTTTCCTATTCCATAGGGTGAAAGAAAGCTGGTCCGAGCGACGCAGGCACAAATGATGTGCTACACCTAAGGGATAAAAGCCCAGAGGGACAGTTTCACTTGGCGTTGGTTTGTTACGTTTGTTACGTAGCCCGCTTGTGACACTGTCCACTCTGGGCTTTCTATATTTTAGTAGGCCGCATGTAAAAATGGCCGGAACGATATCCGAGGAGGAAAAACTGATGAAAGAATTACAAGAGCGCATCGTACAGGACGGCAAAGTACTGTCGGCATCCGTTTTGAAGGTGGATGCGTTTTTGAACCACCAGGTAGATCCACAATTGACGATGAAGATCGGACAGCGCTTTGCCGAGCTGTTTGCTGGTGAAAAAATCACAAAAGTCGTGACGATTGAGGCAAGTGGCATTCATTTTGCTATGGCGACTTCCTTTGCGTTGGGTGTTCCCTTTATCTACGCGAAAAAGAAAAAAGCTGTCACGTTGACAGAGGAAGTATACTCTGCTCCTGTTCATTCCTTTACCCGTCAAGAAACGTATCAAATCAGTGTTTCCCGTCAGTATTTGTCCAAAGAAGACCGCGTATTGATTGTCGATGACTTCCTGGCTACGGGAGCTGCTCTAGTGGGACTTACGAATATTCTCAAAGATGCAGGAGCTCATCTCGTCGGGGTTGGTGCTGTGATTGAAAAAAGCTTCCAGGAAGGCCGTGGTCTCTTGGAGCAAGCTGGCGTACGAATCGAATCATTGGCACGTATTGAATCAATGTCACCAGAAGGCATTCACTTTATTGAAGAAGAGCCTGCACGCGTATAATCAAAAAGTTAATAGGAGGTAAGGGTTCACTCATGCTAGCCAAACATAAGATTGTTACTTTGGGCTTACAGCACATTCTTGCCATGTATGCAGGAGCTGTCGTGGTACCGTTGATTATCGGTGGTGCTTTGAATCTGACTCCTACGCAAATCGCTTATTTGATTGCTGCCGACCTATTCACATGCGGAATCGCAACGCTCTTGCAAGTCCTTGGCACACGTTATACAGGGATTCGCCTTCCTGTTGTGCTAGGCTGTACGTTTACAGCAGTAGGACCGATCATTGCGATTGCATCTACGAGTAATCTAGCGACCGCTTATGGTGCCATCATCATATCGGGTATATTCGTTGTCTTGGCAGCCCCACTGTTTGGCAAGCTGCTCCGCTTTTTCCCAACCGTGGTACAAGGTTCAGTCGTTACGATCATTGGACTGTCGCTCATTCCTGTTGCGATGAACAACGCGGCTGGCGGACAAGGAATGCCGGATTTTGGACAACCGCACAATTTGCTCTTGGCTTTAGGAACGTTGGTTATCATTTTGCTTATTAATCGTTTCTTTACCGGATTTATTCGTGCGATTTCTGTATTGCTCGGGTTGATTGTCGGTACGGTTGTAGCTTACATGATGGGGATGGTCAGCTTCGCGAGTGTTGCGGAAGCCTCTTGGTTTAGCGTGGTTGAACCGTTTTACTTCGGTACACCACAGTTCAGTATTGTGGCCATTGTTACCATGATTCTCGTCAACATCATCAGCATGGCTGAGTCCACAGGTGTTTACTTTGCACTTGGTAAAGTGACTGGTACCAAAGTAACGGATCAAGATGTTGTCAAAGGATTACGCGGGGAAGGGGTCGCCATTGTACTGGGCGGTATTTTCAACGCATTCCCTTACACGGCTTTTTCGCAAAACGTCGGTCTGGTTTCCTTGACTGGCATTAAATCACGTGATGTGATGATTGGTGCCGGTGGGATCTTGGTCGTTCTCGGATTACTGCCAAAGCTGGCAGCTTTGACAACGGTCATTCCTAACGCGGTATTGGGTGGAGCGATGATCGCTATGTTTGGGATGGTAGTTGCATCAGGTATCAATATTCTCTCGCAGGTTGATTTGAACAAAAACGAAAATCTGCTGATCGCTGCTTGCAGTATCGCTGTCGGACTAGGCTCTGCTGCGGTTCCGGCGATGTTTGATCAACTGCCTACGTTGGCAAAAATGATGCTGCAAAATGGTATCGTGACAGGGTCTATGACGGCAGTCATCTTGAATATCTTGCTCGTTCATACGAATAAAAAAGCATCTCAGACTGCTCCGGCAAATGTAACGGTTTCGGAAGCGTCTTAACATCATCAGATAATGAACCGTCGTTTCCTGGATAGACAGGAGGGGGCGGTTTTCTTTTATCGTGGCTACGGTGGGGAGAAGAATATTTCCAGTCTAAGCTCAGTGCTCCGTCCCGCTGGGGGTTGGGACTGTCCGCTCTGAAGGAATTCGCGGGGAAACGCAAAAGTGGTAGCCGCTTCGTCGCGTGGGCACGGTTGCGTTTCTTTTGCCCGCGAATCCCTTCTCCGCTCGGTCGGACTCCACAAGTCGCTACGTCTGGAAATATTCTTCTCTGTCGTAACTGATCACTTTCTTCAATCTTTTAAGTCGTGAAAAGATCGGTAAACACGAAAAGCTCGTAGAGGAAACAGGAGAAAAAAGCGAAGATCTTAGGGACACCGACCGAGGCGCAATGAAAAAAAGAGAAACAAGCCCTTAGCGTCCACCTCTGAGACACCTCCTGAAAGGACGACTTTGGACGCGGGTTTCGCTTTTTTTCATGGAGCCGGGCAGTCAATCCCCCAGCGGGTGGCTCTAGAATCTGAGCGTTTTCTCCTGTTTCCTCCCCACCACTACAGCTGGAATAACGTGCTTTTTCAAATACGCAAAAAAGGCTTCCCCGCAATGACAAGCGTCCAACAGGGCTGGCCAAGTTTTACATACGATGACCATGTAAAACAAACGACCTCCAGAAAGGAAGGGGTGCCATGGCAACCTTTCAGGAAGCGCTCCTGGCCAAGAAACATTTGGTCAAAAGGTGGAAGCGGATGCCGGGCGTAACTGGCATCGGAATTGGCTACGCAAACGGAAAAAACAAAAAAGGCGGCGCCTGTATTGTGATGTATACCGTTAATGCAAGTGCCGCCGTGAAGAAGAGATGCCCGAGTTGCGTCCTTGTCAAAAGACAGGTAGCGACAGCCCATGTATCCGTTCCGGTGCGAACCGTCACCTCTGGACGGTGCCATTGTCATCCTGCTATACGTCCCTCTGCAACGAATTATCGCAGCAGAATCAGACCTGTGATCGCTGGGTATAGCATTGGCTACCCAGGGGCGTCCGGAACGGCTGGTTTAATCGTTGCCCGAGGGGGACAACGGTTTGTGTTGAGCAACAATCACGTTCTGAATCGTAACAATACGGGCGGCTATACCGAGACCATCCAGCCAGGTGGAGCAGACGGGGGCCGTTCAGGAAGGGACCGAGTCGGACGTTTGTATCAGTATGTTCGACTTCGGAGAAATGCAGTGAATCGAATAGATGCAGCGATTAGTATCCCTACTTCGAATCGACTACTTGCCCCGCGTTATGCAACAGTGGGCAGAGTACCAGGTGTGATTCGTTCGTATGGCATCGGGCGCAGATTGAAAAAGGTGGGCCGTTCATCAGGGCTGGCATGGGGAACGGTCGAGTCGATCCACACCGATATTAATGTCAGTTACGGGAACTACGGAGGACTGGGGACCATCCGTTTTCAGAATCAGACGGTCATCAGGAGTACGGTTCCCATCTCCTTGCCTGGAGATTCCGGCTCTGTTTGGCTGACTGCGGGCAATTATGCGGCGGCTGTGAATTTTGCTGGTTCAGCCAATGGCAGGCTCTCGATTTCGTATCCGGTTATCTGGGCATTGCAAGCGTTTGGCGTCGGGGTAGCAAGAGCAGCAGGGAGAGTCGACAGATCAGTTGCCAAAGCCAAAAGAGTCAGGAGAAACAACGCTCGTACGAGACCACTGTCTGCCACTGAGTTAAACCGTGTTCAAACAAAAAAAGCTGCCTCTAAAAGGCAGCCGGGCAAGAAAAAGACGAATAGATAATAGCGTTAGGAAACTTCTTTGGCTAACTGATCCAGTACGTTGAGAATACGTTGTGAGATATCTTCTAGCGTATCAAACGTAGCTTCTGCTTCCTCTAGTTTTCCTTGCTTGACGAGGTGGTAAATCCGCCGAACCGTTTCGTGGAACTGGCGATGAGGCGCTTCCAATTGCTTGAAAGAGGGCAAGGTGCTCACGGATGGATTGTTCAGGGCCTCGTCATACCAAATCCCCAAGCGGCATTGATGATGGTCGACGAGCTCTTTTTCATCAATGTGGTGATACCCAAGCATGAAGTTGTACAGCCACCATTTCCATAAGAGATGGTCGGTTTTAACGATTCGAAAGTAATGCTTGGTCTTAAAGTGGCTCGTTTGTGTGATGCTCAGCTTGTGCAGGCTGTTAATGCCCACGCCAACATCATAGACGTTTTTACCTACATTCGAGACGTGCGAAGAGACCTGCTCCATATTCGTCAGGACTTGCGAGATGCGCATCGAAATATCATCTGTGGCAGCAGACTGCTCTTGTGCCAATGCTGCGATGTGTCCGGTGGAATGCCCGACAGTCTCAATATTTTGCACAATATCTCCTAATATCCCAATCGCATCACGAGTCTGATGTACTTTATCGTTAAAATGGTCGCTCATGCGAGTGGCCGTTTCTTTTACCTGGACAGCTTCATTCTGAACATTATTGATTGTGGCTGTAATGCTTTGAACGGATTGCTTTGTTTGTTCGGCGAGCTTTCGTACTTCATCTGCCACGATAGCAAAGCCTCGCCCGTGTTCGTTGGCACGCGCTGCCTCAATCGACGCATTCAATGCAAGAAGATTGGTTTGATCGGCAATGTTGCGGATGACTTGGACGACCTGAGAAACTTCTGTAATGGACGTCATTAATTGAGAAGTTTTTGTTTGCATCTCTTGGAATTCATCTGCCATGGAAAGAAAGCTGGTTAATGACTCTTGGATAATATCTTTGCCCATCGTCGCTTGTTCGATCGTAGTAGAAGCACTCTCTGCGACAGAGACGGCTGATTGAGCCACTTTTTGCACAGATTCGCTTAGTTGCTCAGCAGCAGATCCCACATTGCCAGCTTCCTCAGTCGTATCCTCAAGCGTGTCCAGCACATGCTTAAATTTATCGATCTGAATCACTAACTCCAGAACTTCGCCCAGGCGATCAATGACTTTGTAATCATTGTCCTCCTGATATGATTGGAGGACAATTTGCGAATCAAGCGTAATGATTTTCACGAGTGCCAACAGGATAGAAGATAATTCCTGGGGACGTTTCGAATAGGTGCTGACGATTGAGGGAATCAAATATTCATAGACCCGCAAGTAAGAGCCCGTATACCACTCTGGCGCAAGTCCAATTTTGCTGTGGACCTCTCCGATTTTCTTGCGCCCGGCTACATAGGCATCGTCTAGCTTAGCATTTGGAAGCGATTGCAAATAGTGACGAAAGGATATAGCCAATCGATCAACCGTCGTGTGCGTTTCGATGATCTGCATAAGATGGGAGTATTTGTGAAGCATGTGGTAATGCCGCTCTGTAATGGCCTCTAGGTGTTGGGTTAGGAGTGGTTCAATTTGTTTCAACCGATCAAGGTCTGTCTGATTCATTTGCAAAAAATGAACCTTCTCCGTTAGCTGATCGGGCATTTGGACATCGCTTTTTTGAATTGAGGCGGTAACGGCTTGAGCGCCACGCTTACCAAACATAAAATCCCTCCATATTTTTACGAAAAACGGACCTATTCATAGTGGAATAGGCCATAAGTGCTTTATAGATTATAGCATTCACAAATGGAGTTGAATCTTTGGAACCATTGTGATTTTGTGAAAAGTATATTAAGAAATGGTCAACGTCATCGATTATTCAAAAAAGGTCATGTGATGCTTTGCGTCCCGGTAGTAAGCGAGACGGTCCTGGAGAGTGCCTGTATGTAATTCGAACTTATGCCCGTCAGGGTCGGTGAAATAAATGGAACGCTTATCCCGCTCCGAACGATCCCGTCCATGCAAAATGGAAACGCCATGCTTTTCCAAGTGAGCGTACCACTCATCAAATGACTCTTCTGTAACCGTGAAGGCCATGTGTGTATAAGAGTGAGCAATTTCATTGCGTGGGATGTCTGCTTCCTCATTCAGCGCCAACCAGTAGCCATTCAAGTCAAAGTAAGCCAGTTTGCGACCTCGTACAAGTGGTTTGGCATGCAGGACATCCCGATAAAAACAAAAAGATTTCTCCAGATCTGAGACAGAGAAAAGCAAATGATTCAATCCTTGAAGTTGCGGCAATACGTCCCCCACCTTTTTAGCAATATCTTGCAACTATTGCTATTGTATGGGGAAAACAGGCAAACCACCAGTCTATTCCGGGTCTGCCTGCCATTTGTTTAGGATTGACTTTGTTGAGCTTGCGCTTGGGTTTGCAGCGTGGATTGGACTTGGGATACCATCGTTTGCGCTTGGGCAATTTCTTGAGATGCTTGCTTCAAGGCTTCTTCGGCGAGCTGTGGATTGGCTGCAGATTGCTCGATCGCTTGCGTAATCATATTTTTTGCCAGCGTTGTGGCTACCTCTGCTTTTTTAAGCGAGTCGGTGTTAATTTGGCTAGGCATTGCTATACCTCCTGCGGGTTTTGATGGAACACCGTAATAATTTGCCCCGCACGCAATGGTTTATGTATATGGATACGCGTCCAACCGTTTTCCTCCCGCGATGCATAGTCTGAGTGGGGGAGGGGACGTCAGATGAAAAAACAATGGGTGCAGGTCATTCGATTGGCAGAGCAAGCATTCTTTACGATTATCTTTTCCGCACATAAGCGGGTGGGGGATCGCGGAGTCATTTTACCAAAGCGGTTCAATTCTAAGTTGAAAATTCGCCGTTTCCTGCAAAAATTCATGACCCCTTGTCTGGCTAATCGAGTGATCGGCAATCTTGATTTGCGGCGAATAAACGGACGACTCGCGATCCCAGTAGGGGATACGATAGGGGCGCCACCGATTGTAAAATCACAGGTACTGTCTTCGGGTAGCAGATGTGCGACGCTTGCCGTATGGTTTGCCTTCGATCCAAGTGATCGATTTTTCCGCGTGTACCAGTTGAAAAAGCTTCCGAACGGACGTTGGATTGTTGTAGGGCGTCATCCGCTGGACTATCCGTTTAACCTTCCACAAGATTTCTTGAAACGACAAATACCATGTGGGGAAATCTGTACACCATGGAGAAGGAAGGTAAAAACTAGGAAAAAATGACTATATTCCAAAAAAATCCGGTATTGCAATTGGTTCAATTTGCCTGTATAGTATGTAAGTGTTGCAATACTTATCGGAAATTGTCGAATGAGAGAAGATCCGATAGTGCTGGTAATCGGGAAGTAGCTCAGCTTGGTAGAGTACTTGGCTTGGGACCAAGGGGTCGCAGGTTCGAATCCTGTCTTCCCGACCATGTTTTATTTTGAATAGGCCGGTATGGCGGAATTGGCAGACGCGCGCGACTCAAAATCGTGAGGGAAACCGTGGGGGTTCAAGTCCCTCTACCGGCACCAGCAATCTATA
This sequence comes from Brevibacillus antibioticus, assembly GCF_005217615.1. NCBI lineage: Bacteria > Bacillati > Bacillota > Bacilli > Caryophanales > Paenibacillaceae > Brevibacillus > Brevibacillus antibioticus. The sequence continues at coordinate 258,797 of NZ_SZNK01000001.1, forward strand.
CATATGGTTTTCGTTATAAGGTGGGGAACAGTGAGTAGGCCTGTTTCTCACTTTTTTTTTTGTGCTTACAATCATTGTCCATTATACCGACAATAGATAGGGAAGATCGCATGAAAGCATCTGGACAAACAAAGCCTGTCAAAGGAGAGGAAGACAGTGATTAAGGTAATGATAGTGGAAGATGAGAAACCCATTCTTGATCTCATGAAGCATGTAATCGGTCAACACGATCACTATACGATCGTTGGAGCATTCACCCATCCACTAGAAGCTCTCGCTTGTCTGCCCGATCTGTGCCCTGATGTGGCGTTCTTAGATGTAGAAATGCCAAAAATGAACGGACTTGAGCTAGGCTCTAAAATAAATGAGTTATCTGAGTACACAAAGATTATTTTTACCACTGCCTATAAGCAGTACGCATTGGATGCGTTTAAGGTGTACGCGTTTGACTATATTTTAAAACCGGTTACGCCTGCTGCCATTGAACGAATTACGAATCGGTTAGTCAAACAGCTACAATTGACGCCCCCGACGAAACAACCCATGAAGAATGTATCCATCCAATGCTTTGGTGGCTTGGATGTGCGCAATGCAAAAGGTGAAGTTGTTAGATGGCCAACGAGAAAGAGTGAGGAGCTGTTTGCCTACTTTCTCTGTCATCCCAAGGAGGATATCAGCAAGTGGCATCTGACTGATCTTTTATGGCCGGAGATGGACGAGAGCAGAGCCACGCATAACCTGCACAATACCATGTACCGACTGAAAAAAATCATAAAGGAGCAAGAGCTCAGTATCGATATACAAAAAACGGGTGAAGGCTATTTATTTCACCCGATGGATCAGACGTATGATTTATTGGTATTCCAGCAATTCGATCTCTCTTCGTTACAGGATAGGCAAAGCACAGGAGGAGCCGAAAATTTGTGTGCAATGTACAAGGGGGCCCTTTTTGATCGCAAGGATTTCTTGTGGAAAGCTCCTCTGGAAGAACGGTATCGGAAAAAGTATACGGAGCTGGTGTGCAAACTGGTAGAGCTCGACATGGCCTCAACGGAGTTACCAAGGGCTGTGGGCAGGCTGGAAGAGTACCTGGCGGTGTACCCTTTGCACGAGGAAATGAATGTCGCTTTGATGGAGATATACGCAAGAGGCGAACAAAAACAGAAAATCGCCCAGCATTATGCCAAATTCGCTGATGCCTATCGCCGAGAGTGGGATATGGAGCCGCCTCGGGAGATAAGCGAGTGGGTAATGCGTGTGATTGGACAGTGAGACAGGAAGAGTTGATTCTTCCTGTCTTTTTTTACCCTCGTAACGATAGAACTCCGATCATGTGAGAAGTTTGGGAGAGCGAATTGCTATCATTTTAAGAAAAAGGAAGAAGGCGAGTTTCAGGCAATTCACCATTATCTCTGTGGGAAAAATCAAAAATGATATCTTGCCGCGAGTGGAAGCATACAGCAAACGCTTGGCCGTCTATTGCAAAATGAACATCGTCGAAGTTCCAGAAGACGACCGAATGGAAGAAATGAGCAGCTCCGAAATCGGACAAGTGAGGCAGTCGGAAGGACGAAAAATTCTCGCGCAAGTCAAACAAGAGCAGCATGTTATCGCCCTCACTGGAGAGGGAGAACTTTGGACCCCAAAGCAACTATCTGTGCAAATTCGGCTGGCACTCCCGAAGAAAGCATATCCGCATCAGTTGACGCGTTTAGTCGTATTGGAACGTTTGTACAGAGCACTGCAAATCAGCTTGGGGGAGCCGATGCGGTAGTCTAGTTCAATGGCATAAGGAATCTCGAAACTATGAGATTCCTTTTTTCTTTGTACATAAAAGCATTGTGAGATTTTTGTGAGGGAGAAATGGTACTCTTAAAACGAAAAGATCGTACATATTCGAGCTCTGTAGGGGAAGGGGATACATTTTTGGAACGAAGGAATTTCCTGAAGCCTGCCGGGATTGGATTGGTTTTTTTGCTTTCCATAGCGGTATTTATCGGGATCTATATACAAACCTTTCCTAGTCGGGACATGCCTATGGCGCAGCGGGGATTGCTCGATTTGTCGAGCTGGGATTTTCAAAGTCAAGGCTTGGTCAATTTAGATGGGGAATGGGAGATATATCCTGGAAAATTGCTTTCACCTGAACATTTTCGACGAGGGCAACATGCAAATCCCTCGTATCTGGTCGTGCCTGGAACGTGGAAGGGAGACAGTGTCATCGATAGTATTGACCGGAAAGGTGCAGCAACCTATCGATTACAAGTAAAGCTCCCAGAAGACGGACAAATATATGGATTAAAAACAAAGAGCATTCGGATGTCCCACCGATTATATGTAAATGGAAACGAAGAAGGTGCAAGCGGACAGCCAGCCGTAGAGAGTGAAGCCCATCGGCCAGGGAATACCCCGTATACCGTGTTTTTTTCCGCGGATGACAAGGAGCTGGAGATTGTCATTCAAGTGGCAAATTTCATGTTTTTTACCGGTGGGATTGCGAGCTCGATTCAACTGGGCTTTGATGAGGATATTGCCATTGTAAACAGCACCTTGCTCGGAACGGATATTGCCTTTGTCGTCACACTGGGGATCATGGCTGCCTACCATCTCAGCTTTTATTTTCTCCGCATGAGGGATAGAACCTATTTATTCAGCGGCAGCTATATGATTCTTCTTGGTATTTATCACATGGTTTTTGGTGAGAAGGTACTGTTGCAGCTTTTCCCTTCGATTCCTTTCGTGGTTGCCTACAAGGCTCAGGATGTATCCCTGTTCGTAAGCTCGATCTTGCTCGCCCTATTTTTCTGCTCCATCGATACGAGGGTCCTATCCCGCAACTGGCTGGTGAAGCTGACAGCGCCTATTTTTCTCTACATCCTTGTCATACTCATCTTGCCCTACTCCTTTTATACGAATCTGAAAGGGCCTCTTTTGATTTATGTGCAAATCTTTCATTTCTTCATATTGGGTAGGCTGCTTTATTTATCTAGCAAGAGTCAAAGGGACTCGTCGGACCGAAAAGAAATGCTGCTTTTCGTTGGTGCGAGTATTTCCTTGTCGGTGAGTCTCATTGATGGTCTGTTATACGCAGAGAACATCGTGCCCACTGATCTTGCGGGAAAAATCGGCATTCTGTATTTCATTACCTTCATTAACATTCTTTTGGCCGTTCGATTCACGAATGCCTATGAAAAGACAGAAATTCTATCTCATCAATTGAAAATTTCCAATCAGATCAAAGATGAATTTCTGACGCATACGTCACATGAGATGAAGACACCGCTTCACGGCATTATCAATATTACGTCCCATTTACTAGAAGAGGATAGTAATGCGTTTTCTTCCAAACAAAGACAAAATCTTTGGCTCGTCAAGGATACATCGATCAAGTTGTCTATGCTGGTTGGTGATTTGCTCGATGTTACTCGCCTGAAGCATGGGGAGCTGCGCCTCCATTTCTCGATTGTGGATATCAAGGTCATCACCCAAATTGTCTTTGACGTACTGCAATTCGAATTGCTGGGGAAAGATGTCCGACTTGAAAATCAGGTCCCCGCTAACATTTGGGTGCATGCAGATGAGAATCGGCTTCGTCAAATCATGTATAATCTCGTACACAATGCCATCAAGCATACGAGTGTAGGCTCGATTAAGGTAATGGCGGGCGTGGTGGGGGGGCAGGTTCGTATTTCTGTAGAGGACACAGGGATCGGGATTTCACCGGATAAGCATGAAGCCATTTTTGATTACTTTGAGCAGGTGGACCAGCTATTGCCACAGGATGGGTATACAGGCATGGGCGTAGGTTTATACATTAATCGCAAGCTGGTTGAACTCATGGGAGGGGAAATTTGGGTAGAGAGCTCGGAGCTTGGCAAAGGCACTCGTATGACATTTACGCTTGCGACGGGACATCAGCAGATGGTCACGCAGGAGCTCGCCGCAACCGCTCAGGAGAGGCATCGGGAGGCCAGTGAGCAGATTCCTCTCAATATTTTGGATGATCACCAATACACCATCATGATTGTCGATGACGAGGCATCCAACATTCACACCTTGCTGAGCATCCTTTCCAGGCATCGCTATAATGTCATTTCGGCCTTTTCGGCAAAAGAAGCCATGAAGAAAATCAAGGAGCAGCCACAACCTGATCTCGTCATTCTGGATGTAATGATGCCAGGAGTAACGGGGATTGAGCTGTGTCAGCTGTTGCGAACGCAGTATTCGATTCTAGACCTGCCAATCCTGTTTGCATCCGTCAGAGATACCCCTCAAGACATTGCGCTCGGCTATAGAGCGGGGGCGAACGACTATGTGACCAAACCGTTTGATCCGGAGACACTCATTGCCCGCGTGCAGACACTGATCTCGATGAAGACCTCCATTCAGGACGCAATTCGCAATGAACACGCGTTTCATCAGGCTCAAATCAAGCCGCATTTTCTCTATAATGCTTTAAGCAGTGTCATTTCTTTCTGCTATACCGATGGAGAAAAGGCAGCGTATCTCATCACTATGCTCAGTCAGTATTTGCGCTATATTTTAGATATGGATCGAACGACGCTGTTCGTTCCGTTATTTCGGGAAATGGAGCTCATCCATGCTTATGTAGAGATCGAAAAGGCTCGTTTTGGGGAAGGCTTCGACTTTGTATGTCACGTAGACGAAGGAATTCTTGAAAAAGAGATTCCTTCCTTGAGCATCCAACCGTTCGTAGAGAATGCGATCCGGCATGGATTGTTCGAAAAGGACGAAAAAGGTCACGTGACGCTAACAATTGTGGACGGAGGTCATTACATCAAGGTCATGATCGAAGACGATGGGGTCGGCATAGCAGATGATCTCTTGTACCAGATGTCAAAAGGCGAAAATCAAAAAGGAAGGATCGGCATCCAAAACATCCGCAGACGATTGGATACCATTCCTGGAGCTACCTTGAGTATCACCTCTGAAATGGGAAAAGGGACAAAAGTCGTCATGTACATACCTACACCTGAGGGGATGCATGCTACAATAGCGTAGTATAGAAGGAAAAGGAGGCGAGAACGTTGAGACTTGCAGGAAAACAAGTGGTTTGCTTCGTCGAAAGTGAATTTGAGGATCTCGAGCTCTGGTATCCAGTGATGCGACTGCGAGAGGAAGGCGCTACCGTCCATTTCGTCGGCCCGAAAGCGAATCACGTCTACATAGGGAAGTATGGTGTACCGTGTGAGGCTGACAAAGCGATGGCAGAGGTCAATCCTGCCGACTATGCAGGTGTACTCGTTCCAGGAGGGTGGGCACCTGACAAACTGCGTCGCTATCCAGAGGTGCTGTCGTTTGTGGTTGCGATGCACGAGGCGAAAAAACCGATTGGACACATTTGCCATGCGGGTTGGGTGCTTGCTTCTGCAAAAATTTTGCGCGGGGTAACCACGACATCGACGCCAGGCATTAAAGATGATATGGAGAATGCAGGAGCGATTTGGGTAGATGAAGAGGTCGTGGTAGACGGTCACATTGTTGGTTCACGTAGACCGCCTGATCTGCCTGCGTACGCCAAAGCATTTGCTGATTTGCTGGCACAACAATAGGAGAAGGTAAACAAGGGTTTGCTCAAGATGCTGAGTAAGCCCTTGTTTTGATGTTGATAGAGGGTTTTGTTACGAACTGGAGTTGTTCCTTTTCTTCCATGGTGGATCGCCTATCTCGTGAATTTTGTTATTGATTTTAAAAAAAAGATAGGGAATCAAAAACGCCATGACCGTCCCTGCGAAGGTCAAATAAGGAGGAACTACGCCTAAAAATTTGAACATGGGATCACCTGTTGTTTTGGCGTTCGGTACGGTTGATCGCACCGATATTGCGTAGATAGACCTTTGCTTGAACTGTTATCTCACTTTTTTCATACAGATGCTGCCCTGTTTCCCAATCCTGTCGAATCTTTTTCCATAGCGAGAAATGATGCTGCTTCAGATAGCTGCCAAGCTTGATAACATCCACTTTCATCTGCTTATGGACCTTCCTGATGGTGTCCTTACTCATTCGCTCGATTTCTTCGGCAAACACTTGTTCAAGCTTAGCCATCGCCATGTTATTCAGAGAATCCATTGTTGTGTAAGACTCGGCCAGTGTGCCTTCACACTCGATACTTACCGTGAATTTCATGTGCTGCCGATCTCGTAAATCTGCTTCAATGCTATGCTTGATCCCTTGGATGTTCATGGAGACAAGATTGTTTTTAAACTTGCCTTTTATCATACCTCCGCTAACTTTTCCCGTAAGAAAATTCAGTCCCTCGGTCTCTTCTTCCCCGAGAAAACCTAGCAACTGATTTTCATGAGAAAAAACAGCCGCACCTGCTAATTTTACCTCCTGATCTTCGGGTCTGATGCGTGGAACCACAAAACCGTACGAACTGAGAAGCTCCTCGTGGACATCGCCCAATCGGACCTCTGGAAGCATGCGGGAATTTTTATTGACGTTTTCTCCAATCGAGTTGACGTAAATAGCGGGCAGCTTCTCTGTTTTCGGTTTGACTTCCAGTACTTCTTTAGCGGGGCCATTTGAGATAAATACCTTGCTGCTTCGTCTGGAATCTGGATCACGCAGGTAGAAATCGAGTGCTCTGGCAAAACCATTTTTCGTACGGGCGACGTCTTCGGAAACGATCAGGATCTTCATATGCTGATAAAACGGAGTTCTGCTGGTCCGGGTAGCCAATTCGCGGGAAATCTCGAAAAGAGAATCCCCCTCGGATATGAGGTTGAGGTAAGCCTCATTGGCTGAGTTTTGACCACTGCCGCTTCCTTGGCCGCCGGAGATCAATCCACCGGGGACGACGAATTGATGGGTGACGAGAAAGCGTTCTTTTACTTGAGGCTTGTCTGGAGCCTCTTGTTTGGCTTGCTGCTCGGCTTCTTTTGTACGAGGTTTATCAACCGCTACGCCTACCACAAATCCTCGTTCCTCAATTTGAACCTGATCCCAACATCCAGCCAGCAAAGTCGAGAGAAGCAGGAAGAGGCAGAAAGCAATGAGCTGTCTATTCATGACCTTTTACACCTCTTATGACAGCGATAAGGAGCAGCAAAATCGGACATAAATAGACGACGATCATTCCGAAATAAGTGATGCTGTCTGCAAACGCGAAGAAATCAACCAGGTTTTGCGGGAGCATCGCGAGAAAATAAATCATGGGAGAAAGAATGAGCACCCAAATCGTTTTGTGTACCTTGTGGAACATGGACGACAAGTTGAGCACGGTAATATCAAGCCACATGGCACATGTGTTGAAGATCGTCATGATCCAGATGGTGAAGAAAATGGACTCCACCCGTTCAAAAAATCCGCCGGGGATTTCGACCTCTTTTGCCAGCTCGATGGTTGGATAGGTCAAGTTCGTCGCAACCTCCGCAGAGAATACTCCGATGGCGAACATGTAGATGGTCATGTAGAGCAAAATGGGGATCGAGAGACCTAACGTCACGGCCTTTGCCCCTTCTTGAGGCTTTTTCATCAGCATGGTGTAAAAAAGGATAATCTCAAAGCCAGAATAAGACAGCCCCACAACTCTGGTGCCTTCCAAGAGAGAGCGCCAGTCAGAAGAAAAGAAGGGGCGAATATTTTCGATCTCAAGCAACTGGGTAGTAAACAGCAGGACGACGAACATGACGACAAGAACCACAGGCAAAAACAGCAAGTTGAGCCGCAGCATGGCAATCCGTGATCCAACCACGGAATATTGAACGATCAAGAGAAAGGAGAGCGTGATCATTTCCACAGGGGTATTGTAGAACAGGTACTGCTTGGCGATGTTTCCGATTGCCCTGATTTCAAACGAGACAAATAGCATCGTGTAAATACAGACGAGAAAGGTCAAGATGTAGGCGATCGGTTTGCTCGCGATGATCGAGCTGTATTCAAAGAAGCTTTGTCTCGGAAACCGAGTCGCCAGCTTGGCAAGCAGCCAGCCAATCAGGCATGCACAAAGACCGCTGATCACGACGGAAATCCATCCATCGAATGCTCCGGTTGCCTTGGCTAAGGAACGGGGAAAAGTCAGAATGCCGACGCCGATTGTGACTGAGGCAATGTTAATCCCCATATGAGTTTTGCTGATCATTTTCTCCGCCAAGGTTTGTGCACTCACTTACGACCCTCCTGTATTCATTCTGTTTTCATTTTTCGAGTGAAGGGCATCTGGTCGGGTTTTCAAAAAGGTAACAGGTGCGCGCAAAATCATATCCTTCCAATCCCTCGGCATCTGTGGAGCAAGAGGTGCCAAATAAGGGTATCCGATGCTAGTCAGATTGGATAAATGAATCATGATGGCAATAAAGCTTAGCACCACCCCATAAATACCAAAAATGGCCGCCATGAACATGGCGAAAAAACGAATCATCCGAAAGGCGATGGCAAGGTGATAAGAAGGGATGGCAAAAGAAGCGATGGCAGTGAGGGCGACGACGATAACCATGACAGGACTGACGATACCCGCAGATACCGCTGCGTCACCGATGACGAGACCCCCGACGATTCCGATGGTCTGGCCGATCGGTTTCGGTAAGCGTATTCCGGCCTCCTGCAACAGCTCCATCGTCGTCACCATCATGATTGCTTCTACGAATGCCGGAAATGGAACCCCATCACGTGTGGCTGCAATGGAGAAGGCGAGATCAGACGGGATCAAGCCAGGGTGGAAGGTGACGAGAGCGATATAGAAAGCGGGCGAATAGACGGCCAGAAAGGCTGCCAAATACCGCAACAGCCTAGCTAATGAACCGACAATCCAACGCTCGTAGTAATCTTCTGGTGAATGCAGGAGCAAGCCAATCGTCACAGGCAAAATGAGCACCATGGGAGTGCTGTCCACCAATATCGCAATGCGGCCTTGAAACAATGCTGCACTCACTTTATCGGGACGCTCCGTGTTATGAATCTGCGGAAAAGGCGATAAAAAATCATCTTCAATCCATTGCTCGATAAAACCGGACTCTTCTATCTCGTCAACATCGATCGTAGAGATTCGCCGTCTCACTTCATCTAATAGCTCTGGATCAACGATGTTTTCCATGTAGGCGAGGATCACATCTGTTCGGCTGCGTCTGCCTATGATGGACCCTTCAAAGCGCAAGTTCGGGTCTTTGATACGTCTGCGTATGTGAACGGTGTTGTCCCGGATACTCTCCGTAAAGCCATCCCGCGGACCTCGCACTAAGCCTTCGGAGACAGGCTCCTCAATGGCGCGCGTTTTCCATCCCTTGCTGTCGACAATAATGACTTCGGTCGTTCCATCTACAAAAATGGCTGTATCCCCGGAAAGAATGCCTTCGAGTACTTTTGTCAAATCCGTTGCTTTCGATATTTCAACGACAGAAAGCACTTCCTCATAAAGCATCCGGACAATCTCATCTGGTTCAGTTGGTACTACTTTGGAAGCAGTTGAAATCATCAACTGGATTTGTCCGAGGACTTGCGTATCCAACATATCGCAGTTCGCCAATCCATCAATCGCAATAACGGCACAGGAATGTTTGGTGTTGCCGATCGTAAAGGAACGAATTAATAAATCGTGTGGGCTGCCCAGCACAGTCTTGAACGTCTCCATGTTTTGCTGCAAATTGGTCGATAGTGCAAGCGCAGGATCATTTCGCTGCTGCAAACGCTGTTCGATAAAAGAGGGAGTTTTCTTTTGGCGACGCTGTGACAAAAATCTTCGCATCATTTGAAGTTCCTCCCGTTCAGAATGCGAATATCATGTTAGTGCGATTTTTTCCAGATGAGAGGAAAATTATGCGGAAGAATAGGCGAATGCTAAATCTTTCATAGTTTTGAATTGAACTCATTTGTGACCTATGATACATTCGGCATGGTAGAATAGAGTGTAGTAAAAAGGAAGTTCAAAAAATCGTCTTTTGATCATGAAGTAGTCATGAAAGCTTATTCCACATCGAAACTGGCGTTCACCATCGAAGTCCGGTGCTCATGTAGGTCCCCTACACTCCGCTCCTCCTTCTTCAGGTTCTCGCCACTTTCTCGATGCTGAAAAGACGACTCTTTGAACACTTTTTGAACAGGTATTAGTAGAGAGAGTAGGAAAGATGGAGAAGGGTGGAATAGAAGTGCTTGACAGTCAAGTATTGATCCGGGAAACGGACTTTTCCCGACTGGCACATACATGGGAAGAACTCGCGGAAGTAATGAAATCGCAGGGAGACGAAACCACGCCTCACAAGCTTATTCAATTGGCGGCGAAAACAAAGCGCGCTGAACTGAATATTGCGTTTTGCGGACATTTTTCCGCTGGTAAATCAACGATGATTAACACGCTTTTGGGTGTCAATTTGTTGCCGTCCAATCCGATTCCGACAAGTGCGAATGTCGTGAAGATTCGTGGGGGAGAAAAAGCGGCTCGCGTCTTCACTATGAACAGCGGAGTCCTTACATTTGATCCAGATACGGAGATGGAGAAGCTCAAGCAGTTTGCAGTTGACGGAGATACGGTTGAATCCGTAGAGGTCTCTTATCCGGGAACATTCCTTGACGAATACGCCAGCTTGCTCGATACACCGGGTATTGACTCAACGGATGCCGCACACAAAATCGCTACAGAATCTGCTCTGCATTTGGCTGACGTCGTCATTTACATGATGGATTATAACCATGTTCAAGCCGAAGAGAACTTCAACTTTACGAAGACGTTGAAGGACCGTGGCAAGCCGGTTTATCTGGTTGTGAACATGATTGATAAACATATTGATTTCGAATTGGATTTCGATAGTTATAAGGAAAGTGTCGAGGAGGCATTCGCGACCTGGAACATCCATCCAGATGGGATATTTTACACGTCGCTTGCGGAACCCGATCATTCTGAGAACATGTATGCGGAATTTAAGGGCATGCTTGCGCAGTTGATCACTGATCGTGAAAAGCTGGTTGGTACGAGCGTTCGCAGTGCCGCCGAGCATTTGATCGATGAACACATCCAAGTAGTTAGAACAAGTCAGGCAGATCAACGCCAGCAGTGGGAAGCCCAGTTGGATGGTCTGGAAGTAGAAGGCATCGACAGTCGTCATGCAGCGGCTGTGCAAGAAGCTCTTGAGCAGGAGGAAGCGACAGCAGCGGCTTTAGAGCAGCGTGCTGAGGATGCCCGAATGCAGATGGAAAAAGAGCTGAGTGTACTTTTGGACAATGCTCGTTTGACTTATTTCAGCACGAACGAAGCAGCACGAAGCTACTTGGAGAGCCGCAAACCGGGCTTCAAGGTGGGGTTGTTGTTTGCAGGCAAGAAGACAGAGGAAGAGCGCGCACGTCGTGAAGAAGCGCTTCTCGTTGAGTTCCGCGAAAAAGTGGCGGGAAATCTCGACTTCCATTTCAAAGAATGGCTCGGCAAGCAACCGCAAGTGTTCGATTTGCGGAGCGAAGAATATCACGCCAGTGTGCACGCGACCAAGATCGAGATTACAGGCGAGTTCCTGAGCAAGCACATCAAAGAGGGTGCTGCTTCGGATGAGTACGTCCTGAACTACTGTGCGGATATTTCCAGCGGGATGAAGCTCGAATACAGACGAGTGGGTCTCTCCTTCATTGCACAAGTGGTTGAGATGATCAAGGAGCATGTGCGTGTCGAGAGTGCTGCTCAAGGCGAGCGTCTTGGCGTATTACGTGAAATGGCAGCGTTGCATCAAAAGCTGGCAGGACTGGCAGCAAGAGAAGAAGAAACCAAGGGTCGTCTGTTGGCGATTATGCGTGGAGGAGAACAAGTAGCATGAATCAACTACGAGACAAACTAATTGCGGCAGCAGAGCGTCTGCGACGCGCAAGTGAAGAAGTCGTTTCCGTACCAGGGATGCAAGCACAGGCACAGGCGATGCTGGATCGAGCAGATCGCCTGACTGCCAATCGTTTTACCGTTGCGCTGTTTGGCGCTTTTAGCGCAGGAAAATCCTCATTTGCCAATGCCTTGATGGGCGATCTCGTGCTGCCTGTATCGCCGAATCCGACGACAGCAGCGATCAACAAAATTATGCCGCCTACAGATGAACGCCCGCATGGAACTGTGCGCGTCGTTTTGAAGGAGCGCGAAGCAATCGAGCAGGATGTCATCCGTTCACTCGCTGTGTTTGGACTGGTTGCAACTGATCTGGATGGGGCGTTGGCTGAGCTCGGCAAGATCGACGTCGCCCAAATTCCGCCTACGGCAAAACCGCATTTCACCTTTTTGAAAGCTGTTACAAAAGGTTTGCCAGAGATGTCGGCTCATCTGGGTGGCGAACTGCTGGTGGATATGCAGGCATTCAAAGGCTTTGTGGCAAAGGAAGAAAAAGCTTGTTTCGCAGAGTACATCGAGCTGTTCTATTCCTGCCCGCTGACAGACCAGGGCATCGTTCTTGTTGATACGCCTGGTGCGGATTCCATCAATGCACGTCACACAGGTGTGGCGTTCGAATACATGAAAAACGCGGATGCGGTCCTGTTCGTGACGTATTACAACCATGCCTTTGCACAGGCTGACCGCGAATTTTTGCTGCAAATGGGGCGCGTCAAGGATACGTTTGAAATGGACAAAATGTTCTTTGTCGTCAATGCTTGTGACCTCGCAGCGAATGAAGAAGAATTGCAGGGTGTCCTTACCCACGTAGAGAAAAACCTCCTATCGTGCGGCATTCGCCTCCCACGTATTTATCCGGTATCCAGCCAGACTGCTCTGTTGGCACGGATGCATGAAAAAGGCAAGCTGGCAGCTTCTGCGGAGAAAGTATACCGCCAGCGCACGAATACGGCTGAAGGCGAGCCGCTGATGCCAGCAGATGAAGCATTCAAGTTCTCGGGAATGGCGTCGTTTGAAGCAGAGTTCCTCCGCTTTACCATTGAAGAGCTGACGCAAATTGCTGTGAATGCTGCAATCGGTGAAATCCGTCGCGCCCATGATACCTTGACAGAATTCATGCGTATGGCACAGTCCGGAGAAGACGAGCGTCAGTTGCGCAAAGAAGCAGCAAGCAACGCCAAGACACAGGCTCTATCAGCTGTTGAAGCACTGTCTACCGCTTCGTTCGAACGCGACTTGGCAAAAGAACGCGAAGAGCTGCTGTACTACGTTCGCCAGCGCTTGTTCTTCCGTTTCAACGAATTGTTCAATCTCGCTTTTAACCCGGCTGTCATCAAGGACGATGGACGCAACATGAAGCAAGCACTGCAAGGATGCTTGACTGATCTTCTGCGTTCGATCAGCTACGACTTGGCGCAGGAGCTGAGAGCGACTACACTTCGTTTGGAGAAATTCACGAACAAGCAGGGGACATCACTTGTTGCGGCGTGGCAAAAGGATGCACAAGGCTACGCAGCAGGGTTGACTTTGGCACCTTATCAGCAGCGACAGGTGGAAACACTGTCCTTTGCTAACGAACTGCCAGTAGCAGAATCTGCATTTGCATCAGCGATTTCCTTATTCAAAAACACCAAAGACTTTTTCGAGCAGGATGGAAAAGTGAAAATGCGTGAAGAGCTGGAGAAGCGCATGCAAGAACCAGTGAGCGCGTATGTAGAAATCGGAAACAAGCAGTTGGATGAGCAGTTTTCTACGCTGTTCCAAGAGCTGGTAGCGCATGAGCGCAATCGCGTCATCGACCAGATCAACGAGTATTTCACAGGTCTGTTTGCGGCGCTTGAGATGAACGTCGATCTCGACGAGCTGGCTGCAAAAGTGAGTCGTGTGGCGGCTGAGTTGGCGTAATACATTTTCCCACAAGTAAAAAGGGCAGTCCCTGTGTCTTATTCAGACCTGGGATTGCCCTTTTTCGGTAGAAGTGGGAGGAGCACATAACGAGTATGCCCATTCATCACTCTACCCGCAGCAAAATATGCTTGAATCCATCTTCGTCTCGTTCGTGCTGAAAAATAACTGTCCACGTCAATGACTCATCAAAAATGTACATATCCAAGGTGAAGCGCGTGTAGTTTTCTAGCAGATGCTTTGGGTCCATCGTCATTACTTTGTCACGGATCATCTCTTTACCAAACGTGCTGTACCCTTCCCAAAATACGAGTACCTCGCCTTTTTGGAGTAAAAATGTTGCAGCTTCATTTTTTGAAAGCCCTTCTCTGACGATACCCTTATCGTTGTTTTTGAATCTCGCTAATTCCCAGAGAAAACCTCTGTCCTGTGTAATATATCGCTTGTATACAAATCGGCGAAAGCTACAGCTTTCCGTATCAAAAAAGATGGAAACATAACGTTCTTTTAACGACTTAGAACGTTCTTTCTCTAAAGACGGAATCGTACGTGTATTCACAACACCAGGACTATACTGAACTGGCCGATAGGAAAATTGTTGTGTATAGCCGTTTTTTTTGGTCTCTTTGGTAAATAATCCATAGCTCATTTCTTCGATATAATTTGTCCTGGCAAACATATCTAGTTCGTACTGCAATTGACTCTTGTAAAGCTTGGCAAATTCTCCTGCGGGTATCTTTTTCACAAAGCACCCATCTGGAATGTGTTCAATATGACTCACTCTTTTTCCGATGATCGTACCATCTGAATCCCACGCCTCAAATATTTTTTCTGGCTCAAGTACATGCTCGATCTCAGTGAGGCGAGGATTGTAAAATTGTGCGTAATCATCGTCGTGAGAATCAAAATCCAAATCCTCTGGGACCCCAATGACGATTATCTCGTCGAGTTTACATATTTTCAGCCTCATGGTTCCTCCTGTGGTGTGCACGATTCGATTTAAAATGAACGAGTTGTAAATATTTATAGATTAGAACTTAGTATATCATTGAATATATGTAAAATATTGTTTTTAAGTTGATGTGAGTTTGATAAAATCATGCCGCGGTGGGAACACTGTCCTTTGCTAACGACGAACTGCCAGCAAAAGTGAGTCGTGTGGCGGCTGAGCTGGAATAGTTTCGATTTGGTGGGAAAATGAAAAGGGCAGTTCCCGGTCTTGTAATGACGAGGGGACTGCCCTTTTTGGGTTGTTAGGTGGCTCGTGTCACATGATTAATTGGTGCAGGAGCTACCAAATTCCGATCCTCCCATTCCTCACGCAAAATCCCCATCTTAATCGCATCGTAATATTCGCCGCGAACAATCCTTGCTTTGCGTACCCGCGCTTCTTCCACCATTCCCATGTGAGCAGCCAGTTTCATCATCCGTTCGTTGCCGGACCACGTACCAATGCCTAAACGGACAGTATCCATGTGGGTAAACAAGTAGTCGATCCACATTCGAAACGCTTCCCGGCCATAGCCATTCTGCCAGTAACGGGAGTCGTAAATGACGATTCCGATTTCGCACCAGTTCGTCTCCTCAGATACCCAGTAGCGACCGACACTGCCCTTTAGCTCGCCGTCAATCTCAATCATCAGCTCGGTTCTGGGGGCATCTGTCCCAATGAGAGCGAGAGACTCCTGGTAGCGTGGAAGGGCACGATACTCTTCTTTTGTGTACGGATCAAGAGGTTTGTAGGGGCCATTCCAATTGAGATGTTCACGATCTTCTGCTTCGTATTGCCAATAGTAGATCGTATCTATATCTTCTGCTCGAATATCTCGTAGAACGACCTTTTCTCCTTGCAAATGAATACGCATGACTTGTTCTCCTTTCGTTTGGGTGAATCTGGTACAATCATTGTAAAAGAGAACTGCTCCTATACATAGTGACAGTTTGGGAGAGTTGGATAGGGACAGAATGGAGGGCCGCTGATGGAGTACATGCCGGTCATGGATGCACAGAGCAAGGAACCTCTGTATCAGCAGCTATACAAGCAATTGAGCAAACGGATTGCATCGGGAGAGATACCGTCCGGAACCAAGATGCCGTCGATTCGTCAGTTGATGAAAGCAAGCGGCGTCGGAAAAAATACGATTGAGGCTGCCTATCAGCAACTGCTCGCAGAAGGCTACATCGTGAGCCGGGAGCGAAGTGGCTTTTATGCTGCCGAGATCGAGAGATGGTCAGAGCCAGTGGAGCAGGATGAGGAGATTGCCTTGTACTCATCTCTCTTGAAAAAGAAAAAAGGGGAGCATCTTACCTGTCGCTTCAACTTTCACGGTTCTGTCGTCGATACGAAGTCTTTTCCTTACGCTGCATGGCGTTCTTGCATGCTGGAAGCACTGGATGTCTATCCCGAGGATTTTTCTTTTTACGGGGATGATCAAGGAGAGTGGGAGCTCCGAGAAGAGGTCAGTAAATATTTGCGCAGAGCACGTACGCTCATTTGTCGGCCTGAGCATATCATCATCGGCACTGGATTACAGCAGGCTCTCAGCTTTTTATGTCTGCTCTTGGCAGATCGACATCGTGTGGTTGCGATCGAGGAGCCTGGCTATGCAGATGCACGAATCGTCTTTTCCCAGCACGGCTATGAGGTCGTGTCCATCCCGCTAGCGGAAGACGGACTGTCCATTGAAGCCTTGGAGAAAAGCGAGGCAACGGTGGTGTACACGACGCCTGCCCATCAATTTCCGTATGGGATGGTTATGCCAGTCGGTCAGCGTCAGCAATTGTTGCAGTGGGCAAAGAAAAGGAACGGAATCATCATCGAAAATGATTACGATGGTGAATTCCGCTACAATGTACACCCTACGCCATCTTTGCAAGGGATGGATCGGGACGGATGTGTGGTTTATATCGGCAATTTTTCTAAAGCATTTTCTCCAGCACTTCGCTTGGATTACACGGTGCTTCCGCGGCAATTGCTCGGGCGATATTTGGAAGGATTCCAGGCGTATCCTTCTCCGGTTTCCCGCCATTTGCAGCGGAGTATGCAGTTGTTCATGCAAAAGGGCTATTGGGAAAAGCATGTCCGAAAAATGCGCACCGTCTATCACCGCAAGCACGATGCATTGCTTCTGTCGATACAGACCTACATGCCCCGGGAAGTACGAGTTTTGGGACAGTCAGCGGGGCTGCATATTTTGCTAGAGGTAGATACTTCCCGAACGGAAAAGGAGCTGATCGAGCTAGCGCGTGCGTCCGATGTTCGCGTTTATCCGAGCGGCCATAACTGGGCCAACGATCCGACGAATGTGCGACCGCGAATCATCGTTGGATTTGGTGGAGTGGAGGAACAAGACATTGCAGAAGGAATCAGTCGTCTAGCAGAAGCTTGGTTTTCGTTATGATTGGCGCTTTTGCCGGATTTTCTCGTTCCGATGAGTGTCTCAAATAGTTTCAACAGAAAAAAGCAGCCTATGGCGTGGGACAGAGTAATTGTCTAGCGCATAGGCTGCTTGGCTTTTACCAGCAAGGATTATTTCATGCTTTTTTGGTACTCATCAAATTGAGCAGTTACTTCATTCGAAGGCTTACTAGTTAAATGGCTGACAACCACGATGGCGAGCAGGCTAATGGCAAAGCCGGGAACCATCTCGTAGAGGAAGTCCTTCAGCACATCAAAACGAGTCCAGATGATGACGGTAAATGCGCCAGCGACCATACCGGCGAGAGCACCCCATTTGTTCATGCGCTTCCAATAGAGGGAGAGCAGAATGACAGGCCCAAACGAAGCGCCGAATCCGGCCCACGCATATCCAACGAGATCGAGGATCGTGTCATTTTTATTCAAGGCGAGCAAAAAGGCGATGACAGATACAAGCAAGACGGACAAGCGGCCAAAGGTGACCAGCTCTTTGTCAGTTGCAGAACGCTTGAAAAAGGTTTTGTAAATATCCTCGGTCAAGGAGCTGGAGGTGACGAGCAGCTGAGAGGAAATCGTACTCATGATCGCTGCCAAAATCGCCGCCAGCAAAAATCCGGTAATGAGTGGATGGAACAGGATCGTACCCAGCTGGATGAAGATCGTTTCGGGATCGCTCAACGTCCAGCCTTGCTTGGAGTACAGGGCGATACCGACCAGACCTGTCAGCATGGCGCCAATGACGGAGAAAATCATCCAGCCCATACCGATGCTGCGTGCTTTTTTAATCTCACTCGTGGACGTGATCGCCATAAAGCGAACGATAATGTGCGGTTGTCCGAAATAGCCGAGACCCCATGCAAACAAAGAAATGATGCCGAGCAGGCTCGTCCCTTTAAAAATATCGAGCAAGGAGGGATCGACAGCGTGAATCTCGGTAAATGTTTCACCAAATCCGCCCGCTGTAAGAACGGTCACGAGCGGTACGAGAATGAGCGCAATGACCATGATGAGTCCTTGTACAGCGTCCGTCCAGCTTACAGCGAGGAAGCCGCCAAACAATGTGTAGGCAATAGTGACCAATCCAACAATCCATAGCCCCGTTTGATAGCTCAGGTGGAAGGTGTTTTCAAACAACACGCCTCCAGAGACGAGACCGGATGAGACGTAAAAGGTAAAAAAGATCATAATAACAAGGGCCGAGACAAGACGAAGCATCCGAGACCCGTCCCCGAAACGATTTTCCAAAAAAGCAGGAATCGTAATCGAGTTGTTGGCGACCTCTGTATACGAACGAAGGCGGGGAGCGACATACAGCCAGTTGGCATAAGCTCCGAGAGTCAGACCGATAGCAATCCAGGATGCGCTAAGACCTTGGGCAAACATGGCGCCCGGCAGGCCCATCATCAACCAGCCACTCATGTCGGATGCACCCGCGCTGAGAGCGGTTACAGTTGGACCGAGCGACCGACCGCCGAGCATGTAGTCTGTCAGATTGGAGGTACGTTTGTAGGCATAATAGCCGATCAGGAGCATACCTGCCATGTACACAATAATAGATGCGAGCAGCATATTCATTGTCATCACCTCGTTGTGTTTAGTATTTGTGAAAATTATATGAACATCTTACACATTATCATGCCCAATTATAAAAATCTATAAGGAAACACAGAAAATTTTGTAGAAACCCAATAAAAAGTTTTTTAATAACACGAAAAAGCCCGCGATGATGGATCGCAGGCTCTTCTTGAAATATTTTCCTGATTACTGAACTTGAACCTGACCGTTTCCGTCGAGTGTTACTTTGAATTCCTTTACGACAGTAGGCTCCGCACCTTGGTTGTTCAAATCGTGCTTGAGCACTTTGAAAGTACCATCGGCAGAGAGTGTGCCTGTATATTCAACACCAAACATGTCAGATTTGTAAAAGCTGAAGTTCGCAAGCTCGGTCTTTTGCAATTCGTTTACGAGTAACTGACCATCTCCACTGAACATGGCATTACGCAATGCTTCAGAGGATTCGTATTTTTGCTGGAGGTATGTTTGTAGCTGTTTGGCGACTTCAGACTCAGCCAGTTGCTTGCCAGCTTCGACAGCCTGTTTGCCTGTCTCAATCGCTTGCTGACCTGTTTCTACTGCTTGCTGGGCGGTTTGGACCCCTTCGGATAGATCGGAGCAGGCAGTGAGCAGCAGCGCGCATGCAACAATCCATGCTTTTTTCATGTGGTTCACTCCTTTCTAGCGTGACGATTCCTACTTTATTTATTTTACCGTATATCCACTGACTTCGCATCCGCATATGATGAGGTAAGCGTAAGAGCTGCACTGATTACAGGGAGGAAACACAATGATTCAAGGGAAAGTAAAATGGTTCAGCAAAGAAAAGGGCTATGGGTTTATTGAGCGCGATGGCGGATCTGATGTATTCGTACACTATTCTGCGATTACGGGGGCTGGTTACCGGAACTTGGAGGAAGGCGAGCAGGTGGTTTTTGAGATCGTGAATGGGCAGCGTGGGCTGCAAGCCGCCAATGTGGCGAGGAAAATCGTGTAAAAGAGGTAACCTCTTCTAAAAACACATGACGAAGGACTTCCTTCGATTCAAAAACGCCGTCATACCTGTACAAGGCAGACGGCGTCTTATTCATGTCACATAGCGTTCGAGATTGATCAAAGGTTGTTGTAGAGAAAGACGGACAATGCAATGACCAGAACGATCGTAATCATGCCGTAAATGATCAAAAGATTGCGGGAACGTTGTTTAAAGTCCCGCACTTTGGATTCGGATGGGTTCATTCCGATTTTTATGGTAACGACGAGACCTATAAGAACAAGTACAATGATAGCAATAATGAAAGGCAAAATACTCATAACAGCCAGTCCTTTCTGTATGGCACAGTCATCCTGCTGGATAGAAACGAGGATGCATGCGATAGCTTACCTCGATCATATACCGACCGCACAAAAATGTTGCCATCCACTTGGGGATTATTTTGACCATCCACTTGCTGTGAATGCATCCGCTAAGCGCGAGATTGCCTCAGGGATCTGATCTGTGGTAGCTCTGCCAAAGGTGAAGCGGACATATCCTTGCTCTGCCCCGAAAAGATGTCCCGGAACGAAGACAACTCCCCGTTTAACTGATTCTGTGAGAAGAGTTTCGCCGCTCCATTCCCCTTTGAAATTACACCACAAGTGAATGCCTCCCTCTGAACCGACCATTTCTACTTGATCACCGAACTTGTCTTGAAGCGAGGAGACAAGCTGATCGTGCCGTAAGGACAGCTCTGTTCGCAAAAGATCGATGTGACTCGCAAACTGAGGCGATCCGAGAAAGCGATTCGCCAGCCATTGCGGAAAAATGCTGTGTCCAAAATCAAACTGCTGTTTCGCGTCTGCCAGTCTTTCCATGACAGTAGGTGGCCCGACGATCCAGCCGATTCGCAGACCTGAGGCGACGATTTTGGTCAAAGAGCTGATGTAGAGCACTGTTCCGTGTTGATCGAGCGATTTTAAGGTGGGGACGGGCTCTCTCGAAAAACTGGTCAGGCTGTATGGATCATCCTCGATGATTGGAATCCCGTTTTTATAGGAGAACGCGAGCAATTCCTGGCGCCGCTCCAATGAAAGTAGTGTCCCTGTCGGGTTTTGGTAATTCGGATTTAGAAAAACCATTTTGACGCGGTGCTGACGGTGGAGCTGGGCCAAGTGCTTCGGGTCGATTCCGTCTCGGTCTACAGGCAGCGAGAACGTACGCAAGCCAGCAGAATGAAAAAGCGGCAAGGAATAACAATAAGACGGCTCCTCAATGGCAACCGCATCCCCTGGCTTTAACAAGCATTGAACGACGAGATGAAGGGCCTGCTGCGCTCCTGACGTGATCATGATCGAGGTAGCGGGTGCTTCGATGCTTCGCCATGCTTTCATATGGAGACTCAATGTCTCTCGTAAAGCCCAATTGCCCTGCGGATGATCATAGCCGAGATGGGCCGGGAAGTCATCGGGGGTCATGAGCTGCTGGAGCGTTTGATTGGGGACGAGATCGGTCGAGAGCTCGCCACTCGCCAAATCGATCAAGTCATTTTCCTGTGTTTCACGACGGATTTTGCGAATTAACGGTAAATTCGGGCGAAACGACCCCGACTCTGTCAAATGACGCCAGTTCGGAACGCGGGTCCGTGCCAGTCCCCAAATATCTTGGCTGACGATGGTGCCACTTCCTTGTATGCGCTCGATCATGCCTGCTGCTTGCAGCTCATCGTACGCAGCGACGACGGTCGAACGGTTAACGTTCAGTTCTTTGGCCAGCGTGCGCTCCGAGGGCAAATAGCTGCCAGGACCGAATTCACCACTGCTGATTCTTTGCTCGATTTGCTCTGCTATTTGTTTATATAAAGGCTTTGTAGGAACAGAAGATTTGCCATCCATCACGAATCCCGCTTTCTATATTTATTACTCGTGCCGTAAAACCCCTTGCTTTAGCTATGGGGATATAAGGTACTTTGCTCTGCATCCCCTGTAGGGGGTGCTAAGGAAGTGGTATAATTAACCATGGGTGATGGTTTTGAGTAGATCAGTGGAAAGTAACCACAATGTCGTATTTGACTGTAAATATCACGTTGTTTTCTGTCCGAAGTATCGTAAAAAGGTTTTGAAAGAGCCAGTAGACATTCGATTAAAAGAGTTGTTTCTTGAAAAGGCAGTGGAACTACGTGAAGTTGTTGAAATGGAAATCATGCCTGATCATGTTCATTTGCTCATTAAATGCGATCCGCATTTCGGAATCCACCGAGTCGTAAAACATTCTCTCAAAAGCAGACTTCCCTCGCTATGGACAAACTCCTACTTTGTTGCAACGGTTGGCACGGTGCAACTCGATGTGATTAAGAACTACATGGAGTCTCAAAAAGAAAGGAATGATTGAACTTGCATAGAGCCTACAAATTCCGTTTGTATCCAAACAAAGAACAAGCAACACTCATCAACAAGACAATTGGATGTACTCGCTTTGTATTCAATCACTTTCTTGCGAAACGAAAAGATGCTTACGAACAAGAAAACAAAACGTTGAATTACAACGACTGTTCTGCTTTGCTCACGCAACTTAAAAAAGAAATCGGATGGTTGAAAGAAGTGGACTCCACTGCCCTACAATCAACCTTAAAAGATTTGGATTCCTCCTACAAAAAGTTTTTCAAAGAGAAAAAAGGCTATCCCAAATTCAAGAGCAAGAAGAACCCAAAGCAATCCTATACATGCAAGATGAACATCAAAATAAAAAGCAATCGCATCAAACTTCCTAAGCTGGGATGGGTATCGTTTGCTAAATCCAGAGAAGTTGAAGGGCGAATCCTATCGGCTACGATTAGATGCAATCCTTCAGGTAAATACTTTGTATCCGTATTGTGTGAAACGGAGAGTCAATTACTCCTACAAGTGGAACGAACAGTTGGGATTGACCTTGGGATCAAGGATTTCGCCATTCTCTCTACTGGTGAGAGGGTAGCAAATCCCAAATACTATCGCAAGTATGAAAAGCAACTGGCGAAGTGGCAACGGATTCAATCTCGTAGACAAAAAGGCAGCAACAACCGGAACAAGGCGCGTACCAAAGTAGCTCGACTCCACGAAAAAATTGCAAATACCCGTAACGATTTTCTACATAAGTTGTCAACCAAGCTGATTAACGAAAGCCAAGTGATCTGTTTGGAGGACTTGCAAGTGGAAAATATGGTCAAAAATCACAAGTTAGCCAAATCCATTGCAGATGCTTCGTGGTCGATGTTTCGTACGATGCTGGAGTATAAGGCAGAATGGTATGGAAGAAAGGTCTCCATTGTGGGAAAACAATTTCCTTCAAGCCAGCTCTGCTCAACGCCAAACTGCGGATACCGCAACAAAGAAGTGAAAAGTCTTAACTTGCGCAGTTGGATATGCCCGCACTGTGGCGTACAACATGATCGTGACCAAAACGCTGCGATCAATATTGAGCAAGAAGGACTTCGATTGTTGGCGTAGTCAACTAAACTGTGGGACACACAGGGATAGCTTGGTAAAATTCATTCCGTTAGGAGTGACTACCTAAGAATCCCCCGCCTTTAGGCATGGGGAGTGTCAACCATTTATTATAACATGACATTCCGACCTTTCCTTTTCGTCTGGGTTAGGTAAAATAGATGAGATGGAAGGAGAGATGGACGATGAAACAATACCTGGATTTGTGCCAGCGCATATTAGATGAGGGTGTCACAAAAGAGGATCGGACAGGCACCGGAACGACCAGTGTTTTTGGGCATCAGATGCGTTTTGACCTGAGTGAAGGCTTTCCCATGGTCACGACGAAAAAGCTGCAT
The DNA here is from genome assembly GCF_005217615.1 of Brevibacillus antibioticus. Classification (NCBI taxonomy): domain Bacteria; kingdom Bacillati; phylum Bacillota; class Bacilli; order Caryophanales; family Paenibacillaceae; genus Brevibacillus; species Brevibacillus antibioticus. Next base: position 282,282 of record NZ_SZNK01000001.1, read on the forward strand.
ATGAAATCGATCATCCACGAATTGCTCTGGTTTTTATCGGGTGATACCAATGTCCGCTACTTGCAGGAAAACGGCGTGCGAATCTGGAACGAATGGGCCGATGAAAACGGAGATTTAGGCCCGGTATACGGAAGCCAATGGCGTTCCTTTACGGGACGCGATGGCAAAACAGTGGACCAGATTCAATGGGTCATTGATGAGATCAAACGCAATCCGGACTCTCGCCGCTTGATCGTTAGTGCGTGGAATCCGGCTGAATTGGACAAGATGGCATTGCCGCCATGTCACCTGCTGTTCCAGTTTTACGTAGCGAATGGCAAGCTGTCCTGCCAGCTGTATCAACGCAGTGGCGACACATTTTTGGGTGTGCCGTTTAATATCGCTTCCTACGCGTTGCTGACGCATATGGTGGCGCATGTCACAGGGCTTGAAGTGGGCGATTTTGTTCATACGATCGGAGACGCTCATCTGTATCTCAACCATATCGAGCAGGTCAAGCTACAGCTCACTCGCGAGCCGAAACCACTGCCAAAGCTCGTGCTCAATCCAGATGTGACTTCGATTTTTGACTTCACATACGAAGATATAGAAATCGTTGGCTACGAATCCCACCCGCACATCAAAGGCGAGGTGGCCGTATGATCAGCCTGATTGTTGCCTATGCCCGCAACCAAGTCATCGGAAAAGATGGCGACATGCCATGGCATCTACCTGCTGACTTGAAAAATGTGAAGGAATTAACGACAGGCAAAACGATCGTAATGGGACGCAAAACGTTCGAATCGATCGGCAAGCCGCTGCCTAACCGCAGAAATGTCGTTCTGACACGCAGCCAGGAATTTCACCCTGAAGGTGTAGATGTCGTTCATACGAAGGATGAAGTGCTTGCCATGGGTGATGTCATTATCTTTGGCGGCTCGGAAATTTATCGCCAGTTCCTCGATGTCGTTGATCGTCTGTACATTACAGAGATCGATTTGGAAACAGAGGGCGATACGTTTTTCCCGGCATGGGATCGCAATGCTTATATCTTGGTGGACAAGCGTGAGGGTATCGTGGATGAGAAGAACGTTCATCCGCATGCGTTTTGCGTGTATGAGCGAAAAAATAGCTGATAAGCAAAAATGCCTCGATGCTGAGGCATTTTTTTTGTTCTTTTTTTACCTCTTCTACTAGGTCGTTCGTCATGTGAATACTCGACATATGTGTGGAGCCAAACGCATATATAACGATAGGAAATAGCAGGGACGAACCTAAGGAGGTGATCGGGTGAAGGTAGACTTTCACGTCCATCTGGAGGAAGGGCCGTATTCGCTGGACTGGTTACTTAAGCAAGCGGAATCATTGCGCCCCCTCGTGGAGAATGCCGAAGTGATGGGGAGCCGAAGATGGGCAAGCTTGCTGACCAATGGGTTGGTAGAACGCCTACAACAAGGCCCGTATTCACGAGATTGGCTTGAATTGTATCGATTACGTGCCAAACAGGCTGGGATTCAGCAAGTTTGCGTGGTCGAGCACTTATATCGTTTTCATGAGTATCGGTCGTACTACGAACAGCATATGCATATCGGCTCTGATCGTTTGGGGGCAGCGCAGCGCAAATGGCTGAGTCAGGTCGCAAACGATTCACTGGACAGCTTTGTTGTTTTCCTGCAAAAAGAGCGGCTTCGTTGGGCGGAGGATGGAATTGAGCTGCGTGTTGGGATTGAATTGGATTATTTTTCGGGTGGAGAAGAGACACTGCGGCATGTCATCAATCAATATCCGTGGGATGTGTGCATAGGAGCCGTGCATTTTCTGGAAGGCTGGGGCTATTCGATCCAGGGTGCACAAGAACGCTTTGGAAGACAGGAGCTAATCGGATTGTACAGCCTTTATTTTGATAAGCTGGAGCAGGCGATCGAATCGCAATTATTCGATGTGATCGCCCATATCGATGGCATCAAAGCGTTTGGTATGCGACCGGATGAGACTGCCCTATTGCCGTATTATCAGCGTGTGGCCCGGGCTCTTGGACGTATCGGGATTGCGACAGAACTCAATACAGGCTACGGTTTGGCGAGTCAATTCCGTGAATTTTCGCCCAGCTATCGTTTTCTGGAAATTTTGTTCCAGAATGGAGTGCCCATCACTTTGGCGTCTAGCGCTACTGCGCCTGATCAAGTCGGTCAGCAGTTGGACGAGGCTCGAGCGCAGTTGAAACGGGTAGGCTATACGAGCTTTGCGGTTTTTGAAAAGCGAAAACGCAGCATGCTCGCTCTGGATTAGTCAAGCTCCCCATTTGTCCCATGATTCTGCTATGATGGGACAAGAATAGTGAATCCAGGGGGGAGTAAGAACCATGGCCTTGCAGGAACAATTAAGAGAGCTGCTCAAAGAGATGGAGCCGCAAATCATTAGCTGGAGGCGTCATCTGCACCAGCATCCCGAGCTTTCCTTTCAAGAAGAGAAGACTCCAGCCCTTATTGCCGAAATATTGAGAGGACTTCACTTCGATGAGGTTCGCACAGGTGTCGGCGGTAGGGGAGTCATTGGCGTTTTGCGCGGAGGGCGCCCGGGTAAGGTCGTCGCGTTGCGTGCGGATTTTGACGCGCTGCCGATTCAGGATCAAAAAGAGGTACCGTATAAATCTACCGTACCCGGTGTCATGCACGCTTGTGGTCATGATGCGCACACTTCCCAGCTACTAGGACTCGCTTCTGTTTTGGCAGCACATCGTGACCAGTTTGCCGGTGAAATTCGCTTTGTTTTTCAGCATGCAGAAGAGGAAAATCCGGGCGGAGCTACCCAAATGGTTCAGGATGGTGCTGTAGATGGCGTCGATGCAATCTTTGGCGTGCATCTCTGGTCGATGTTCCCTGTAGGAAAGGTATTCATTAGTGGAGGTCCGCTCATGGCAAATACGGACGACTTTTCCATCGAGATCAAAGGAAAAGGGGGACACGGAGCTGTTCCGGAAGAAACCGTCGACTCTATTGTGATCGGTTCACAAATCGTCGGTCATCTTCAAACGATTGCCAGCCGCAACGTTAGCCCGTTAGAAAGTGTGGTCGTGACCGTGGGGACGTTCCACGGCGGAGACAGTACGAACATCATCGCAGATAGCTGTCGTTTGACAGGGACTGTCCGCACCTTTTTGCCAGACGTCCGCGATCGTGCGGAGCAGCGCCTGGCAGAAATTGCGGAGGGGACAGCTGCTATGATGGGAGGCAGCGCTACGGTTGTCTACGATCGGGGGTATCCAGCCGTCATTAACCATGAAAAAGAAGCAGCGATTGCACAGGAAGCAGCCATTACTGCATTTGGAGCTGGTCGTGTGGAATCGATGAAGCCGTTGATGGGGGGCGAGGACTTTTCGTACTATTTGGAAAAGGTGCCCGGCGCTTACTTGTTTGTAGGGGCAGGCAATCCGGAAAAACTGGCGACATATCCCCACCACCATCCCCGCTTCGATATCGACGAGGATGCCATGCTCATCGCAGGCGAGCTCTTGGGACGAACAGCGCTGCACTATTTGGAAACACAGCAACGATAAGAAAACGCATGAAAGATGCGCTTTTGCCTACATAGGACAAAGGCGCTTTTTTTGCTTTCAACCATAAGCTATACGAGGATAGCTAGAAAATCGAATAAGGGAGGGAGGGGCCTTTCGGTGAGAAAACGGATAGGCGTACTGACCTACCGAAGAGAATCAGGCTTTGTCGAGCCCGGCTATTTGCGAAGGCTGGTTGAGGCAGGGAGAGAAATGGGGGCAGAGGTTTTTTTATTTAGCCCACAAGATGTCCATTTTGAAGAAAAGCGGATTAACGGTTATGTACCAGATGGCACGAAGTGGAGACGAAAGCGTTTTGCCTGGCCCGATATCGTCATCGACCGTTATCGCTACTATCCATTACCCAAGCATAGCGCCTACTTGCCATTTCGCAAGCAAAATTGGTTCCGTTATGCGAATAATCGCTTCTCGAACAAATATGTCGTTCATCAGATTTTGATACAAGATCCACAGCTACAGCGCTGGCTTCCCGAAACACTCCCCTACGACAGAAAAACGCTTGCCACGATGCTTGCCGATCATCGTCTGGTTTATCTCAAGCCAACAAACGGCACAGGCGGCAGAAGCATACTGCGTGTGGAGAAACGAGCAGGTCGTTACCTTTTGCATGGCAGGACCAAGCAGCAAGCCAAAAGCTGTGAAAAACTGGCGACGCTCACAGAGGTGTGCGAGCGGCTGGAGCATTGGATGAAGAATGAGAAGAGCGGAAACGAGCAGTTTTTTCTTCAACAGGGGCTACAGTTGTCACTGGTTCCCAAGCGAACAGTAGATGCTCGCCTACTCGTGCAAAAGGACGGGAAGGGTCAATGGTGTTTGACCGGAATGGGCATTCGGGTTGGGCCGATCCAATCGTCCACCTCGAATTTGCATGGAGGGGGAACCGCTTTGCCTGCTGTTTCCTTCCTGGTCAAACGATTTGGTCAGGAAATGGCAGAGCGGATTGTACAGGAATGCAAGGAGCTCGCGATTAAGACAGTTACACGCATTGAAGAGCATTTCGGCCTGATGATGGAGTTTGGCTTTGATCTGGGGATTGATGTTAATGGGAAGGTTTGGATTATCGAAATCAATCCGAAGCCAGGTAGAGAAATTTTCAAGCAGATGCGTCAGCACAAGCGATATGCGACGGCGGTTCGACGGCCGTTGGAGTATGCGTTGTATCTTGTTAATAAAGACAATGCAGTGAACTAAAGAGGATCTTCCATAGAGGAAGGTCTTTTTTTGTTCTTTTCGTTTCTTTTAAGAGGGGGACACGGCATAATAATAAAAAAATGGCACAAGAGGTGAAACGCACATGCAAAAACAATCATTTTCCATCGCACTCGACGAGGAGTTAACACTACGCGGAGACATTCATACAGAGGAAGCGGCAGGCTCAGCACAGCCACTCCTGCTGTTTTGCCACGGCTTTAAAGGCTTCAAAGATTGGGGGAGTTTTCCCTACGTAGCCGATGAGCTGGCTAAGCAAGGCATTACCACGATTCGCTTTAACTTTAGCTGCAATGGCGTGGGGGAGAGCTTGACGGAGTTCGACGAGCTGGAGAAATTCGGGCGCAATACGTATGCGCGTGAATTGGCTGATTTGCAAGCGTTGACGGAACGGATTTTGTCAGGCGAGCTTCCTGTACCCGATTATGTGGACAAAACAAAGCTGTACGTACTAGGACACAGCAAAGGCGGCGGTGACGCGATTCTATTCGGAGCAAACAACCCACATGTGGCAGGGATTGTGACCTGGAACGGAATCGCTCACGTCGATTTGTTTGATGAGAAGCTGCGCAGACAAATAGAAGAGACAGGCGTCGGATACATAGCAAATGCACGAACCGGTCAAGACATGCCAATTACAAGAGTTGTGATCGAGGATGTAGACAACAATCGCCAACAATACGATATTTTGGAATTGGTTTCTACGATGGAGCAACCACTGTGCATCATCACAGGGGAAAAAGATTATGTCCGTCTGGTAGAGGGTGCAAAAAGAATTCATCAGGCTGCGAAAAACAGCGAGCTGCACTGGATAGAAGGCGGAGATCATACATTTAACACGCGTCATCCGTTTGCGGGTACATCGGCTCCGTTGGAAGCTGCGATCAAGCAAACCGTCGCATTTGTCCGCGCCCCACGGACATAGAAAAAACCTCAATTTTCCCGCGTTTTCTTTCCATTTGGGCTGTGGTATACTGGGAATCGTTCTAACGGTTCGAATGATGTGATTATTCAGAAAAACAACAGAACAGGTGGAGAAGAAACATGAATAGCAAGGTGTATCTGTATGATACGACCCTGCGAGATGGTACGCAGGGAGAGGGGATCAGCCTGTCGGTAGAAGACAAGATAAAGATCGCACTGCGGCTGGATCAGTTTGGTATCGATTTTATTGAAGGCGGTTGGCCTGGCAGCAATCCAAAGGACATGGCTTTTTTTGAGCGTATCCGGGAGATTTCGCTACAGCACGCAAAGGTAACGGCTTTTGGCAGTACCTGTAGACCGAATGTAGCAGCGGCGGATGATGAGAATTTGCAAGCGTTGATCTTAAGCGGAGCTTCGGCAGCGGCGATCTTCGGGAAATCATGGGACTTACACGTGACGGATGCTCTCAAGACGACGTTGGAAGAAAACGTGCGCATGGTCGCTGATTCGGTCGCATTTTTAAAAGAAAACGGACTGACGACTCTCTTTTTGGCAGAGCATTTCTTTGATGGGTACAAGGCGAATCCACGCTACGCATTGCGGGTGCTGGAAGCAGCAGAAGAGGCTGGCGCTGAATGGATTGTTCTCTGTGATACAAACGGCGGGACACTGCCGCATGAAGTCTATGATATTGTCAAAACGACTGTGGGCCATCTACGGACGCCTGTAGGCATTCATCCGCATAATGACAGTGGAGTGGCGGTTGCCAATGCACTAGCTGCGATTCAGGCGGGCGCACAGCAAGTCCAAGGAACGATTAACGGTATCGGTGAGCGCTGCGGGAACGTCAACCTAATCTCCGTGATTCCGAATTTGCAGCTCAAGCTGGGCTATCATTGTGTGAGCAGTGATCAATTGCAGGAGCTGACACAGCTGTCTCGCTATGTAGCGGAAATTGCCAACATGACGATGCCGAACAACCAGCCGTTTGTAGGCTACAGTGCTTTTGCTCACAAGGGCGGTATTCACGTAAGTGCCGTGATGCGCGATCCGAAAACGTACGAGCACATCGAGCCGGAAAACATCGGCAACAAACGTCGCGTACTCGTCTCAGAGCTCGCAGGACAAAGCAATTTGCTCGCCAAAATGGAAGAACTCGAGATTGACCTCTCGCTGGACCGCGAAAAGGCGAGAGAAATCATTACACATATCAAAGAGCGCGAATTCCAAGGCTATCAATATGAGGGAGCAGAGGCTTCGCTCACGCTGATGCTGCTGGAAGCCTCCGGCAAGCTAAAAAACCTGTTCAAGCTAGACTCCTTCAAAATTATGCTGGAAAAGGCAGCTATCCAATCGATCACATCGGAGGCAACCGTGAAGCTGCGGGTGAACGGGGAGTCTGTCCATACGGCGGCTGATGGCAACGGTCCGGTGAACGCGCTGGACAATGCGATGCGAAAAGCTTTGGAGAGCTACTACCCGTGCATAGCAAAAATGCAGCTAGAAGATTACAAGGTGCGTGTTTTGGACGAAAACGGCGCGACAGCCGCAAAAGTACGTGTCCTAATCGAATCCTCGAGCAACGGCGAAAAGTGGAGCACAGTCGGCGTCTCCACGAACGTTATCGAAGCGAGCTGGGAAGCGCTGGCAGACAGTATCCGTTACTTGCTGTGGAAAGAAGGCTGCGAGGAAGTCGGAAGCCTTGCTTCCTCCGGGACGCGTGTAGGAATTGTGAATCATTAACAAAGGAACCAGCCCGGGCAGATACCGCCGGGCTGGTTTTCCTTTGGTTTGCAAGTTTTAAAAGGTAACGATCAACGTACAAGGCTAGTGAGAAGAAAAAGCACAGGGCTCGTAGACCTTGACAACGCCTACCCAGTCGGAACTTCCAAAAGGGGACCACGCTTGTCGAACACTTCTTCCCTGAGAAGCATCCGCCCGTAGGGTGGCTTTGGCTCGACGGTCCCCTTTTGGAAATGGAGACGGCCAGTCAATCCCCCTGCTGGCGTGTCAGAGTCGAAGAGAACTGTGCTTTTTCTTCTCCTCCACCATGTTGACTCAACCCAGATTTTTAAGGTTGGACAGAAGAACCCGGCCGATCAATCAGCTGCCGCAGCTTTGTCTCCGTGGCAGAATTCGGGTCAGGCGTGTAAATGCTGCAACGCAAATCCGCATTCCCGGAGACTTGCAGCGAAGTCAGATCAAAGAGCATTTTCCCTACCTTCGCATGACGGAATTCCAGTAAAACCTCCGGCGCTGAGCTGACGCGACTCTGCTCCCACAGATCGTGAAAGTCGGGATGAACCTGCCGCATCTCGCTTAAAAACTGCTCGTACCACTCGTCCTCTACATACTGACCGTAATTGGCGCGAAAAATCGCGAGAAAGCCACTGACGAAATGCTCCCAATTGACGGCCAGCCGCCGTAATTCCTTTCGCGTAAACACCAGTCGGATCAAATTGCGCTCTTCATAAGGGATTTGTTCAAAATCAAGAAAGACATGTACGGCTGCCTCGTTCCAGCCCACAATATGACTGCGCCGATCTGAAATGATGGCTGGACACGAGCGCAACTCTTTTAAGATTCGTTTCAGGGCAGGATTGATCTGCGGTGGTTCATCTTTTTGCACGTCTTGCCCGACACCCGTGCCTGTATCCAGTGCCAGCGCATACAAATATTTGCGCTCATCGACAGTAAGCTGCAAGGCTCTTGCTACCGCATCCAGAACAGAAGGCGAGACCTTGATATCGCGGCCTTGTTCCAGCCATGTATACCAGGTGGAGCTAACCCCGGCAAGCTGAGCCACTTCTTCTCTTCGTAGCCCAGGTGTTCTTCTACGCGTCCCAGGAGCCAGCCCGATCGATTGTGGCAGGATTTTGGCGCGTTGCGCTTTCAAAAAAGTAGACAGTGCCTGCAAACGCGTTTGCTGATTCATGGAACACCCTCCTTTTCCTCAACTGGGTAAGTTTGTTAGACTAGTACTCATTATACTAGGATAAACAACAACTTGTAATAGGATAACTCGTGTGACAAGATGATTTCCATAAGGCACTCGAATAGGAGGCTTACCATGGAAAAAGTCGTTGTCACAGGAATGGGAGTAATCTCCCCGATAGGGAATTCAGTGAATCAGTTTTGGAACAGTCTCGTGCAAGGAAAGTCTGGTATCTCTCCAATTGATACTTTTGATACAGCACGAAATAAAACGAAAATCGCAGGTTTGGTGCGAGATTTTGATCCGGTGGAGCGGTTTGGGCGCAAAGAAGCGCGGCGAATGGATCGCTTTTGCCAGTTTGCCCTTGCTGCTGTAGAAGAAGCACTAGAGGATGCAGAACTTCAGCTGGACGAGTTGGACCGCGAGCGAATCGGGGTTTATGTAGGCTCTGGCATCGGTGGGGTAGGGACGCTTCTTGAGCAGCATAACGTTCTTCGTGAACGAGGGCCTGAGCGGGTCAGCCCGACGCTTGTTCCCATGCTAATTTCCAACATGGCAGCAGCGATGATCAGCATCAAGTACGGTCTATACGGTCCGACAATGTCACCTGTTACTGCTTGCTCGATTGGGAATACGTCCATCGGAGAGGCTTTCCGGCTCATTCGGGCGGGCGGGGCGGATGTCGTCATCGCAGGAGGGTCTGAGGCCGCAGTGACAGACATATCTCTCGCCAGCTTTAGCAATGCGACGGCATTGTCTACAAGAAATGATGATCCAGCAGGAGCGAGTCGGCCATTTGATGCCAAGCGGGATGGGTTTGTCATGGCAGAGGGTGCCGGAATTGTAATCTTGGAATCAGAATCACACGCCAAGAAAAGAAACGCCCGCATGTATGCCGAGGTGATTGGCTATGGGGCAAGCTCTGACGCCTATCATATGGTGGCGACACATCCAGAAGGAATCGGTCCCTATCGTGCGATGAAATGGGCCCTCCAGGAAGCAGGGGTGCAACCGACAGACGTGAATGTCATCAGCGCGCACGCAACCAGCACAGAAATCGGAGATCGCTCCGAGACACTAGCGATCAAAAAGCTGTTTGGCGACCATGCGTACCATGTACCAATCACCGCGAACAAATCGATGACGGGACATATGTTTGGTGCAGCAGGGGGTGCGGAGGCGATCGCCCTGATTAAGAGCTTGCAGGAAGGAATCATTCCCCCGACGATCAACCAGGAGGAGCAAGACCCGGACTGCGATCTGGACTATGTGCCAAATACAGCACGCAAAGCCACGCTCGACATCGGCATGTCCAATTCCTTTGGCTTTGGCGGCCACAACGCAGTCATTGTGTTGAAAAAAGTGTAACGGATAGAGTCTGTTTCCGTAGTCTCCGGTAGACTATGAAAGCAGGCTTTTTTCATTTCGGTAAAAAATGTGAAACGTTTTACAGTCCTAATTTCTCTAACAGGGGAGAAAAGGAGGGGAACAGATTGAACAAAAAGCTGGGTCTCGTTGCACGCGCCAAGACCGGTGATTCAGAGGCATTCCAAATGCTCATGCATCAGGAAAAAGCAAATCTGTACAAGATGGCTTTCGTGTACACGCGCAACGAAGAGGATGCGCTGGAGGTTTTTCAGGAAACAGTCTATAAGGCCTTGATATCCATTTCAACCGTAAAGGACGATCAATATTTTACGACATGGCTGACGCGAATTTTGATCAACACGGCGATTGCCTATTTGGCTAAAAAGCGAAAGGTCATTTCGCTAAGTAAAGACATGATCGAAAATATGCGAGATACAGAAGGTGTAAGGCTGGAAGAACGAATAGACCTTTTGGAAGCAATGGAAGAGCTCGAAGAAAAGTATGTAACGGTTCTCTTGCTACGATTTTATAAGGACTATTCTGTAAAGCAAATCGCAGCCTTGCTAGATTGCCCGGAAGGCACCGTGAAAACGAACATACACAGAGGGCTAACTCTATTAAGGAAGAAGCTGAAAGGGGAGTATTTCAATGAGAGAAAAAATTCATGCCTATAAAGAGCAAGTAGATCGCATTCCGGTCCCTACAGAGAAGCTGGACGACATTATCACCAAAACGGTTCGAGAAGCATCCCCACAAAGAAAACGCCTAAACAAAAGGAAGCTGGTGTATAGCACAGGGGCTGCGGTCGTTGCAGTAGGTATTTTGTTTAGCTCAGCGACTGTCTCACCCGCGATGGCGAACCTGGTCTCCAAGGTGCCTCTGATCGGATCGATATTCGCGACTTACGGTGACAGCGGATTGAAGCAAGCGAGTGAAAAAGGCTTAACGACTGTCATCGGCGAGTCGCAGGTAGTGGGTGGAAACGCGATTACTGTCAATGAAGTCTACTATGATGGGACACGCTTTACGATTGGGTACACATTAGAAACGAAGGAGGCTGTCGGAGAGCATTATTTAGGCTCCTCACTAGATTTGACAGTGAACGGGGAAGCATTTGGATATGCAGGAAGCAGCACCCAAACACAAATTACTCCGACGCTTGCGACCGGAATTGTCGAAATCGACGCAATGAATGGCTTGCCTCAGGAGTTCAAGCTAGGGTTGAGCCTCCAGGGGGAGGACGGCAAGAAGTGGAGCTTCTCCCTACCAATCAGTGAACGTACAGATACGAAACGCATTCCGGTTAATCACAAGCAACAAGCTGGAGGCATTGACCTGACGATTTCGGATGTCACAATGGGTCCAGCAGGGCTGGTTGTGAGCTTCCAGGCAGTAACGGAGGAAATTGGGTATTTATCGAGCTATTTGGAATTCAAGGTGGTTGATGAAAAAGGGAACGAGCTGGGAGCGTACTCAGGCGGCAGCCAAGGTAAAAAGTCCGACGGCAAAGAGTATCTCACGGGTACAAGACGTTTCGACCCAGTGGCAGCGGATGTAAAAGAATTAACGATCACGCCATATATGTCATGGCCTACGAACGGTGGCGGTGTCGAAATCGATGGCAAAGGGAAAGAAACACTGATCCAATCGGCAATCGAGACGATACAAAAGCATGGAAAAAACATCAAGTTCCATACGTTTACCGTTTCCTTGCAAAAATAAAACCGCGCAAAAAAGCGTCCCTCCACGTACAGGAGCGACGCTTTTTTATTTGATCAGGGTAAAAACTAGGATTGCTTTCTCATCGCACCCAGTTCTTCAACGATGGCGGTCATTTCATTGATACCAAACGCCGCTTTTTTCTGCACCATGTTGTACAGGTACAGCAAATCCTCGTAATGAACGAGATCGAAATCCTCCGGGCGCATCACCGCCGTATTCGCCATGTTCAGCTTTGCTTTGATGCCCTCGATAATAACGGCCAGGTTTTCTACAGTCGGTTGATTCAGGTCAGCCATACTTTCTCTCTCCTCTCATCAAAGCTGGTATTTATTTCGTCAGTTGCCCACGTGTGACGCCCAACTGGTTGGTTGCTTTCAGTGTACGCCATACGTGTGTACCACTCACTTCTCCGCGCAATGCCTTGCGATACAGACTGATTACCTCTTTCACGCGCTCTGGCTCTTCTTCCAAAAACTCGATGCGATAGCTACCGACATTCAGGGAGCGGAACTCACTCAAGTACTCAGCACCTGACTGGTCAATCGCGTTATAAACGGTATTGCGGCAACCGGTATCCACACGTATAGGGTGAGAGAAACCGACGCGGTCTTTCAAAGAAATGCGGGAGGTCTCACATGGAGTTCCGCAGTTTGTATGGTCAGTACCTTCACTCATGAATGTGCAGTATACGCAGTGCTCCGTGTGGAACATCGGCATGTGCTGGTGGATAACGAGCTCCATGTTCGCAGCGTTTGAGCGGCTGAGCATATCGACCATTTGCTGGATGTTCAGATCGTACGATGGCGTGACGCGCTCAAGACCTGTTGCCAGGAACAGCTCAACTGCCTTGTGGTTCGCGACATTCAAGGAGAAATCGCCAATCAGTGGAATGTCGATTTCATCACGACGAGACAAGTAGTAGTAGAGTGCTCCCGTATTGCGCACCAGAATAGCGTCTGGCTTGCTTTTCGCGATCAGGGCAAGGACACCGTTTTCATCCGGCATATGAATGCGCATCGTAGCAATCCCGATCTTTTTCCCGTACTTATGGGCCAGCTTGACACCCTCTGGATACTGCTTGACGAATTCAAAGTCAGCGTAGAGGAAGTCCACATCGGTTTGCGCGGCTGCTTCCAATTGCTCAAGCGAGCGGCACAGTGCTGTCAGGAGCGGCTTTTCCACTGGCTGGCTCTTCGGGGCATCCGCGTATACGTTGATATCGTGATGGTGATAAATCGGCGGCTTAGAGCGCAGGAACACGAGCTGTTCGACCGCGTCACGACGCATCCGGTTCAACTCGCTGACAGGTACGATGAGATCCCCTTCGAGATCGACAGTCAGATCGTGAGCTTCCAGGTGGAAAATGGTTCCGCCCAGACGGCTGAGTTGATCGTGCAGCAATTCAGCCGTCAGAGGACGCTTCAAAGCAGTCTCCAAAAGCACCTCAGAAGGAACACTGACAGCGTGATTCGCCTGTTTATCCACCCAAGTGACGCTAAGCTTTTCACCCAGCTTGCCGCTTACGTGAACAGACAGTGGGAAGGTGCGATAAGGCTTTTCTGTCTCGAACGTTTTGCGCAGGCGACGATCCAGCTCAGGATCACTTGTTTTCCATACGCGGTCACCGACGTGAAGACGCTTCAGATTCACGTCATTGCGTCCCATAACGATTTCGTACATGCCTTTGGAAACTTCGCCTTCTACTTTTTTACTGCGGCTCAAAATATCGTAGATGCGACCGCCTTCTTCTTTTTGCGTGGGATCACCCGCGTCGAACACGATTCCGTCTCCGCGTTTGACAGGAGCAGTGATTTCCACCAAAACGCCTGTAGGAAGCAGTTTTTTCACGGTTCCCAAAAACACACCGCGGCTTTTCGGGAACGATCCATCTACGAGCTGCTTGTTGTTTGTCCCAGTCAAAAATCCGTGTGTAAACCCGCGAGAGAAGCTTTGTTGCAGCTCGCGTACTTCTACCTCGGTTGGTCCTGTATCTTGTCCAGCAAAATAGCGCTCGATGGCGGCATTGTATTTACTCACGACGTTTGCCACGTATTCAGGTGTTTTCAGACGACCTTCAATTTTAAAGGAAGTCACGCCAGCCTCGATCAATTCAGGAACCAAATCGATGGCAGCCAAATCCTTCGGGGACAGCACGTAAGCGATATTTCCCATATCCTTTTGCACACCGTCTACCATCAGGTCATACGGCAAGCGACAGGCTTGGGCACACTCTCCGCGGTTTGCCGAGCGTCCCCCCCACATTTCTGAGGTCAGGCATTGTCCGGAATAAGAAACGCACAAGGCACCGTGGACGAATACTTCCATCGGCAACTTTGCTTTTTCTCCGATTTTTTTGATCTCTTTTAATGAATTTTCACGACCGAGTACCACGCGTTCCATATCAAATGGCTTCGTGAACTCCACCGCTTCCGGCGAAGTAATCGTCATTTGTGTAGAGCCGTGAATCGGGAAGTCTGGAGAAATCTCGCGGATCATCTTTACAAGACCGAGGTCTTGTACGATCACAGCATCTACGCCAGCGTGAATACAGGCGTCTATCAACTCGCGTGCATCCTCTAGTTCATTTTCAAAAACGAGAATATTAAAGGTAAGGAAGCCCTTTACCCCGTACATGTGCAAATAAGCCATAATCTCAGGCAGCTCCGCCATTTGGAAGTTCTCAGCACGCGCACGCGCGTTGAACTTTTCTACCCCAAAAAAGATGGCATTGGCTCCATTGGCTACGGCTGCCTTCAAACAGTCCCAGTTACCAGCAGGTGCCAACAGCTCGATATCTTCACGTTTTATACCATTTCGCATTTGTATGTCATTACCTCCAAGGTCTTCAAACAAGCTCTTCTTCATCATAGGGAAATGTGCTGGTCACCGCAACAAAAACATCCTTTCTGCCAGATGTTGAAAATGTGCCTTCCAGAAAGACACCTAGTGATGGTATTCTGTAAGAAAAATCAAAATGTTCTGAGATATACAGGGACCGATATATGTTAATCATCAAAGACATAACCTCGAACAAGATAAGCGTCAAGTCATCAATGGTTATCGTTTGTAGCTCGATCCGTGTCATTTTGGCGATGAGCTTTCCAGTACAACTCAGTAATGGTATGGCGTACGATTTACGCTCGATACCGATCATTATTACCATTTTATAAGCGGGTTATATCCCGGGCATTTTGACGATTTTGGTGATGCTTGTTGTAAGGATCGTTCTGGGTGGCGATGGCGTTCTCATAACGATTACCTGGAGCCGCTAGTGGAAATTGGCTACCTCGCTTTGATCGTACAAGGTGGAGCCGGTTATTTCATCGAGTTTATTCGGGAATCTCATATGATCCGCAAGCAGGTCGAACGTTCGGAAAAGCTGAACCTGATCAGCGAGCTGGCAGCCAGTGTCGCCCATGAAGTGCGCAATCCACTCACAGTGGTACGAGGCTTTGTCCAATTGTTGCGTGAGGAGACGAATCCGAAAAACGTGGAATACATCCGATTGGTCTTAAATGAACTCGATTGGGCTGCCTTTTTATTCTACAAAGGAAAAAGGAACAGGTCTCGGCTTGATGGTAACCTGCCGGATCATCGAGGCGATGCAAGGGACGATCCACTTTCAGAGTGAATACGGGCACGGAACGCAGGTGACGATTCAACTGCCTGCCGTGTATACGATCGAAAAAGGAGGCGAACATGGACAAAGAACAAGAGGTGTGGGAGCGACTCTTACATGAGTTGGCTGTCATCAGGAGTGAATTAAAAGCGTTCAAGCTCGAAACACGTGCAGAACTCTATCAAATCAAAAGCGAGCTGAAAGAATGGCAGCAGCGAGAAGAACAGCGAAGGCTCCCGAGCGAAGGGGAATAGACCATGCGACGTTCCATAAACCGATGGTGGCAAAAAACAGGAAAAGCTTTTTTCGCAGCAGGTTTGGCTTTAGCGCTTGCTGCATGCGGACAACCACAGGAAGCAGCAAAACCTGCCACACAACCAACGGCAGAAGCTACACCTGCTAATGCATCTGGGCAACCCGAACAAATACTCAGACTGAATAACTTTACAGAACCGCTCTCTCTTCATCCCGGACTCATTTCGGATGTTTGGTCATCCAATGTTATTTTTCAGACGTTTGAGGGACTGACTCGCATTGACGACAAGGGCGTTCCACAGCCTGCCATGGCCCAGGAAATCAAGGCATCAGACGATTTGTTGACGTACACCTTTACGATTCGTGACAATGCGAAGTGGTCGAACGGCGATCCTGTAACTGCGCACGATTTTGAAAACGCCTGGAAATGGGCACTCGATTCCAAAAACGGCTCCCAGTATGCCTACCAGCTGTTTTATGTGAAAAATGCAGAGGCGGCCTTTGCTGGCAAAGCGAAGCCCGAAGAGGTCGGGGTCAAGGCAACAGATGACAAGACACTGGTCGTCCAACTGGAAAACCCGACGCCGTTTTTTCTGGAGCTGACGGCTTTTTACAGCTACTTTCCGCTAAATACCAAAGTGGTGAAAGACAATCCGGACTGGGCGAAGGAAGCAGGACCAGCCTACACCTCGAATGGACCGTTCAAACTCGCTGCGTGGGAGCATAAAAACAAGCTAACGCTTACGAAAAACGAGCATTATTGGGAAGCAGACGCTGTCAAGCTGACCAAAATCGAATGAATATGATCAATGACGCGAATACAGAGCTGTCCATGCTGGAGAGCGGCGATCTCGATTGGGCAGGTGCCCCGGCTGGCAATCTTCCGCTCGATGCGATGCCGACCTTGAAGGATAAAGGATTGTTGGTGATCACCCCAAAAGCCGGGACGTACTGGTATGAATTCAACACAGAGCAAAAGCCTTTCCACAACAAAAAAATTCGCCAAGCCTTTTCATACGCGATCAACCGGAAAGACATCGTGGAAAACATCACACAAGGAGGGGAACTGGTTGCGACAGCCGTAGTGCCGCCTACGATGTTTGCTGAGAACGAGCAAGGCTTGTTTACAGACAACGACCTGGAAAAAGCCAAGCAGCTATTGGCGGAAGGCATGAAGGAAGAAGGGTATGCCAGCATCGACCAGCTCCCGCCGATTACTCTATCCTATAATACGGAGGAAGCACAGACCAAAATCGCGCAAGCCGTACAGGACATGTGGCAAAAAAACTTGGGTGTGCATGTCAAGCTGGAGAATCAGGAATGGAATGTCTACTATGAAAACGTGAAAAACGGGAAGTACCAAGTAGCGCGGATGGGGTGGACGGGGGATTTCAACGATCCGATCAACTTCCTAGAAATATTCCGAACGAAGGAAGGCAACAACCATACTCGTTGGGAGAATCGTCAATATGCCGATCTATTGGCGGCTTCTGCCAAAGAGAAGGATGCTGCCAAACGAAAAGCGATCTTGCAAGAGGCTGAGAAAATCTTGGTGGACGAAATGCCAGTCATTCCGTTTTACTTCAAGTCTACGGTGTATGCGCAGAACCCCAAGTTGAAAGGCGTAGTCATTTCAGGTCTAGGAAACGCGCAGTACAAATGGGCCTATTTCGAATAAATCATAAATAGTCACATTCGAAGGGCTGGTCAGTCGGATTATTCCACGACCAGCCCTTCGAATACGATAGAGACCTTCTCTTCCATGATTTCTTCGAGTGCCCAGGCGCCTTCGCTGCGTACCCAATCATAAAGAGCGTTATAGTAAATGTTTTCCAACATATTCGCAGCGACCAGGGGGTTGAATTTGCTTTTCAATTGATTTTTTTCTTGCGCTTCTTCAATCAGGTCAGCGAACAGTTGGCGCAATTCAAAGTACATGTTCTTTTCGTTCTCAAGTACTTTTCGATGTTTCATCGAGGATTCTACGACGACTTTGATGAAATCGAAATTGGTGATGGTGACTTCATTCATGATCTTGTAGATTCGCAGCACCTTCGACTTGCAGTCGTTACCATAGTCCCACTCTTCCCGACGCTCCTCTATTTCATGCAGACGCTCATATCCCCAGTTAGCGAGAATGGCTTCTTTTGAAGTGAAATGCAGAAAGATCGTACCGCGTGCAACATCCGCTTCTTCGGAAATCATGTCGATTGTGGTTGCTTCAAAGCCGTGCGTTTTGAAAAGCTTGATGGCAGAATTGAAGATTTTTTCGCGTGTTTCGCGCTTTTTCCGTTCCCGTCTCGTCGTCAAGTTATGTAGCACCTCCTTAAGAACTCGTACGCTTGATTATAACACAACCGTTATCTAACAAAAGAATCGTTCATACAATTAAGCATAAATTAGGTGAAAAAAGGATAGACTTCTGCGCAGTACGAATGTATATTTATATACTATAATGAATAAATATTAAATCATACCAGGCTCGAAATGCATGGAGTGGAGGAGAGTAAAATGGGTGTTGCAAAAGCACTGGCAGTACGTCAGGCTACGATGAAAGACGTGGATGCCATGTTGGAGATCGTTAATGAATATGCACAACAAGGCTTGATGCTGCCACGTACGAAGCTGTCTTTCTTAGAAAACTTGCAATCCTTTATTGTCGCTCATGATGGAGATTCGGTCGTAGGTGTCGCAGGCCTACATATTTTATGGGAGGATCTGGCTGAGATCCGCTCCTTGGCTATCTCGGAAAAAGCGAAGGGGATGGGCGTTGGGAAACATCTAGTTCTTCATTTGGTTGAGCAATGCCGCCTTCTGGGAATTAAGCGTGTACTGGCCCTGACCTATCAACAGGTGTTTTTTGAAAAGTGCGGATTTTGGTTGGTTGCCAAAGAAACACTGCCGCAAAAGGCTTGGAAGGATTGCATTAACTGCTCCAAGCTTCCGATGTGCGACGAGATTGCTATGATTTTCGAAACAGCCTGATACATTTGGTCTAGCCTTCCTTTTTCCTTTTCTGGTACTATATTCATATGAATAGTAGAAATATAAATAATATTCTATTAGTATATCAGAAAAAGATACTGGAAAAAATAGGGGGCTTTTCCATGAAGTTAGGCGCTCGTATCTTGCTCGTACTACTATTGGCAGGAAGTGTACCGCTGACGGCAGCGGGAGTTTTTGCTTATCAAGAATCCAAGCAGGAATTGTTGAATGGAAGTGCCGCTACACTGGAAGCGCTGCGTCACAGCAACAAGGAACAGGTGGAAAATTACTTTCGCGAGCGAGCCAGGAACGTGGATACGTTGGCTGCATCGGGAACGGTAATGTCTGCCCTTTCTTTGTTTGAGGACGCGTGGCGGCAAGGCCTGGAATCGCCTGCTTATGAAGAAGTACAAGCGCGGTATACAAACGAATTGAAGATGGAGGTCGCTCGCTACGGCTTCGTAAATGCCTTTCTGTTGAATGCACAAGGGGACATTGTGTACGAGACAAAGCCGCAGGCTGATTTTGGTACCAATCTCCTGACAGGCCCACACGCTGACTCTGTACTTGGTCAGACTGTGCAGCAAGTCCAGAAAACCCAAAGCGCAGAAATGTCAGATCTAGGCATTTACGAACCATCTGGAGGGGCGCCAGGGGTATACATTACAGCGCCGATCTACGAACGAGGCTACATCATCGGGCAAATAGCAGTCGAAGTCTCGATGGATTATATTTCAAGAATATTCAACCAACGGGAAGGGCTGGGGGAAACCGGGAAGATTTACTTAGTTGGCGGTCCGGACAAGCTCATGAGATCGCAACTGGGCAGTGGACCAAATACGTTGTTGCAGCAAAAAGTAGATACGCCGATTGTCGATCAAGTCTTGCTCACCCAACAATCCGAAGGAACGGTCGAAAGCATGGATTACGTAGGACAGCAAGTGCTTGTGTCCTACGATCAGGTCAAAGTAGGGAAGAAGACGTGGGCGATATTGGCAGAGATGAATATGACCGAAATACTGGAGGGCCCAACCCGCATTCGGGATGCCATGATTGCCTTTAATGGTGCGGTACTCGTGCTCATCGTCATCATCTCGTTATTTACAGCAAATTGGCTTCGCCGCTCGTTTCGCGGCATGCTTGCTGTCGCAGAGCGGATCGGGCATGGTGATTTTTCGCGGGAGATTCCTGACAAGCTATTAAGACGAAAAGATGAATTAGGAGAACTGGCCGGATCTCTCGTTACGATGCAGAAGCAACTGCGCAAGATTTTGTTTCAGATTCAGCAGGCAGCTGCTTCCGTTTCCGGGGCGGTGCGAAATATTCAGGGAAACACCAGTGAGATTGCCGCTTCCAGTCAACAAATTGTACTCGTCGTCGATCAAGTGGCTGCATCCGCTGACAGTCAGGTGGAAAAAATGGGACAAACCTTGAATCTGGCTGTTGATTTGACGAAAGATGTGGCGGTCGTAACGGAAAATGTGGAACGGGTGACCGTATCTGCGGAAGAAATGAAGCAGCATGCACACGCAGGCAGACGCGCGATCGCAGATGTGATGGACAGCATGGACGAAATCAATCGTTCGGTAGAAGCTGCAACGGATGTCATTTACGTATTGGAAGGGCGCTCGAAGGACATTTCGAGAATTATCTCTGTCATTACAGAGATTGCCCGACAGACCAATCTGCTCGCCTTGAATGCTGCGATCGAAGCAGCCAGAGCAGGAGAGCATGGCAAGGGATTTGCCGTCGTCGCAGGAGAAGTGCGCAAGTTGGCAGAAGACACCAACAGTGCTGCCCAGCAGATCGTAGGCATGATTGGAGACGTACAAAAGGATACGAAGGAAGCAGTATCCAGAATGGTCGAGGGTGCCCAAACGACCGCCCGTGGCATGAAGACAGCACACCAATCGCAAGAGATGTTCCAGCACATCGAGGAAAACATCCTCGGGGTGTCGCAAGAAATCAACGGTGTCAGTGAAGCCTTCAAGCGTATGGCGCCAGATGCCCAGCAGGTAGCTGTAGTCGCTGGGGAAGTATCGTCCGCATCGATGCAAGCGGCTGCTGGTGTCCAAAGCATCTCGGCTGCGGTAGAGGAGCAGAGTGCAGCGATGGAGCTCATCGCAGCTGCTGCCAATCAGTTGGCTATTCTAGCAGAAGAGCTGAGGAGCTCCCTTGCAACCTTTGTTTCGCGTGAAAATTAAGAAAAGAGGGACGGAGTAAAAGCCAGTGAAAACTGCCTTTTCTCCCGTCTCTTTTTGTATTTTGGAAGGATATCTCACACAAAATGTTGAATGATAAGGACGATGGAGAGTTTCAAGCCGGAGGGACGTAAGCGTGCACAAACTAGATTGGGAACTATATCTGCTACCGTTCGAACAAGCTGTAGAAGAAATCAAAGTCAAAATTAAAAATATCCGTAACGAGCTGCGCAAACGCAAGGAGCATTCACCGATTGAGTTTGCGGTGGGCAGGGTCAAATCGATCCCGAGTATTTACAACAAGGCAAACCGCTTGCAGTTTCCGATTGATGAGAATATCTGCTGGGAAATTCGCGATATCGCGGGGATCCGCGTCATTTGTCAGTTTATTGATGATATACCTGCAGTTGTAGAGATGATCCGTAACCGGGGAGACATGCGTGTGTATTTGGAGAAGGATTATGTCTCTACCCCAAAAGAAAGCGGCTATCGCGGCTATCACCTGGCTGTGGAGTATCCAATCATGATGGCGGGTGGTCAAGTGACCATTCCGGTAGAAATTCAGATTCGCACATTGGGAATGAATTTTTGGGCGACGATTGAGCACTCGCTGAATTATAAATACGAGGGAATTATTCCATCCGATATACGGCAAAGATTGTTCGAGGCTGCCAAGGCATCTTACAAGCTGGATAGTGAAATGAACAACATCCGGGACGAAATTAAAGACGCCCAAGCAGAATTTACGAAAAAAGAAGTGCCGATGGAGTCATTGTTATCGTTGGTTGAGCTGGATCTCGACATCGATGCGGCAATGGACGAAGGAAGTATGAATGAGGGGACTGGAGAAGAGAATGACAAGCGTTAATTGGCTGGAGGAAACAAATAAACGCAAGGATGAACTGATTGCGACGACCCAACAATTTTTGCAAATGAAAAGCGTATTGGACCCCGAAACAGCACGCGAAGGGGCTCCTTTTGGAGAAGGGATTCGGCAAGCGCTTGATTTTGCGCTAGGCGTGTGTGAAAAAGCAGGCATGACAACAAAGGATGTCCGGGGGTATGCCGGGCACGCTGAATTCGGACAAGGTGAGGAATTGATCGGCATTCTGAGCCATGTCGATGTCGTACCGGAAGGCGATGGCTGGAGTACGCCACCGTATGCAGCCGAGATCGTGGATGGACGCATGGTGGCTCGTGGTGCGATTGACGACAAGGGACCGACGATGGCGGCCATTTTCGCGGCGAAGATCGTGATGGAGCTGGGATTGCCGCTGTCGAAGCGCGTGCGCTTTATTTTCGGTACGGATGAAGAGTCGAGCTGGCAGTGTGTGAAAACGTATTTTGAAACGGAAGAAATGCCGACGATGGGCTTTACGCCAGATGCAGACTTCCCGCTGATCTATGCGGAAAAAGGCTTGACCGATCTGTCGTTGCGCCAGACGCTTGCATCCTTCCAAAGCCTTGGAATACCTGCTGCGGAAAATATGGAGGCAAAGCTCGTTTCCTTGCAGGCTGGCTTGCGGATGAACATGGTTCCAGACAAGGCTGTAGCAACACTTGCGCCAATCGGCTCGAATAGTGAGGCAATTGCACAAAGTTATCGTCAGCACTTGGACGCCACTGGCTTGAAAGGCAAGGCAGAGGAGCAGGACGGCCTCGTAGTTCTGCATATGGAGGGCGTCTCGGTTCACGGAATGGACCCGAGCAAAGGTGTCAACGCAGGTACTGAGCTCATTCACTTTTTGCGCACCTTGTCCTTGGATGAACGCGGCGCTGGATTTGTAAGCTTGGCTGATCGTTATTTGCACAAGCAGCATTACGGGGAAGCGCTCGGCATCGCACATGATGATGAAGAAATGGGTGCGCTCACACTAAACACAGGTGTGATCGAGTATGACGAAAAGCAGGATGCGCTTTTCCGTCTGAACATCCGTTACCCACATTCTGTTGCCTTCGAAAAATGGTCGGCCGTTCTTGCTGAACGCTTCAGTGAAGGGGCATTTTCGCTCGAAGTGGCAGAGCATCTGACACCGCACCGCGTCGATCCGAATCATCCTTTGGTGACGACACTGCAACGCGTGTATACGGAACAAACGGGCGAGGAAGCTGGCATCATTGCAATTGGCGGCGCTACCTACGGCCGATCGCTGGATGTTGGGGTAGCATTCGGACCGCTTTTCCCAGGTCGTCCTGACAGTGCCCACCAGCGAGATGAATATATTTTCGTGGATGATCTGATCAAAGCGACAGCGATTTACGCGCAAGCGATCTATGAATTAGCGAAGTAAGAATAGCAAACGGCTGGTCACAAGCGCCAGCCGTTTTTGTTTTTGTGGAAATCAGATGAGACAAAAATCTTTGCAAATGCTGGAAGCCGGTACTATAATGCAAGTAACGATTGATCGATTAATCATTCATTGGCAAGGAGCCTGTACAGTATGCCACTTTCAGAAGAACAAGTGCTAAAAATGAAGCAAAAGCGGGAAACGATTCTCCAGCAGGCAATTCTCCTGTTTGCCGAGCGCGGCTATGATGATACCACCATTGCAAAAGTCGCGAAGGCATCGGGAGTGAGCTTTGGCAGTGTTTTCACGTACTTTGAAAACAAGGATCAGCTCTTTCATGCAGCTGTTACGGAGCCATTGCAAGAGCATTCCGTCAAACTGCTGGACTTTGATCCCCGAGCATCTGAGCCATTATTGGAATTAGAGAGAATGGTGACCAATCACATCAAGATGTTCGCTGCGTTCGATTCGTACTTGCGTCTGGTCGTACAAGTAGTTGGCTACTACAATCGCTTTCCCTATTCTTTTTCTGAGCTAGACGCGTTTCACAACCTCTTTCGTTCGAAAATTGCCGAGCTCTTGGTCAACGGACAAGAGAAAGGATTTTTGCATGTCCAAGATTCCAAATACGTGGCAACAGCATACATGAGTCTGTTAATTGGTCTGCGTGTGAATTTGACCGATGAGCCACAAAGTAACATGTGGGAAAAATTTGTTCCGGTTGCCATGCAGCTTTTTGGACCGAAGAATCGCTAGCATTCTCCATCGGTCTTTTTTTGGAATATAAATGATTGATTAATCAATCATTGCGAGAAAGAGGAGTGGTCACAATGCGTTTTAGGAAGTTCGACAGCAACATCCAGATTAGACTGATGTTACAATTTTTGACGACGATGGCAAGCATGACGGTGACTCCGTATTTGATTGTTTTTTTCTCCAAGCAATTGGGGACGGTGGTCACGGGCTTTATGTTTTTAGGCGTGATGGCAGCGAATGTCGCAGGCTCTTTTGCAGGGGGATATGTGGCGGACAGGATCGGGCGAAAAAAAGTCATTGTTGGATGCGAGGCGGTCATCCTCCTCTGTTTTCTTGGTGTGGCCACCGTCAACTCGCCCTGGATTCAGCTGCCCTATGTGACATTTATTTTGTTTCTGTTCCATAACTTTTGTTTGGGGGCGTCGGGTCCTGCTTACCAAGCACTCATCATTGATGTGAGTCATCCCGAAAACAGGCGAGCGATTTTTACGGCTTCCTATTGGTTGAATAATCTGGCGGTAGCCGTAGGAGGATTGGTAGGTGCTTTTTTGTTCGACAAGCATTACTTTGCCCTATTTCTCGGTGTGGCTGTAAGCATCGCGATTTCGCTCGCCATTACGATCCTGTTTATCAAGGAAACGTATGTGCCAGAAAAACGTGCACGCTCGGCGTCTAGCAAACAAAGGCAAAAAGATTCGATTTTTATGGCAGATGTCATGGGAGCTTATAAAGAAGTGCTCAAGCATCGGATTTTTCTACTGTTTACCATAGCGAATCTGCTCATTGTAGCTGTAGAGGAGCAATTGACCAATGTCATCGGCCTTCGTTTCGTGCAAGATATCCCGGAGCCTGAGCAGTTATTTTCGTTTCTTGCCATTCAGGTAGATGGGATGAACTTGTTAGGCCTATTAAAAACAGAAAACACGCTGCTGGTTGTCTGCTTGACCGTTTTGATCTCCTACGTGTTGAAGGGCATGAGAGATCGGACCGTGCTCCTGTCTGGCTTGGTCCTGTATTTTTGCGGGTATGCATGGATTAGCTTCAGCAGCTCTCCCGGTGTCTTGCTCATTGTCATGTTCTTCGCGACGTTGGGTGAAGTGATGCACATTCCGGTCAAACAAGCGTTACTCGCCAGTATGGTGCCGGATCATGCGCGGAGCACGTATATGGCTGTACATTCTCTGTTTAGCATCGTGGGAGTCAGCAGTGCAGGTGTGTTTATTCTTGTCAGTGCGTGGGTTCCCAACGTTGCGATCACCGGAATTTTTGTAGGGATGGGACTGATTTGTCTCGTGCTATTTCATAGGATTACGAAAAAGGTTGGGCAAGAACAAGAAACTGCTACTAAGGCCACTCAATCAAATATGACAGCATGAATAAGTACTCGAGCGCATTCGGGACACTGGTTGGGGAAACAATAACAAATAGGGTATAGGGGACTTGGAAATAAAAGGATTTCGTAAGCGGTTTCCAGAAATCAAAAAGGGTATACGTCAGTATCGAAAAGGAGATAAAGGATGGACGATCTCACGAAATTGATCAAGGATTTGACGGAAACGGACGGAGTACCTGGGCACGAGCGCGAAGTCAGGGTGAAGATGGAGGAGTACTTACAGCCTCTCAGCGACGAGCTGGTAAAGGATCGGTTGGGTGGGGTACTCGGGAAGAAGACGGGAGCAGAAAACGGTCCGAAAATTTTGCTCGCGGGACATTTGGATGAAGTGGGCTTCATGGTGACGCATATCACGCCAAAAGGGTACTTGCGTTTTATCCAGCTCGGTGGATGGTGGACGCACAATATCCTCTCACAGCGCGTGAAGGTCAAGACACGCAAGGGTGAGTATCTCGGGCTTATTGGTTCAAAGGCACCACATGCGCTGGAAAAAGAAGAGCGGGAAAAAGTCATGAAGCTCAAGGATTTGTACATTGACATCGGGGCAAAAGATGAAGCAGGTGCGAAGGAAATGGGTGTTCGACCTGGTGATTGGATTGTCCCTGACAGTGATTTTACGACGATGCGTGACGGAGAGCTGTGGGTCGCAAAGGCACTGGATAATCGAGCGGGGTGTGCGCTGGCAATCGAGGTGCTGAAACGATTGCAGTCCGAAGAGCATCCGAATGTGGTATACGCCGGTGCAACCGTGCAAGAAGAAGTTGGGACTCGCGGTGCTGGCACAGTAGCGAACCTGGTTGAACCAGATATTGCTTTTGCTGTTGATGTTGGACTCGCATATGACACGCCTGGAAATGAATCGTATCCGATGACCTGCAATGTTGGAGACGGTCCGCTCGTCATGTTATTTGATGCCACGATGATTCCGCATACCGGATTGCGCGATCTCGTATTCGACACAGCAGAGGAGCTCGGCATCAATATCCAGGTGGATGCACTCGCAGGAGGCGGAACAGACGCGGCGAAATTCCATACAAGCGGCATTGGCTGCCCGTCGATTGTTGTCGGCTTTGCGACGCGGTATATTCACAGCCATAATGCGATTATGGCAAAAAGTGATTTCGAGCAGGCTGCCCAGCTGCTGACAGCTGTCATAAGGAAGCTCGATAAGGAAACGGTTCAACACCTGCTCGATAGATGAGGTAGGCGAAACCCTCTCCATGCATGTATGAATGCGATGGAGAGGGTGTTTTTTGTGAGGATGGAGAGGTTTTGTGATCACGAGCCTCGGAGAAAAATACCCGGGAGTTGAACGGTTTAGTTGTTTTTTCGAGAGTACTCCTTTAGTATAGATAGGATAGGATTTCGCAAGGGCAACAACCTGCCTAGGATGAATTTTGATTGATGAGAACCGGTTTTATCGCATCCACTGTCCATGCAGTCATGGTGTGGCGAATCGGTTCGCTTGTGAAAGGAAGTGGAAGTTATGGCAAAATCGTTTGCGTCTTTTGGTTTTCGTCCGGAGCTGATGCAAGGGATTCAAGACCTGTATTATAAAGAACCGACACAAATTCAAGAGGAAGCTATTCCTCTCATTATGGAAGGCAAAGATCTTATCGGACAAGCTCAGACAGGGACGGGAAAAACAGCTGCCTTCATGCTGCCGATCCTCAACGCATTGGAAGAGGGAAAACGCGATATTCAAGCGCTCATCCTCACTCCGACACGTGAGCTTTCCATTCAGATTGCCAAAGAAGTAGAAAAACTGGGTAAGCACCTGAATGTAAATGTGCTGTCTCTACACGGTGGAACGGATATCGACAGGCAACTGAGCAAACTGAAAGAAACCGTTCATGTTGTAGTCGGAACACCAGGGCGCGTGCTGGATCATATGAAGCGCGGATCGCTCCATTTCGGACGCATCTCCACATTAGTGCTGGATGAAGCAGATAAAATGATGGAAATGGGCTTCTTGGAAGATGTGGAGCAAGTAATCGTCCACACGCCTTCCCAGCGTCAGGTGCTGTTGTTCTCTGCTACGATGCCTGATTTGGTGAAAAGACTGGCGCACCGCTTCATGAAGCAGCCACCGCATATCAAGATCGAGGGCAAGCAGAAGACTGTTGAGCGCATTGAACAATTTTACTATGTCGTGAACCAAAGCGATAAGACGGACGCTCTCGTCGATGTGCTGGAGCAAGAGCAGCCGTTCTTGACCATCGTGTTTGCCAATACGCAAGTACGTGTACAGCAGCTTACGGCTCGATTGCAGGAAAATGGCCTCTCTGCGAAAGCACTGTACGGTGATTTGTCCCAAAACAAGCGGGAACAACTGATGAAGCAATTCCGCGAGATTCGTTTCCAATACTTGATCGCGACTGATATCGCGGCTCGTGGACTCGACGTAGAAGGCGTAACACATGTCATCAACTACGATTTGCCGAATGACGTGGACAGCTACATTCACCGCGTTGGACGTACGGGTCGTGCGGGACAAAAAGGAAAAGCCATCTCCCTCATTTCTCCTCGTCAGAAGAATTTGATGGGGCGTTTTGCCAAAGCCACGAAGGCATCG
This sequence comes from Brevibacillus antibioticus, assembly GCF_005217615.1. Lineage (NCBI taxonomy): Bacteria > Bacillati > Bacillota > Bacilli > Caryophanales > Paenibacillaceae > Brevibacillus > Brevibacillus antibioticus. Next base: position 310,065 of record NZ_SZNK01000001.1, read on the forward strand.
ATCGAGGAAAGAATTTTGCAGGTAGGTCGCCATCTGGATGAGGGGCGCCGTCAACGTGCGGAAGAACGGGAAGCTCATTTCATTGAACTGCGTGCACAACAGGCGAAAGAGCAACAGAAGGAAAAAGACAAAGAGTTTTCTCCTGTACGTGAAGCCTTGAAGAAAAAGACAAAGGTAAAACCAGGCTACAAAAAGAAGATGGCGCGTGAACTGGGTGAAATGCAAACGCAGTACGAGAAAAACCGTAAGAAGGCAGAAGCGATTGCGGCACGTAAAGCGGGTAAATCCGTGAAGCCAGGCGATGCCAAAAAAGCGGGAAAAGGTGGAGCAGCACGCTCTGCGAAGGGCGGAAAACCGTTTAGTCAATCTGCCGGGAAATCAAGAGGAAGATAAGAAATGAAGAGGCTGCCCAGATTCGAAAAGGATCTGGGCGTTTTTTTTTTGTAGAAACGCTTTTGGTATATGAAAGGAAGTTCTTGACTTTATACCCGACTAGAAGGTTTATACTCGGATCGAAGTAATGGGAGAGAAGGTGTGGAATTGTTCAAAATCAGCGAGTTTTCCCGACTGAGTCGAATTCCGCTGCAAACGTTGCGTTATTATGATCAGATTGGAATTCTAAAACCAGCAAAAATCGATGATACGAGCGGGTATCGATATTACTGTGCCGAACAACTTCTGCAAATCAATCGAATTGTCATCTTCAAGGAATTGGGGTTCTCCTTGCAGCAGATTGCGCAATTGCTTCACGAGAATATACCAGCCGAACAAATTCGGGGCATGCTGAGGCTTAAAGAAAATGAAATCCAATCCTTGCTGGAGATGGAAATGTCAAAGCTTGCCCGTATTAAAGAACGGGTGCAGATTGTTGAACGGGAGGGAAGGATCGAGAAGGAGCATGAGGTCGTTCTGAAGCAGGTAGATGGCATGCAATTGATTTCCTATTCAGCACGGGGGGCTGCTGAAGATATTCCTTGGCTGTTTCAAATATTCGACAGTATGCTTGATGCCAGCCTGAAATCATCCTTGACTGGCCCCAAAACAGTGCTATGGAAGGAAACCGGAACGAAGGACCAGCTTTTCGAACTTGGAGTGGGCTACGCCATTAAAACGGAATCTGTCAAACTACCCGAGCAAATGGAACGAAGCTTCTTGCCTGCCGAGACAATGGCTACGCTACTATTCCGTTCAGATTCGACTTTTAAAGAATCAGCTTGCCTGGATCTGGCTACGTGGATTGAACAGCATGGTTACTGTATTCGAAGCGAGCAGCCTGGTAGAGAAATCTATGTTCCCATATCAGAAAAACATGGAGTTGAGCTCATAGAAATCCAGATTCCAATTGAATCAAGGGGGTAAAATGAGCATGGAAAATAAATGGGTTGTCTATATTCTCTCTTTGGCAGTTTTCTTGATTGGGACAGTGGAGTATCTAATAAGCGGCATCATTCAAACGGTGGCAGCTGATCTGGGTGTCACGACGTCGTCTGCCGGATTGCTTGTCACTGCATTTGCCCTTTCTGCGGGAGTAGGGGCTCCCATTGTCATCGCTGCTACGATCCATCTTGACCGAAAAAAATTATTACTCATGATGCTTGGCATTTTTATGTTGAGCAACTGGCTGGTGTATGTGAGTCCTTCTTTTGAAATGATGCTGGTTACACGCATGATCCAAGGACTCACTGGAGGAGTTGCTACTGTTGTTGCGATGGCGGTATCTACACGGCTAGTTGAAGAGGGCAATCGTGGTCGAGCAATCGGCATCATTTTAATGGGATTGAGCAGCTCGCTTGTACTTGGCCTTCCAGTTGGCACTTTTTTAAGTGAAGGGATTGGCTGGAGACTGCTGTTTATTTTTATTGGACTGCTGGGCTTGGTTCCATTGCTTGTCATTTATAAAAAAGTCCCGCCTATAAAAGCGCAGGAGGCTGTAACGCCGCGGGCACAGCTGACTGTAATAAAAAATAAAAGGATTCTGACCGCGGTTGTTATCACGCTGTTGTACATCGGCGCTTATTCAACATTGTTTACCTATATTGCACCTTTCCTGCTAACCCGGGCAGAGCTTTCGGCATCCGAGATTTCCGGGATTCTGTTTCTAGCAGGCATTTGCAGTTTTATGGGGTCAAAAATGGGAGGGGTTATTGCAGATCGCAAGGGGCCGAAATTTACGATTTATTTTGGACTCTCCCTTCAGGCGAGTATGCTGCTTTTGCTTTCGGTCATGGATGGAGTGATCATTGCCCATATCGTGATCATCATGCTGTGGATGCTCGCCACTTGGGCAACGTCTCCGGCCCAACAGCTATATCTGGTTACCCAGGTGCCCCATTCGCCGGACATCGCGCTTAGCATCAATACATCCTTTATTCAATTCGGCTTCGCTTTGGGATCATGGGTTGGGGGACTGGTGATCAGCAACTCCTCTGTGGAGCATCTAGGCTGGTCCGGATTTGTTATTGCGTTGCTGTCACTGTTGCTCGCGATCCGCTTATTTTCTTTTAAGAAAGAGCAGCTATCAGCGTAGGAAGATGGCGTATGATGCCTTCTCGCCTCTCTCGGCAGCAATATTTTAGAAAAACGTCCCAAGATAATTCGCATGGCAGAAAAAACGAAAGTTAAACTGTACAAACTCTTTAAAAAATACGGTAATAATGCCAAATCCCTTTTTATTCTGAATAAATTGGTATAATCATGATAAAAAGGAGGTGCATGACTATGGACCGGATTGATGAACAAATCCTCCGCATATTGCGGGAAAATGCCCGAATCACCAGCTCAGACATCAGCAAACAGGTTCATTTGTCCGTGCCTGCGGTCTCGGAGCGAATACGCAAGCTGGAGGATACAGGACTCATCAGGCAATTCACGGTGAAGCTGGATCGGGAACAGCTAGGGCTTCACCTGATTGCATTTGTGATGGTGCAGATCGAGAAAACGGAGCATATCGCTGGCTTCCGTGAAACGGTCATGCAGGCAGACTGTGTGCTAGAATGCCATCATATCGCGGGAGCTTACGATTATGTATTGAAGGTTGCCGTAAAAGGGACTGCTGATCTGGAACGATTCATCTCTGAAACACTGAAGCAAGTAGAAGGGGTAAGCAAGACGAATACGATGATCGTCCTGTCTTCCATGAAAGAGGAGATGTGAGCCTGATGGCGATCTGGAACGGTCTATTATTCGGGATGATGCTCCAGCTATCGGTTGGTCCAGTTTGTCTAGCGGTGTTGCATCGCTCGATAACTGGACGATTGCGGGATGCACTCATGATGGTACTGGGTGTTGCGCTCGTAGATGCGGTTTATATGGTAGGGGCGATCGGGGGACTTTCGCTGCTGTTCCAAATCCCTTGGGTCAAACAGATGGTTTTGATGGTGGGAGCCCTGATCTTGACTTGGTTTGGGATTCAAACCTTGCGTGCCATAAAAGGCAGAGGAGTACATGAAGAAGCGCCAGCCCCGCATGCTCCAACGGGTCGAAGTAGCTTTTGGCACGGTGTGCTTCTGACGCTCGCGAATCCTCTAACCGTTCTGTTTTGGGCGGGAGTATTTGGCTCCCTGTTGGCATCTGACACTTTTGTTCAATCAACAGAGTTGTTCTTGTTTGCTACAGGCTGTCTGTTATCGACTATATTGTTCCTGGGACTGGTAGCTTTGTTGGCCGCGTATTTGGCTCGATTTTTTCGCCCGGGGTGGCTCAACGTCTTTCATGGGCTCAGTGGTGTCTTTCTCATTGGGTTTGCGATTGTCCTTTACGCAAAAAGCTGTTTGATGTCTCCATACTGGCCTTATTAAAGGAGTTCGGAATGACTGCATCGAATTTTAATCGAATACAGGTATTGCGATCGAAAATAGTGTTTTCCTCCCATGGGATTTGGGTAATAGATAGGAAGATAGAACCCTTTCTTGTGAAAGTACCATAGTACAGGGTGTGAGGAGAACCAGTGATGACGACGGATACGTGCTTGAAATGCGGCAGTCCGATGGGCCGGGGAGAGTACAGTTGCCAGGTTTGCGGAGAAAACGAAATACAAGACTACCAGATGATTCGCAATTACGTGAGAAGCTATCCGAATTCGAATGCGATGCAAATTGCCAATGCCACAGGGATATCTGTTTCAAAAATATTACGTTATATAAGAAATGGCTCGTTGACGGTAGTAGACAGTCCGCCCCGCAGAGGGCGATCATAAGAAAAAGAGAAAAGCCCACAAGCAGTCACGAATGGCCTTGTGAGCTTTTTTATTTTTGATGCTAATCTACAACCAGCGTAATCCTTTTGGATAATGATTTTTGAGTTGCCCCTCAGATTGCTTGCCCCAACCGATGGAGAATCCATCTACTGTAACCAGCGTCCAGCCACTTGCACCATCACGCGTGAGCGCTTCTCCTTTTAAGTACCGCAACAGTTCAGGATCGTCCGCGCCATACGACGCGACACGGGCTGCCTCCGCAGAAGAGAGAGAGTGTGCCAAGGCGTGCGCAGGTTCAAATCTGTTCTTTTTAACGGTTCCTAGGTGTAGACCGACGCGCGTGACCTTGAGCTTGTCCCAGTCGAGCTCGGGAGCAGGTGAGTAGTAAAGCTGCTCGCCAAATAAAAGAAAAGCAGATTCATCATCGAATGGATTGGAGAGCGCCGGGAGTGCTTCGTCCGCGAACGTACGCCAGACTGCCAGGGCTTCTTTTCGACCTGCTGGAGCCGATTTTGCCGCACGCTTTTCTTTACGCTTCCCGGAAGGTTCATGAACGTCAGCGGTCTTGCTCTTTTGCAGCTTGGCGAGATAATGCCCTTCTCCTTGTAGACGATGCGGCCACAATCTGGCTGTCTGGGCGAGCTGCTCGTTTTGCGGCGATGCCCACTCGGGTTGACCAGTAGAAAAGCAATCTGCATGTGGTAGCGAGACGATCTCAAATTCTTTGTGACGGCCGAGGAAGTTAACCAGTGACTGCTCATTTTCCAACGGAGCAAATGTGCAGGTGGAGTAGACCAACGTCCCGCCTGGCTTCAGCATAGCAGCGGCCGCCTCGAGAATATCACCTTGCATGACATGGCACTCCGTTACTTTTGCAGGGCTCCAGTCTTCGATTGCTTCGGGAAGCTTGCGAAACATTCCTTCGCCAGAGCATGGAGCGTCTACTAAGATTCGGTCAAAAAACAGGGGAAATCGCTCCTGTAAGCGTTCTGGCGTTTCGTTGGTCACGACGGCATTGGTCACGCCGCAGCGCTCCAGATTTTCTGACAAGGCTTTTGCCCGAACAGGATGGATTTCGTTTGCCACAAGCATTCCTTGTCCACGCAAAAACGCTGCAAGCTGCGTCGATTTCCCCCCTGGTGCTGCACACAGGTCGAGGATTCGCTCACCAGGTTGTGCACCGAGTGCTTCGGCAGCGGACATCGCGCTTGGCTCCTGCAAATAGTACAGGCCAGCGGAGTGAAAAGGATGCTTGCCGGGACGATCTGGCTCTTTGTAGCGAAAACCGTTTACGCACCAAGGGACTGCTTCTACAGCAAACGGCGAGATTTTCAAAAAATCGTCACGACCCACCTTCAACGGATTGACCCGCAAGCCATGTGTCACAGGCTGATCATATGAGGAAACGAATGCCTCATAATCGTGTCCGAGCAAGGTTTGCATGCGCTCGGTAAATGGTGTTGGTAATTTTTTTGTCATAACAGCCTCCGATGTCAGTTTTTGGCCCCATGTGAAAGGAAAAGATAGAATCATGGCGAATCATAGAGAATGAGGTGAGAGCATTATGGAAGGATCCCGTGCAAAACGCTACCGCTCCCGGCGGAGGAATGACTCGGAAGTAAGCCGGTTTTGGATCATGGGGTTGCTGTTCTCACTGCTGGTGCTCGCTTTTGAATTCTTTATCGAAATACCCGCCGACGCAGATTGGCTGGTCGATATGGAGATGGCTTTGTTTTCTGCCAGCTTTACATTGCTTGCCTTCTATCTGCTCGGACTTACCTTTGCCTTTTCACGCCACCAAAAGGCAGGGAAGATCAATCACCAAATCATCATCTATGTATGGTTGGGTGCGATCTTGTTTCACTTGTTCCTGCTCATCAGCAATTTGTCCAATCAGCATGTGTACAAGGCAGGGATCATTCTATTTTTAGGACCATTGTTTTTAACTGTCTACCATTTTATCACGTACTTGGCAGCTTTGCGCGAGGAGCGTGAGGAGCAGGAGGCAGCTACGACAGCTACGCTTGAGCGTACGGCCTACCAGATGATTCTGGAGGGCGGGCGTGTATACAGCGAGTTGAGTCGCCTGAAAACAGAATATCCAGAAGTGGAGCAAATGCTTCGCGCCAACGATTTTCACGATAAACTGGAGCGCTATGCTTTGGAAATGCAGCAGTATTTGCAGGTGAAGCATTTTGAGCGTAAAGACGTGGAGCTCTTGGAGGGTCACTATTATTTCTTGGAAAACTTGCTGAGCTTGGCGAAACAACATCCGGGAATAATCGAGTCCCGCGTATATAGCCGCCGAAGTGACAATTGATGGGTACAAAGGAGAGGGAAGCGGATGTTTTGGAAAAAAGACAAAGCCCTAGCAGAAAAAGAGACAGCAGCGACGACAGCCACAACCACAAAGACAGGACAGCAAGACGCTTGGAAGCATGAGCTTCGCGGTCTTTACGAACAGATGGGCGCGATCCTCACTTCGAACCAAGCGATGAACGCCGAATCTGATCAAATGGTGCGATTGGTGATGAGGATGAAGGGTGTCGTAGATAATATCCAGGCCATTAACGAGCGGGATGATGAATCTGCGAGCCAGTTGTCGGTTCGAGGAGAGCGCCTGACAGACATCTGTAAACAATCCGTAGCGCGTGCAGATGAAGGCAAGAAGGCTATGACGGACGTTGTAGAAGTCATGAGCCTGCTCGACAAAGAATCGGTCCATACATCCAAGTCCATGAGCCGCTTGGAAGAGCGCTCTTCAGAAATTACGAGTATCGTCAAGGTGATCAGCGACATTGCGAATCAGACCAACCTTCTCGCGTTGAATGCAGCGATAGAAGCGGCACGTGCCGGTGAACAAGGCCGCGGTTTTGCTGTCGTAGCGGATGAAGTACGGAAGCTGGCCGAGATGACAGCGAACTCGACCAAGACGATTGCAGAATTGATTGGCAAGATTCAGGAAGAAACAAAAGAAGCATTGTCCAACAGTGAAAAAAGCAGCAGTGCGATCAAAAATGGACTTTCCATCAGCAAGGATGCTGCGGGGAAGACAGATCAGATCGTGAACGCTTTCCAGGCACTGAACGTCGAAGTGTCGGGTGTGATGGAAATTATCGCGCATCAAAAGCGATTTGCTGACGATGTGTCCCAGCAGGTAAGTGATGCAAAGGGCTTGCTGGATGAGCTGAATGAAGGAATGACCAAGCACGTGAGGGACGCCAACGCGGTAGAGCAAATGCTCGCGACGAGCGTAAAGGATGTCAAAAAGTTATTGTGATCATAAGGTAAACGAATCAGGAGTCCGTATCCAAGCGATGCGGACTTTTTGGTATTTCTCCACTTTTTCACCAAAATTCTACATATTTCGGTTTGACTATTAAGAATAACGTACTATAATCGAAGTAAGATTCTCCATATACTTCCTTTTTTCGACAAAATCCTATCAGCATTCGCTATGAATGGGCAAACCCATTGAAAAGTGGGGACGCAAAGCCACGGGCCTAATGTACACGTTACGATGGCAGCCGGGTTGCCAACGAGCAGTGTATTTTACTGTTTTAGTTTTACGGCTCCTTTCATGCGAAAGGGGCCTATTTATTTTACAAAAGGGAGAGGTTGTAGCATGTCAATCCTTCAAACACTGGACAAGCAGTATATCAATGGGGAGTGGCGCGACGGACTGGGCGCGAAGACATTGCAAGATATCAACCCTTACAACGGGGAAGTCATCGCAGAGTTTAAAATGGCAAATCTGGAGGATATCGACGCGGCTTACAAGGCGGCAGCCAACGCGAAAAAAGAGTGGGATGAAGTGAATGCTTATACCAAATCCCGAATGTTGGAGCGTGCTGTTCGCTATATCGAAGAGCATGAAGAAGAAATCATTCAGATCATCATTCGTGAACTAGGTGGAACCCGACTGAAGGCATTTTTTGAGATCGGGCTTGTGAAGGATATTATTCGTGAGGCGGCTACGTTCCCGGTACGCATGGAAGGAAAAATTCTCCCTTCTCCCGTAGACGGAAAGGAAAATCGCTTGTATCGGATTCCCGCAGGAGTTGTCGGCGTCATCAGTCCGTTCAACTTCCCGTTCTATCTGTCGATGAAGTCCGTAGCTCCAGCTCTTGGCGCGGGCAACGGTGTCGTCCTCAAACCGCATGAGCACACGCCAATCACGGGTGGGACTCTCATCGCGAAAATTTTTGAAGAAGTAGGTCTGCCCAAAGGCTTGATCAACGTCGTTGTAACGGATATTGCTGAAATTGGTGATGGTTTTGTCTCCCACCCCATTCCACGCATCCTTTCGTTTACAGGCTCGAGCCAAGTAGGAAGTCATATCGCGCAAGTGGCAGCGAAGCATTTCAAGAAGGCGATTTTGGAGCTAGGCGGCAATAGTGCCCTGATTGTTTTGGAGGATGCGGATCTTACGTATGCCGTCAATGCAGCAGTATTCAGCCGCTTTACCCACCAAGGTCAGATTTGCATGTCGGCTAACCGGGTTCTGGTTCACCAAGATGTTTACGATAAATTCCTCGATCTGTATGTGGAAAAAGTATCTGGACTCAAGGTAGGCGACCCAAATGATCCAGACACGGTAATCGGTCCACTCATCAATCAACGGCAAGTCGCCAACCTGATGGCAACGATCGATGAAGCGATTCGCGAAGGAGCCGTTCCTGCACTGAAAGGGGAAGTAAAAGGAAACGTGGTCGAGCCGATTGTTTTGACAGGTGTGACCACAGACATGTCCATTGCATCCAAAGAACTGTTTGGTCCGGCTGTTTGCATCATGTCGTTTGCTTCCGAGGAAGAAGCGATTCGCATGGCGAACGAGACACCATTTGGATTGTCCGGGGCGATTCATACCCGCGATCTGGAGAGAGGTGCCCAGATGGCCAAGCGCATTGAGACGGGCATGATTCATATCAACGATGGAACGATCAATGACGAGCCAATTGTGGCGTTCGGCGGTGAAAAGCATTCCGGATTGGGACGCTTAAATGGTCAATGGAGCCTAGAAGAGTTTACTACGCTAAAATGGATTTCGGTTCAGCACAAAAAGCGCCAATTTCCGTACTAATGCCATCAAAATATAGAGGTGAAGAGGGTTATGAACGGATACGAAGAATGGAACGAAACAGAAGCTTCCGAAAAGGGGCAAAACGCAGAACTGCTCGAGGCTTTCATCAAGGTTGCCCCCTATTTAAATGATTTGCTCACCGATGACATTACCATTGGGGTCTACGACACGGAAAAGCTATTGCGCAATGTGCCTGCTCAAACATTTGCACTGCAAGTAAAGCCCGGTGATCCACTCCAGGAAGGAGATGTGATCACCAACGCGATTCGAAGAAACACCAAGCAGGCGATGATGGTCCCCAAGGAATTATTTGGTTTTCCTCTCGTCGCACGAGCGATCCCCCTGCATGATCACACGGGAAAAGTCATCGGTGGTGTCGGCATTGGCTCGAGTATGGAGCGAGCCAATGAGCTGTATGAAATTGCCGCAAATCTCTCGAGTGTTGTCGAGCAGGTCAGTGCCACCACACAAGAGATGGCGTTGCAGATCGGGAATTTGAACGAGCAAATGAAGGGGATCTCAGAGCAAGCCAATGATGTGAGCCACAGTACGACTGAGATCGAGCAAATTACACTCGCCGTGAAAAAAATCGCTGATCAAAGTAACATTTTGGGACTGAATGCGAGTATTGAGGCTGCGCGAGTAGGAGATGCAGGGCGTGGGTTCGCTGTCGTCGCGCATGAGGTTCGCAATATGGCGACGGATTCAAGGGCGAATGCAGACAAAATTAAGCAAACTACGGATTCCATCCGGGTTTTGATATCCCTCCTGCAAAATTCGATTGAATTGATCAATCAAACCATGGAGAGTCAGGCAGCCGCTACGGAGGAAATTTCTGCGACGATGGTCGAAGTGAGCGGCAATACGCAAAAGCTGGCAGGGCTTGCCCAAGAAGTGTTTGAAATAAAGTAAGCCCATACATGTAACAAAAATCCCCTCTTAGGAGTCTTACTCTTGAGAGGGGATTTTTTCCTTTAGTTCTTTTATGTGGTAGGTAGTGGTTGCTCCAGCATATAGCGATACACCGGGACTTCATCGCTCTTTTCAACGGGCAAGAAGCTAAACGTGACGTAGCTGTCCACGGATTCCGGTTCCAGGGCCAATACAATGAAGCTCGCATTTGGCTGGGCCATGCTGAACACGTAACTACCCGCAGGAAAGGTTTTCGTTGTTTCTGTTACATTTGCAGTCACTTAGTTGGTGAAATGCCCATTCTCGTAAATCGTATTCACCTTGTTTTCCAAAATGGTGTAGCTTTCTACTGCTATCGTTGTCTCTTTTGATAGCTTGATTATTGAAACACCGAGCAATTCCAGCTTGGCTGCAATGTCATGGTAGCCAGGAGGCATGAGATAGGCAGTGGATCGCTCGCGCTCGAGTACAGGATAGGCATCCGTGGAGCTTACCTTGTTGTCGTTTGCTTTTTTGCCTTTTTCCGTGATTTCTGCGTGTGCCTGGGTCACGGCGGACTTGATTACTTTGGCGTTGGCCGCTGTTGATTGGATGACAGCAGCGTGAGTCAAGGCCTGACTGTATACACGTCGTTCAAAATCGGCGCGTCCAATACCGATGCGCGTGTTTCCACCAAAAACGTCAACGTGTTTTTCAATCCCAAGGCATTGCGACCGATTCTTGTCTCTGTGCAGCCTTCTGTTGCGGTCACTTTTCCGTCCTTGCCTTTTGCCAGCGTATAGGAAGCGTGATGAGAAAGTTGCTCCTTGTCGAGTACTTTTTGAACATCTGCCAAGAGCAGCTGGAGGGGATGTTCAGGTTTTTCGCTGAGGAGACAGAACATCGTAGGAAGAGATCGCGTCCTTTTCTCCAACATCGCGAAGCTGGCTGGAAGAGACGCCGTATCCGTGGGCGTCAAGCACCACATCAGGTTGATAGGCATCGATGGCTTGGTGGACAGCTTGTACCTCTGGATATTCTACCTTCATGTAGTCACGGTTGGCATCCAGCTCTGTCGCGATGTAGCGTTTGAACTGGTAGGAGCCATCCGGGTTGATGCGAGGAACAATCGCAATGTTTCCTTTACCCAGGAGATCGGCGCCAAGTTTTCCTACTGCCAGCCAATGATATCCCGATGGATAGCAACTGGATTTCCTTGTTCCCTGCTGCCAATTTGCTTATGTGAGCCATCGTTTCTTCCTGGGATGTAAAAGCTTCTTTTCCTTCTTGGAAGCGGGGTGTCCCAAACTGGATCGTTGGCTTTGGAAACAAGCTCTCAATCTGTGCAGGCTGTACATAGGTTGGCCCTATTCCGTAATGAGGAATGTGGTTCAGCTTGGGTGGCATGGATGATTGAGGGACTGGTGAACAGAGATATTACGAGTGCTGTAGAAACAACGTAGCGTACTTTCTTGTCCATAAATTCCCTCCTGCGAAATAGAAGCCGACACCTACGATTAATCCATCAGACTATTATAAAAACAATAATTACTACGAAATATTCATTTTAAAGCAGGACTTTCGGTTCTCCTTTAATAGAACAGGGGGATGACATGGTCAAAAAAATCAGCAGAATGCTCCTTTTGTTGACGGCCATCGCGGTAAGTAGTTTCTTTCTGAGCGATATTTTTGCAAACGAATGGAAAAAACCAACAGAAACAGAGAAGGTTGATCACCTGAATGGCGCGATTCACCAAAAACAAGAATTTCAACTCCATGACGGTACCACGTATTGGGCCCATAAAATGACAGGTCAGCGCGATATGACGCCGTACGTTTTTACTATTCCGATTCAGGGGAACAGTCAGAACATGACGTTCCGCTATCGAGCCTATGATGAGTCGAAGAAACCGAATTGGAAGATCGTCACGCTTGATCAAGTCCAGACCCTTCCGCTTGCCTCTGGTTTTGTAGAGACGGAGGGCAGGTATATTTGGTTAGGTAAGCCGATTGTCTACGTGGACAAGGGTAGAGCCACGATTGAAGAAAAGCCGGGATTGGCGTCGCCAGTTGAAGTAAAACAGACGTCTTCTGGTGTCGAGCTTGTGTTTCAGCTACCGATGAAAGCAGGCTTTATCAGTGAAATGTGGGCGCTCGATTCGAGAGATCCGCTCGTTCCTTGGGGAGAAAAAATGCTTGACAGCATCTGGCTTAACTTGGACGTTACGGAAAAGGCAAAATGGCTGTACGATGGGTATTACTATCAAAGTCCTTCAACGTACGAGCCGACTTCGGAGTCCTCTTTTTGGCGGATTCCTGAAAATTATGTCCTTCGCTCCTTTTTATATACAGGGGGAAGCAAGGCTGCCCGGGATATGGGTTATGTGATGTTGAAAGCGAGCCTAAAGCAGCAGGAGCCTGAGGGGTACTGGAAGACGCAGCCGCGCTCCACGTGGTTAAGCACCGATTACGGGATACCAGAGGGCTTTTACGATACGAGATTCAACACAGGAGCAGCTGATTTGATGCTGCGGGGCTGTGATCAGTATCAAGAAAAGGACTTTTGCCAATCGGCGAAAAAATATGCTTCTTACTTTCACAATTTCGTAGCCATGAACCATTTTGTCATTGCTGGCGTACAGCAAGGCTGGTTGGTTCCGGACTATGGGACAGCAATGAATCCAATGATTCAGACACATGTTTCTTTGAATCATCAGTTGGCGGAAATCAATTTTCTCTACAAAAACTATCTACAATTCGGGGACCAGAAGGACAAAGATTTAGCGGATAGTATGCTCTATGGTGTCGTTAATCTCGGAGCGCAGTGGATACTCGGAAATGGCGATTTGCATTACGCTTATTTTCCGGACGGGACATTCGGCAGGAAGGACTATCCGTACTTGACCTACAATGACTTGGTCGAAACGCAGCGCTTGTACCGTCAATTGCATGGAATGGATGAGATGACGCTTACCATGTTGATTGACAGTAAATTAAAGTGGATGCAGTTGAATAATATTCAGTACCGTTGACATATGGAATTGTGACCCGTACGAAGAGCAGATGATAAAGTGACCTTCGTACGGGTTTTTATTTTGCAAACTCGCTGGTCTAACGAAGTTTGAGAGGATCAGGCGGGAAATCGAGCGGTTTTTCTTTCGTTGAATTTGATCTACTTTACTTTCCGCAAAGCAAACAAGGTCAAAAAGCTAACAGCCTCCCGCAGCTCTACGCTTATTCGGCCCGCGATATCTGGCGTAATTCCCTCTTTGTATACCGGCTCTTCGCCCAGCAGTGTGAAGCCATTTTCGCTCGCTAACTGCTTGGCTTCCCAGGGCATCATCGTATTTTGGATCGTTGCCTCTTCATAGAGTCTGCGATAGCTATGAGCGCGTGGGCCAGCTGTAGGACCGAGGATACCCAAGACGAGAAAGCCTCCTGGTGCAAGCACGCGGTGAAGCTCCAAGAGTGCCTTGAGCGGAGACGGCGTGAATTCCACTACGTTAATCGAGAGCACCCCAGAGAATGAATCATTGGCAAACGGAAGCTCGCTGATGTCTCCTGTCTGAAAATGAACAGAGCCCGGGAAGGAAATGACCCGGTCATGAGCGAGGCGGATCATTTCCCCGGCAATGTCGATGCCCTCCACCTGATAGCCGTGCTCTGCAAGCTTGCAACTGGCATAGCCGTCACCACAGCCTGCATCGAGAACAGGTCCAGATCCGACAGGAACATACTTCATAAAATAGGGGAGGATAGTGCTGCGACTGCCTTTTTCCCACATGTGCTCACTTCGTTTTCGCCAGTCTTCTGCAAATTGATCCCATTGCTTGGCGGCTAGTTCTATCCATTGACTCATCATAGTTCACGCCTTTCTCATCGAATGAACGATACGGTTATGAAGAAAAACTCCGGTCGAGGCGGCCGGAGCTTTTCAGGGAAGTTGTTTTTACGTCAAACGGTCATGAGGTTGTTTGGGGATATGCGCGACCAAGTCCGCAATTTTTTTACTCTTCAGCGTATGCATCATTTGTTGCTCGGCGTCAGCCACAACCTGTTGAATCAGACAGGCACTATCATGGTGGAAGCTGCATTCAAACAAGGAGGTTGTCCCTTCAATGGCTTGGATAACATCCAGAAATGAAATATCATCCTGGTTGCGCTTGAGCTTGTATCCGCCATTTGCGCCAGAGACCGAGTGGATCAACCCAGCTTTGACCAGTTTGGTCAACATTTTGGATAGGTATGTTTGTGAAACGCCTAGCTTCTCTGCCAAAAGCTGAACACTAACGGGTTTATCAGGGGCTTCTGCTACCAGATAGAGCATCGCATGGAGGGCATAGTCTGTTGCCTGTGAATACTTCATAAGACACCTCAATCATGGACTTAATACATCCATCATAAAGTGAATGGGAAGCATGAGCAAGGGGAAGAGTCATTCGCGCTGTTACCTGCACTTTCGATGCCCATTATAGGATGGTGCAACTTGACACAAAAAACCTTTTGAAGATATTATAGACACAATAAGTCTGTGAATGAGTTGTTTGGAATGATCCAATTACAGCGAGTTATTTTTTGTTACTATTAAGGATATTAGAGGTCTGTAATGGTCGTTTTGAGTAACTGTTCAACATAAAAAGGGGAGGAAAGTACAAATGAGCATTTGTCACACGACAGATACTACGTTTCAACATGATGTAAAAAGCGAGGGCTATACTCTCGTCAATTTTTGGGCACCTTGGTGCGGGCCGTGCCGCTTTTTTGGGCCGATACTCGAATCGTTCGATAGGGAGCATAGCAGCGAAGTGAGAGTCCTAAAAGTCAATGTCGATGAACAAACGGAGATTGCCAATCAGTATGGCATTATGAGTTTGCCAACGACCATTTTGCTCAAAAACGGGGAATTGATCGACAAAGTCGTAGGAGCTGCCCCTCTAGCGGAACTGAAACAATTTGTTTTCAAGCATAGGTAATAGGACAACGAAGCGAAAGCCATCGGTCAACTTGATCGGTGGCTTTTTGGTATCCAGTTGTTACACGTATGCGTACTTTAATGAATGAAAGCGTTTGAGCGTTTTTGCGTTGTTCCGTGTTCTTGCAAGGGGAAGCGCTTCCAATGTATTCTCAAGATAACGACAAAATAATCCCAATTCACAAAATAATGTCAATAATTGAAAAGGAAAGCGGAGGGGTAGGCAATGAGCAATACCGATTTTTTCCCGATTCAGGACTGGGACTACCTGGAGTTTTATACAGGGAACGCCAAGCAAGCGATGCACTATTTTACAAATGCGTTTGGATTTGAAGCAGTAGCTTATGCGGGTTTGGAGACAGGTTCTCGGGAAAAGGTTTCCTACGTCCTGAAGCAGAAGCATATGACGTTCGTGATCAGTGGGTCGCTTACGCCTGACAGCCCGATCGCGGAATTTGTGAAAAAACATGGGGACGGAGTGAAAGACGTTGCCCTACGTGTAGAGGATTGTGAGCAGGCTTACCAGGAAGCTGTTTCTCGCGGAGCCATTCCGATCATGGAACCGACTGAGTATACCGATGAATTCGGGACGGTCAAAAAAGCGATTATCGGTACGTACGGTGAAAACATTCACTCCTTTATCGAACGAAAAAATTACAACGGACCATTTTTCCCAGGCTATAAAGCTTACCAATCTCCAATCAAAGGAGAGAGTACGGGTATCATCGGCATCGACCACATCGTTGGTAACGTTGAGGTCATGGATGAGTGGGTGGCATATTACCAAAAGGTCATGGGCTTTACAGCCGTACAAAATTTCAGTGAGGACGATATTTCGACGGAGTATTCTGCGCTCATGTCCAAAGTGATGCAAAGTGGAACCGGACGCATCAAGTTCCCGATCAATGAGCCAGCAGAAGGACGCCGCAAGTCGCAGATTCAGGAGTTTTTGGAGTTCTACCAAGGGCCAGGCGTACAGCATATTGCCATCTTGACCAACGATATCATCGAAACTGTATCGAAGCTGCGTGATAACGGTGTAGATTTCCTCATGGTGCCAGATGCGTACTACGAAGATTTGAAAGAGCGTGTAGGGGAAATTGACGAAGACATCGAGGCACTGAGAAAGCTGGGGGTCTTGGTCGACAGAGACGACGAAGGCTATCTCTTGCAGCTGTTCAGTAAGCCGATTGTAGATCGTCCGACGCTGTTTATCGAGATTATCCAGCGCAAAGGAGCACGCGGCTTCGGGAATGGCAACTTCAAGGCACTGTTCGAGGCGCTGGAGCGCGAGCAGGAGCGCAGAGGGAACTTGTAATTTATTGAGGGAAACGAGCACGACAAGACCATCTCAGGCTGAAAACGCTGAAGGGATGGTCCTTTTTTTATACCATTGATTCGACTCTTCATCTATACTAGTAGGAACCAAATATTGGTTATAAGAAGAGGGTTATGCAATTGAGTATTAAGAGGGAAGTTCAGCAAGCATTCAGCTAGCCTAAAAAAGAGAAAGGACCGAAATTGTGATGATTCATCGATTGGAACCAAATGATTATGCAAAAATCAGGACATTGCTGTCACCTGAGAACGTAAACAATTTGACTATCCATGCGATTATTAATGGGACAAATCGAGGAGCGATTTACGTAGATGATGTGGAGCAGCCCCGGACAGCCTTGGTCGATCAAACCGGTGTGATCAGTATTTTCGTAGGGGATGCTGCCAATGAAGCGTTCACAGCGAATCTGGGTGCCTTTATCGAAGGAGAATTACGCAGATATACGACCGAATCATGCGGGGGCACTCATTTTCTGGCAGTTGTCCCTGATGAGGCGTGGGAAAAAGCAGTGACCAAAGCCATCTCGCATCGAGAGATCGAAACGGATTGGGAGTATTACTACCAGTTCAATCCCGAGCAATTCCAAGCGCGAAAGATCAGCTACCTCCCTCTGCCAGAAGGATACACTTTGAAAAGAATCGATGCAGGTGTCATCGAAAACGATCCTGATAACATTTTGATTGAGGTAGTAGAGGAATTCTATCATTCGGTGGATGATTTTTTGCAGTGGGGGTTAGGATTCTGTGTATGTCAGGGAAATACGATTGTCAGTGCTTGCCTGTCCTGCTGTGTCCATGAGCGTGACCATGAAATTAGCGTGGAAACGTACGAGAAAGCCGATATGAAGAAAGGCTTTGCTACCCTTGCTTGCGCAGCGTACCTGGAGCATTGCATGGAACATAGACTGACACCGCACTGGACCACGCTGGAAACTAATGAGGAGTCAGTGCGTCTGGGAACAAAGCTAGGATTTGAGGCGAAGGAAAAGTGTAAAATACTGGAGTTCGAATATTAAAATGATACGGGTATCCATGGGTTGTCGAAATCACTTCGGCAACCTTTTTTATTAGGAAAGGAAGAGAAGCAAAAGGGAAATACGATGTGAAGAGTGAATATTTTGATTAGTTATGGAAACGAACAGGAACCAACTGGCAGCGATTGAGAGGGATAAACGAATGAATCTGGCATTAATGGTTCCATTGACGGAGCGGACGGCTGTTTTGATCGTGGTGGCCTTGCTGTTTACACGTGTACGTGCATTCCGCAGCATATTGAACCAGCAAGCGACGTGGCGGGAAAAAGCACTAATGGTCGTCATTTTTTCCGCTATTTCCATACTGGGTACATACAATGGCATCTGGTATCAGGATGCGATTGCGAATTCACGCGTGATCGGGACTGTTGTGGCTGGCTTGCTTGCTGGTCCTTGGGTAGGGCTGATGACAGGACTGATTGCAGGAATTCATCGCTATTCATTGGGGGGCTTTACGGACTTGGCATGTGCGATCTCGACGATAAGCGAGGGCTTGTTTGCGGGATTAATCTATCAGTTCCGCCGTAACCGCAGCAAAAAAATCGGGTGGACGACAGCGCTCGTTGTTGGTTTCTTGGCGGAGTGGCTGCAAATGGGAATTGTTCTGCTCATCGCACGTCCTTACGCTGACGCTTTGGCATTGGTGCAGGCCATTAGTATACCGATGTCTATCGTCAACTCGGTCGGAATTGCTATTTTAATCACCATTATTGATTTGGCTAAAAAGGAAGAGGATCGGATTGGCGCCCTCCAAGCCCAGCGAACGCTGCAAGTAGCGGACAAAACACTGTCTTACTTGCGCCAAGGACTGACGTACGACTCTGCCCAAAAGGTAGCGGAGGAAATATTGCGAACGACGCGTGTAGCAGCGGTAGCAATTACTGATACGCGCTCTGTACTTGCGCATGTCGGCGCAGGCTCGTCCCATCACGTAGTGGGAGAAGGCATAACGACCGAGGCGACCCGTGAAGTTTTATCGACTAAAGAAGTAAAGATTGCCCAGACGAAGGAAGAGATCGGGTGCAGGGAGACGAATTGTTCCTTGCGCTATGCGATTCTCGTACCCTTGATGCGAAGACGTGAAGTGGCGGGCGTGCTCAAGCTGTATCAGGATCGCTCACGCAAACTGTCGGCAGTGGACCTGGAACTCGTACGTGGATTGGGGAACCTGATCTCGAGTCAGCTCGAGCTGGCTGAGCTAGAGAAGCAGTCCCGCCTGTTGGCAGATGCAGAAATCAGGGCCTTGCATGCGCAGATCAATCCGCATTTCTTGTTCAATGCTCTCAATACCATCGTTTCGTTTATTCGCTTTCGGCCCGAACAGGCCCGTGAACTGTTGATTCATTTGGGGGAGTACTTCCGGCGTAATTTGCATGACTCTGGCGGATATGTCAGTCTGGCGCGTGAGCTGGAGCATATCGAAGCGTATTTGGCCATCGAACGTGCGAGGTTCGGGGACAAGCTCCATGTAGAGTACGACATTGAGGCTGGCGTAGAGAGGTTTACCGTGCCAGGACTGATTTTGCAGCCCCTGGTAGAGAATGCAGTCAAGCACGGGCTGTTGCCCAAGCGCGAAGGGGGAACTGTAGTGATTCGTGCGCGCCGCAAAGAAAAGCAAATCGTCGAGCTGACAGTGGCAGATAATGGAGTCGGAATGGATGTGGACCCATTCAAGCCAGCTCGAGATGAGAAGAGTGCAGGGCGGCAATTATCTGGGATCGGACTTGCCAATGTAAAAAGCCGTCTCCAGTCGATCTACGGAGAACCGTATGGAATCGTGATCGAGAGCAAAAGCGGGAGCGGAACAACATGCACCATACAATTACCGATAGGGGTGAACGTCAG
The DNA here is from genome assembly GCF_005217615.1 of Brevibacillus antibioticus. Lineage (NCBI taxonomy): Bacteria > Bacillati > Bacillota > Bacilli > Caryophanales > Paenibacillaceae > Brevibacillus > Brevibacillus antibioticus. The sequence goes on from NZ_SZNK01000001.1 coordinate 329,423, forward strand.
TGCTCAAAGTGTTCATCGTCGATGATGAGACGCCTGCCAGAGAAGAGCTGCGGTATTTGCTGGAGCAGTTTTCGGAAGTGTCCGTAGTCGGAGAGGCGAGCAGCGGGGAAGAGGCGTTGGAAGCGGTGCTTCTGACAGAACCGGATGCAGTCTTTTTGGACATCCATTTGCAGGACAGGGATGGGGTCGATGTGGGGCAGGAGCTTCTGGAATCCATGGTCAATCCACCTGTCATCATCTTTGCAAGTGCGTATGAATTTCATGCGGTTCGAGCATTTGAGGCCGAAGCCGTTGATTATATCGTCAAGCCGTTCAGCGAAATGCGTCTGGAAAAGACGATGAATCGGGTACGAAAAATGAAGAGGAGAAGCGAGCCTGCATTAGACGCGTCACCGCTGCTGGAGGAAAGGATACAGTCCCTACTGCAAAATGTGCTGGTCGATAATCAGCCGCATCGTGTCCCGGTGGAAAAAAACGGAAAGATTATGCTGATTGATCCAAACGAAATCGTCTATGCCACCTTGGAAGGAAGGTATGCTAGCATCTATACAGCAGGTGAGCAATATGCGACCACGTTTACGTTGCAGGAGCTGGAGAGCAGGTTGTCGCGACAGCAGTTTTTTCGGACACATCGCGCTTTTATTGTCAATTTATCCAAAACGGCAGAGCTCGTCCCTTGGTTCAAAGGCTCGATTCATCTAGTCATGCAGGATCTCCGCAAAACAGAGGTCCCTGTTAGCCGCAATGTTGTGAAAGAATTGAAGAAACGATTGGGGTTTTAAAGGAAACAGACCAATCCTGCGTCCCGTTTGGGAGGGGAGGATTGGTCTGTTTTCGGACTACTTACATGGGATAGTGATCGTCTTTCTTTCGCGTCACCATAATTCCGCCCAATAGGATCAGGAGCAAGCCGAGGATGCCGCCTACTTGGGTGGACGCCAGATTCGCGATTAAAAACACGATGGCAACGACGATGAGGATACCAATAGGGATCAAGAGAGCGGATTTGCGATTGCCGAATATGTACAGCTCGGTAAGCCCAACGGCAGGACCAATCAGGAAAAAGGGCCACGTAGTGCTCATATCACCGCCGAAAAATAGCTGGCTGAAAAAGAAGAGCGGAGCGTAGACGAGCAAGATCCCGCCCGGAACGAGTAATCCAGCTCGATTTGGCTGTGGGTTCATAAAGAAGAAAATATGAAACCCGATTGCTGGAATGAGAAGAAAGGCTGGCCATAGCAAATCTATCGCGAGCGGAATGTTCAGGTAGGTTGCCAGAACAAAAATCGCTCCGATTCCGATAATGATGTAACCCCCGATTTTTCGCATGTGCGTAATCTCCTTTTTAATTTCCATACCAATTCATGTACAATTCTAACATATTGTGGATGAGTTTGGATCAGACTCGGGGCGGAGACTTTCTACGACCCAAAATTGAATACGTTTACACTCAAACGAGGATGGTGCAGCTTGTGCTTGTTTTTGTACGGTTCAGCCATTTTTTATGTTGGCAAGTTGTCCGATGTGATACGTTTTTCTAAGGTTTATTGCCTGAATATTTCATAAATAAAAGGAGGAGACTCGGATGAAAAAATGGCTTCTTTCCCTCCTAATCTGGGGCGGGATAGCTGCGTTGGGTGCTGTCGGATTCGGGATGATAGCGCTCTGGCAAGGAGAATCAGTCAACTCGTTCTGGTTATTGACCGCTGCGTTCTGCACTTATGCTGTTGCCTATCGTTTTTACAGCAAATTCATTGCTCGTAAAATCATGTCGCTCGACGACAATCGCGCCACTCCTGCGGAAGTGAACAACGATGGCAAAGACTTCGTGCCGACAAACAAATGGGTGTTGTTTGGGCACCATTTCGCTGCGATTGCAGGAGCAGGCCCGCTCGTAGGTCCTACGTTGGCTGCGCAAATGGGATATTTGCCCGGAACGATCTGGATTATTGTCGGGGTCGTAATCGGTGGAGCGGTGCAGGACTTTATTATTTTGTTCGGATCAATGCGTCGCAACGGAAAGAGTCTCGGTCAGATTGCCAAGGAAGAGATCGGTCCAATAGGCGGAGCGCTTGCCTTGGTCGGAATTATTGCCATTATGATCATTCTGATTGCTGTTTTGGCGATGGTGGTTGTAAACGCGCTTGCTGAATCGCCTTGGGCTACCTTCACGATATTCATGACGCTACCCATTGCGCTATTAATGGGAGTGTACATGCGGTTTATACGACCGGGGCAGGTAATGGAAGGCTCGTTGATCGGGTTGGCCCTGTTGTTCGGTTCTCTTTGGCTCGGTCAAATCGTTGCTGCATCGCCAACATGGGGACCAGCCTTCACGTTTTCGAAGGTACAGCTGGCCTGGATGATTATTGTGTACGGCTTTATTGCCTCAGTTTTGCCTGTGTGGCTACTACTGGCACCGCGCGATTATCTCAGTTCGTTTTTGAAAGTAGGGACGATTGCGGTATTGGCGGTGGGAATCGTGCTGACACTGCCGCCGTTGCAAATGCCAGCACTAACGAAGTTCATTGATGGAAGTGGCCCTGTTTTTGCAGGAAATCTGTTCCCCTTCTTGTTCATTACCATCGCGTGCGGAGCTGTATCGGGATTCCATTCACTCGTATCATCCGGAACGACTCCGAAGATGATCGCGAAGGAATCGCATGCGCCACTGATCGGTTATGGCGGGATGCTGATGGAGTCTGGCGTCGCGGTTATGGCGATGATTGCAGCTTGCGTGTTGACCCCTGGTGTGTATTTTGCGATCAACTCACCTGCCGCAGCAATTGGCGTGGATGCAGTCCAGGTTGCGACCACGATAACGGGCTGGGGCTATACCGTAACCCCTGACCATTTAACAGCGCTCGCCAACGACATTCAAGAAAAGACAATCCTTTCCCGAACGGGCGGAGCACCGTCACTGGCAATCGGGATGGCGACGATTTTCTCTGGTGTATTGGGTGGTAAGGCATTAATGGCTTTCTGGTATCACTTTGCGATCTTGTTTGAGGCGGTCTTTATTTTGACGACAATCGATGCGGGAACGCGCGTCGGACGATTTATGGTACAAGACATGCTCGGCAACGTCATTCCGAAAATGAAGGAAGTCAACTGGCTGCCAGGTAATCTGATTGGTTCTGGGATCATTACCATCGGATGGGGATACTTCCTGCTCCAAGGTGTCATGGACCCGTTGGGAGGCATTTACACCTTGTGGCCGCTCTTTGGTATCGCCAACCAGATGCTCGCCGCGATTGCGTTTACAGTGGGAACGACGATTATTTTCAAAATGGGCAAAGCAGCCTACTCGTGGATCACACTCGTACCGATGGCTTGGCTGACGACGGCTACGCTGACAGCGGGCTGGCAAAAGCTGTTCCATCCTGATCCAAAAATCGGGTTCCTCTCGCATGCAGAAGCATTCCAAAAGGCACTGGATGCCGGTACGCTACCAAAAGGAGTAAAAACGGTGGAAGCTGCGCAAAAAATGATCTTCAACGACCAGATCGATGCTGTGGTATGTGCGATCTTCATGGTCATTACGATTGGGATTATTCTCGACGGAGCACGGGTATGGATCAATATTCTCCGCGGCAAGCGCTATCCGTTGCAGGAGTCTCCGTACGTCAAGTCCAAAGGAAATGTATTCGACGGGAAAGGACATCACGTAGCATGAGGCGCAAGCTAAGAGCCATGCGAAAGGCAATGCGCAAAGTGAGCTCTGTTATTAAAACCATTTTCGGAATGCCCGACTATGATCGGTATCTCGCTCATTGGTACGAGACGCATGGGGCACCGGGTATCTTTCCGATGACAGAGCGTGAGTACTACATGTACGCATTGACCGAACGATTTGAAAAAGGCGGCGTAACGCGCTGCTGCTAAATCGATCATGTCAAAAAGGGTGTCTCCCCAGTCAGCAAATGACGAGGGAGAGACCTTTTTTCAATCATTCGGGCGCTGGGTGACGCAACGACATTTCAGGCACATTCCTCATGGCTAACGTGTGGTGTAACAGCAGGTAAAGTATGGTACACTGAATAATATAGCATGGCCGTTTTTTAGCACGAGCTGTCTCATCATTTTCAAATAAAACGTCGAAGCCTCTCTTTTTAGAAGAAAAGGGCGTGCTTTGCGAAAAAATAAGTCAAGTTTTAGGTGGCGATACGTGTGCAAGCATCAACACTGGCGGCTCTCAAGGAGCTCGCTTTGCAATGCGCCCGTTCAGCGGGTGAGCTGAGTCTGAAGCGAATGAAGGAGCCTTTTACCGTCGAGTATAAAACATCAGCCTCTGATCTTGTTACAGCCGTAGATAAAGAAGTGGAGAATCACGTCATTCAGATGATTCTTGCACGCTTCCCTGATCACGGCATTCTTGGAGAAGAGAGTGCGCATGCGGAGGATTACGAGCAGTATGACACGCTTTGGGTCATCGACCCGATTGATGGGACGACTAATTTTGTTCATCAGCAAATCAATTTTTCCGTTTCCATTGCCGTTTACCATAAGGGAGAGGGAATGGTCGGAGTGGTTTACGATCCTTCCAGAGACGAGTTATTTTATGCGGTAAAAGGGGAAGGTGCTTTTCTCAATGATCGTTCCTTGCAGGTGAATCGAGAAGTGAGCCTGGAGCAAGCTTTGTTATGCACGAGCGTATTTTGGAACAAGCGTGCTGAGCAGATCGGCATTGACTTGATCGTGAAAAAACTAGCTGGGAAGGTTCGCGGAATGCGCCTGCTAGGGAGCGCCGCTCTAGAGATGGCGTATGTGGCTGCGGGAAGACTGGATGGCTACGTCAGTATGCAGCTCAATGCGTGGGATTTCGGGGCAGCTCGCATTATTGTAGAGGAAGCCGGTGGCCGGGTGACGACCATGACGGGGACACCACTGCCGTACGACCAAAAAAGCAGCGTGATGGCTTGCAACCCGACTTTTTATGAGGAGCTACAGCATTTCTTGAAATCCGAGCATACAGATGTCTCTTCAGAAAATTAAGTGTCACTAAAACCCGCTGGATATGCGCATCCAGTGGGTTTTCTTTTGCTATGCAGATTGGGTTTTCGTTTGAACATCGGTTGCATATGCTATAAAAGCATTTGTTACGAAGTCGGCTTGTCCGAATGAGGGGGGATAACCGTGACCCTGATCGAGGAAAGTGTAAAGTTGATCCTACAGCATCAAGCGAGTACAGGGGCGTATCTCGCTTCACCCGCATTTGTCCACTATCAGTATGCGTGGCTCCGTGATGGAACATTTACAGCCTACGCAATGAACCGTACCGGCAACCATGAGAGCGCCCGCAGGTTTTACCAGTGGTGCGATCATGTGATCCGAAAGCATGAGACAAAGGCAAGAGCAGCCATTACGGCAGTAAAAAAAGGATTAGACAAAAATGATGCGGGGAACGACCGCTTTTTGCATACGCGCTATACAGCGGAGGGAGAAGAAGTAGCAGGCGAATGGGGCAGCTTTCAGCTAGATGGCTACGGGACATGGCTGTGGGGGCTGGCTGAGCATGTGCGGATGAGCGGGGAGCATGACTTGATCCACAAGCTGAAGCCTTCTATTGAACTGACGATTGACTATGTATTGGCTTGCTGGCAGCTCCCTAACTTTGACTGCTGGGAAGAGGGAGGAGACCGAATTCACCCGGTGACGCTAGGGGCGATTTATGCCGGGATCAAGGCGATGGAACCTTATTTGCCCGACCGAGCTTTCGGACTCGCTCAAGAAGGTGAGACCATCCGCCAATTCATCCGCGAGCATGGCACAGCCAACGGGCAATTGATAAAATCCGTTGGAGATCATTCTGTCGATGCAAGTCTTCTCTGGCTGGCCCTGCCGTATGGGATCGTCGACGTGGATGATCCGCTTATGATTCGAACTGTGCAGGCTATAGAAGGGGAGCTGTGCGCAGGATACGGCGTGCATCGCTACCCGGCCGATACGTATTACGGCGGGGGGCAGTGGCTGCTGTTATCTGCGTGGATGGGCTGGTATTACGTGAAAACAGGCAGACGTGAAGAAGCCGAAAAGATAGCTACGTGGATTGTGTCCCAGCGGCAAGCGAACGGACTGCCTGAACAAGTACAGGAGCACTTGCTTTCCCCGGCTCATTATGAGTTGTGGGTGGAGAGGGCAGGGCATCCCGCTGTGCCGCTCCTTTGGTCGCACGCGATGTTTCTCGTGTTGGCGGCAGAGCTTGGCATTTGGCACTAGCCAGGAAGAGGGTCTTCCTGGCTTTTTTATTGCTGACATTGATTGACAGCATTTGTTGCTATGCTCATCTCAGGACCGAACAGAGTGGCGCTCAACAGGGATAAAAATGACACAGGGCATGTAGCTCTTTATGCAGCCAGTCGATTAGCACAGCAGGCTCCTCTACTGTCGCTTCGCTTCCCAGACCGAGTACAAAACGGGCTACCCAATCTATTTCGGAGGGAGCGACGGTGTCGGTAATGAAACCAGAGCCATCTGCCAGAAGTGTAATCTGATTGCCGAATTGATGGTGGCTTTCGGCAAGTTTGCAGCCTTTTCTCGTCAAACGAATTTGCAGGGGGAGCTGCTCTGGTTCTTCATACTGCGAGATATGCGGATCAGGGAGGACGGTAGGAGCATCTACAATCGTCATGGCTTGGATGCGGTCAACGCGCAGCTTGACCGTGCATTCTCTGAGAAAGCAGAAGCATTTGCAGTACCAGTAGCCATCGAAGGCGTACAAATAATCGGGTTGAATGATGCGGGTGCTTCGTCTGCTCAGGGAGTCGTACGTAATTTCCACTCGGATTCGTCACCCGCAGTTTTTTGCGTAGCTGCTCTACTCTAATCAAAGCGTCTGTTGGAAGACTCGCGAGTAGCTTGGCGATCACAGACAAGGTTTCTTTTGCAAATGGCTTGTCCGTGTAGGAGAGAAGAGCTTCATACGACAAGATCAGAGCAACGGCTTCCTCAGTCGTGAGGGCAAGAGGCACTAGCTGATGGGATCGAATCAGCCTGTAGCCACCGCCAGGACCGGGGGAAGCTTGCAGGGGCGCACCAGCCTCGTTGAGCAAGTGCAAGTCGCGTAGCATCGTTCGTTTGGATACGGACAACGTATTGGCTAAATCACCCACGGTAAAGGTTTTTCCTGTGTGGAAAAGCGCAAGCAGCTCTAGCAAACGACCTGTTCGGTTCATATGTATTCCTCGCTTTAGCTAAAACGAATGAAAGGATGAGTCAAAGTGAAATCAATGATGGTTTATCAGCAGGGGACTAGGTTACATGTGTTGGAAGGGGCACGAAATGGTGAAACGATTCTGTTCGTGCACCCCCAAGGAGGGACCTCGTCCATCTGGAACGACATGTTACCTTATTTTTCAGAGGATTTCCACATCATTTGTATGGATCTGCGTGGGCATGGACAATCAGAGCATGCGGCTACTGGCTACGATATCGGTACACAATGTGAGGATATACGGGCAGTTCTCGATCATGCTGGGGTAGATAGGGCGCATCTGATAGGCAATTCTCTCGGCGGAGATTTCGCCACCTTTTTTGCAGCGAGGTACCCTGACCGCGTGCATTCACTGATTAATTTGGATTCAGGCATGATTGATTTATTAGGTCCAAATGGAGAGCGTGAAGGATCAAAAGCTGAAATTTTGGAGCAGTATCGCAAGCGTGCAGTGCCAGCGTTTCAGCATCGAGAAGAGTTCGCTCCATACGGAAGGCAGCATTGGTATCCGTGGGACCCGTATTACGAAAAATGGTTTGAGCATGTGACGATCTACCCTCTGGCTGATGGACTGATTACGTATCAGATACCGACCGCGATTAACCTTCAAATTATGGAGACAGTCTGTGATCTGCACTATGAAGATGCCTACGCACAAATAAGATGCCCAGTTCTGTTTTTCCCGGCGGAGACTGAGCCAAAGCTCGATGTGAAGCTCTCTCTCATCCAAAAGGTTACCAGGCATCCGCAAAGCAAAACGGTAGTCATTCCAAACTCCAAGCACTTGATGCCGATCGATGCGCCAATCGCGACAAGCATGGAAATACTGACGTTTCTAAAAGGCTTGGTGCTTGACAGTCCTTCTGGATAACTGAGCACTGGCGTCAGGGACGAATAAGCAACTATTCACTGCTTCTTCTTTCTTTTCACTGGCAGGAAATAAGTGGTAAAATATCTGCAACCACTCGGCTATTTTGAATCTGGCATCGAAATACTGAGAGAGGTGGAGGCGGTTAGAAAATGGGGTATTTAGAAATAACGAAAAAGAATATAGAAACAGAGCACATATGCTGTGCATTAGGTGCAAAACAATACGAACATTCAGTAGCCGAGAAGAAGAAGTGGCTGGCAGAGCGAATGGATGAAGGCTTGGTTTTTTATCGCTTGGATGAGCGGGCAAAAGTGTTTATTGAATACTTGCCTGCGGAAATGGCATGGGTGCCTATTAAAGCGCCCAATTATATGTATATCAACTGCTTGTGGGTGTCTGGCAGATATAAAGGGAACGGGTATGCGAAACAATTGTTGCATCATTGCAAGGAAGATGCCATCAAACGTGGCATGGACGGGATCGTTCATATCGTAGGGAAGAACAAGTACCCGTATTTGAGCGAGAGGCGTTTTTTTGAGCATATGGGGTTTGAGCTGGCAGACCAAGCAGAACCGTATTTTCAATTAGTGGCATGGAAATGGAATGAACAAGCTGCTATGCCATCCTTTCATAAAACAGGAACCACTCCTTCAAAGGAAACAGGCATCACCATTTATTACACGGCACAGTGTCCATTTGCTGTTGGTGTTTTGGAAGAGCTGAGAAAAGTAGCGGAAGCAAAAAATGTCCCCTTTCATGCGTACAGGCTGACAACGAGGGAAGCAGCACAGAACGCGCCTGTCGTATGGACGACCTTTGGCTTGTTTTATCATGGTGAATTTATTACCCATGAAATCATGAGTGCCAACAAATTTGAAAAATGGCTAACAGAGCTTCTCGCACACCAAAAGCCCCGCCAATCCCAATAGGCGAGGGCTTGTTCGTGTCACTACTTGCTCGTTGGCGTGAAGTCTATGCCTTTTACATATTGCTGACTGTGAACGGCGAACTCTGCGGTCAGTGGGGAGATCGACTGCCAGTTGCGCACCGCGAGCACCACTTCCCTTGTAATCGCGGGTGACAGAGGGATCGCAACGACTTTGGGGATGACAGGTGGCATGTACAGCTCAGGCATGATGGTGACGCCGATATACTCCTGCACCATGGTCAAAATCGTATACACCTCACGCACTTCAAACGTAACCGTTGGGTTGATGTGATTCTCTTGCAGCATTTTTCGGATGCAGCCATCCTTTGGCATGATGAAACAGCGTTCCGCAATTTCGGAAAAACGAAGGGTCTGACTGTCCTTCAACGGATGGGTATCTGGCAAAATGACCATCATTTCGTCTTGTAAGAGCGGCAACGTTTGCATTTCCTTATCAGGCATAACGGTAAAAGCAATGTCGACAACCGAGCTGTGCAGCCAGTTGCTAATTTCATCACTGTCGCCTTCCAAAAGCAGGATGTCCACAGCCGGAAACCGCTTGCGAAAGCTGCCCAAAAGTCCAGGCAAAAAGCGGGAGGCGACGCTGGGGATCGAGGCAATACGCAAGGTGCCGGACGAAATCCCGCGGGCCACGTTTGCTTCCTCCGTCATGCAGGATGTGATGTTCAAGATGTCACGAGCGTGCGAAAGCATTCGTTCTCCGATGCTCGTCGGAGTGATCCCGCTGCGACTGCGCTGAAAAAGGCTGACGCCTAGCTCTTTTTCCAGGGACTGAATCATCTGCGAGACGGCGGATTGCGTAAAGCCGATTTCTTCTGCTGCCCGCGTGAAGCTACCAGCTTTTGCTGCGGCGACAAACACTTGCAGTTGGGTAAGCGTCATGTCTCCTCGTTCCTTTTCATTAGTTTTATCTTATGAAAAACATTATAAATCATTGTTTTACTAATGGAAAAGAGCTTCGTATAGTAAAAGACATCACCACCAAGCACATACGAGGAGGAACATAGATGCATCCCGAATGGCAGCGAATTGCAAATGAATTTATCGAGGCGACCTCTTACCGGGTAGGCGAGCTAGAAAAAGGCTGGGCCTCTCGTTATGATTTTTCCAAAAGACCAGCGACGTATTTGCGCTTTGAAGAGGTGTTTGCACGCATAGAATTGGGCAAGCCGCAGTTTCCAGCATCCGTCGATTTGTGGGAGGTCCTCGCTAATCGAAGATCCAAGCGTAATTTCTTGAAGCAGCCCATGACGCTTAACGAATTGAATCTCTTGCTGTGGGGGACACAGGGTATCACAGATGATATGGGAGACTATCAATTACGCACGACGCCATCTGCCGGAGCTCTGTATCCGATTGAGACGTACCTGATGATCAACAACGTGGAGGGACTCGAGAAGGGCCTGTATCACCTGGATGTACAGAACTGGTGCTTGGAGGGACTGAAGAAAGAAGACACGTCCGAGATTGCCTATCTGTTCACGGAAGAACAAGAGGTGACGAGACGGGCTGCTGTCAATTTCGTTTGGACAGCGATGGTGGATCGCACGAAAGATAAATACAAAGAACGTGCGTACCGCTATATTTGGTGGGATTCCGGGCACGTATCGCAAAATCTGCATTTGGTAGCAAACGGATTGGGGCTTGGGGTAACGACGATTGGTCACTGGATGGATCATGACATGAACGAATATTTAGGCATTGATGGCACGTCCCATCTGTCTGTTTTGATGGCATCAGTGGGCAAAATCGCAGGCGGACATTGGCTGACGGACCGACGACCGGAATAAGCAGGTAAAAAGGATGCGCATAAAAGCCGCATCCTTTTTTCATTTTGATGGTGTGCAGTTTCGTTTACTTCTTACTTGATTTTGCTGAGTGTACACGATAACATATGTTCTAAATAAGAGTGATAACCATTATCAAAGTATGGAAGTCTAAGAGAAGAGGGTGACCGTTGTGTCCATTGCCAAAATCATTCGAGAGCGCCGCTCTATTAAAAAAGACTATAAACCAGATACTGTGCCCGAAGAACTTGTTCTGGAGCTGTTGAATGACGCCGTATACGCGCCGAACCATTGTATTCGTGAGCCATGGAGATTTATGTTTGTATCTTCAGAGAAAAAAGAAGCGTTTGTCGAGAAGTTGATCACCTGCTATCCGCCAGAAGCCCATCAGGCGCGCAGAGACATGTACAACCAGCCAGCAGCTTATTTGGTCGTTATCATGAAAGAAGATCCGCGCCAAAAACTATGGGAAGAAGATTTCAGTGCGACGGCTGCTCTCATTCAAAACTTCCAGTTGCTTGCATGGGAGCGTGGACTAGGCGTTGTGTGGAAAACAAACGCGCACAACTGGGACCCGAAGGCACACGCTATTGTGGGTGTTTCGCCAGGAGAGAAAATCGTTGGTTTCCTGCACCTCGGTTTTTTCGATCAGGAAAATGTACCAGCAGCTCGCACACGCACACCTGCCGAAGAAAAGTTCACTCGGTTCGAATAAACGAAAAAACGAGACCATTCGAGGGTCTCGTTTTTTTGTAACTACTTTGCTGCTGCTTCCTGTGCTACGACTTTTACCATACTGGAAATGATTCCTAGATGGATGGACTCGTGCATGAGGGCAAAGTTAAAGACTTCTCCTACCGTCGTAAATTGGAAGGGACCCATTGTAATGGGGGCAGGCAAAGCTGCTTCTAGCTGCTCAGGGGTAACGGAGGCCAGCAGATCTAGTTGTACGGACAAGTAGTGAATGAGTTCATCTTTCGAGGGAGGTGCAGTCGTCCAGTCAGAAGGCTTCGTTCCCGTCTGAAAAAGAGTAGAGTAAGAAGCGGGCAGGTCAGATTGGTAAGGCAAGCCGATGGACAGGAAATGCTGAAAACAAAAGACGATATGCCCGATATTCCAGCGAAGTGTATTTGAAAAAGCGGGAGATTGAACATCCAATAGCTCCTCAGGAATCATGGGAATCTGCTGCAGACCAATTTGACGAACGGATGTGGCAGAAGTGATCATGCTTTGAGACATGAGACAAAACCTCCCTATTATTTTCCTATGATTGACAGCGCTCTTACCGTCATCTAAAGTGTACGTCGTAGGGGAAAACGCAACAATCATGCTTTTCCGATGAGAATGATTAGTAAAAATGATCATGGGCGCAAGGGGTGAAGCAATGGAACTCAGGCAATTGGAGTATTTTATGGCAATATGTGAGGAAATGCATTTTTCCCGGGCCTCAGAAAAGCTGTGTACCTCTCAGTCCAACCTCAGCCAGCAAATCAAGTTTTTAGAGAATGAGCTGGGTGTCCCGCTGTTTGACCGCTTGGGCAAGCGAATCACGCTGACAGAAGCAGGAAAGGTATTGCTGGAGCAGAGTCGGCATATTTTTTCCCATATCGACTACGCACGTGAAGCAATTGCAGCCATGAAAAACAACGAAGGGGGCACGCTCACGATCGGTGTCCTGCCTGGCGATGCCGACTTGTTGTTTGATGCTCTTCTTGTAGAATTCCACCGCTTGTATCCGAAAACATCCTTATCCGTCATAGAATCTACAAGAATCGTGGAGCAAATCACATCCGGCGAGATTGATTTGGGCGTGACGGTGTTACCTGAGCCGGATGAGAGAATCACTGTTATTCCGCTATTTCATGAAGAGTTCGCGCTTGCCGTTCATCGCACACATCCACTCGCCAAGGAAAAGGCAATCAAGTTTGGGGAGCTTCAAGAGGTAAAAATGGTGATGTTTCCGCCGGATCATCAAGCAAGACAGCTCATCAATCGCTATTGCATACAGGAAGGCTTTCGTTTGCAGCCTCATATCGAAACAACTACACTCCAGTCTCAATTGAGTCTTGTAAAAAAGGGGATCGGGGGCTGTATCCTGCCTAGCTTATTGCTGCAAAATGTAAACGACGACGAGATTGCGATCATCAATCTCTTGCATCCGACACCGAGCCAAGACATCTGTCTGGTTTATCGCAAGGACAAATATATGGGGTTCGCCGCTCGTACCTTCATCGATACGCTACAAGCGTATATTCAATCGGCCATCGACAACGCCCAGGCTTCCGCCATCAATAATAATCACTCGTAAGATTTTCCTTTCCTTGGTAAAATACATATCATAACGAACAGTACGATCTGGTCGATGGGAGGAAGTTCACATGCATCCAAAAAAAGTCCCCCGTTAATCCCGAGGTCCTCCATTCATGTATTTGTGTCAGCTCACCTCAAAAAATATCAAGGGAGATGTACGTAAATGAACATGAATGGACCTGTAAAAATTTCTCGAAGTGAACGATTTCAAACCTGCCAAGAAATTGCTGCGAGATTGCATGCCGTGTACAAAGAAAAGATTCTGGCCATTGGGGTGTATGGTTCCATTTCTCGTGGGACAGACGGCCCTTATTCGGATATCGAGATGTTTTGTGTACTAGAAGAAACAGGGGAAGAAATAGAATTTAGCTACGAATGGTCAGCGGGACCTTGGAAGGCGGAAGTGAATGTGTGCAGTGCAGATGTTTTGCTAAACACTGCCGCTACTGTTGAGGATGATTGGCCGCTGACACATGGCCCATTCTTTTCTCCGCTGAGTCTGTACGATCCGAAGGGCTTTTTTGAAACGCTCAAAAAAGCAGCGGAATCACCGGCGCAGGAAGAGTTCACAGAGAATATCAACGGTATTCTCGTAGGGGAAATGTACGAGTTTATTGGCAAGTTGCGAAACGTAAATCTAGACGGTCCACATACCTATCTGCCCTATTTAGCCATGCAATTTGCCCAATACGGTGCGATGTTGATCGGGCTGCATAACCGAAAGCTGTACTCGACAGGGGCCAAGGTTTTGCCAGAAGCGCTGGAATTGCCGCATCGCCCGGCTGGATACGATCAGGTAGCCAGATTGGTAATGGCGGGAGATCTGACTGATCCAGTAAAAATCGTTACTGCTTGCGAAGCATTCTGGGATGGTCTCCAAGAGTGGGCTGCACAACATCACTATGTGATTCATTCAGAGCGAATTCCTTTTTAATGGATAAAAAAACAAATGAGACCCTTTGTACGTAGGGGTCTCAACCTTCCAAGAAAGCCTTGCTTCCTAGCGAGGCTTTTCTTTTTTTGCTTACTCAACTTTGCCGCTCAAATGCTCATGAATGAGCTTCCATTCATCTGTCTCCGTTTTCGTAAAAATATTCGTGGCTCTGCCACTTCCCTTGACGAATTCCCCGTTATAATAGCCTTGATATTCATACGTATATACACAGCTAGCGGATCTTTGATCGACAGCAATCCACTGGACATCCGTAGCCGCATAGACTTCATCCTTGATCAGATGCCATGCATTTTCAAAGTAAGCGCGGATCTCACTCATCGATGTACAAGTCTTGTCGGAAAACCAGTAAATAGCATTCGGATGAAGCACTTTCTCTACATTGGCAAAGTCATGTGTATTAGTAGCGTCCATATATTGCGCGAACGCCTGTTTATATCCTTCCACAAATGATCCCTCTCTCCGCTATAAATGGTCTATTTATCCATATTTTATAGGTTTGCGGCAAAGAAAAAAAGCCCGCCCGATGTAGAAGGGGGCTATTCGGGCGGAAATGGAGGACGTAATGTCCATCGTAGGGTCTGACACATTCATGATAGTTGTCTGATGTTAAGGAAGAGTAGAGAGAACATGAAGCATTTGTTAATTTTTAGGGTTTGTATAAATGCCGAGGGGCAAGCACCCGTTTTTTTTCTATTTGATCGCTGGAATAGACAGGCATCCATACAGGGGAGATGCAACTGTCATAAGCTGAATGCAGTACTGATCCTTGCCAGCAGATCGGTGCTTCCATCTGATCTCAATGAGAGGAGGAGAGAAGATCATGGGTTGCAATCGCGATGGTTTCGGCTTTTTTGGTGGCGGGTTCATTTGGATTCTCATTATTATTTTTCTAGTGATTTGCTTTTTTGATGATTAAGGTACGATTGCAAAGAAAAGACTCTGTGCTCTTATACGAGAGACAGAGTCTTTTTTCCGGTACTACTTCAAATGCTGCAAAAACTGACGTGTGCGTTCCTCACGCGGTTTTGCGAACAAATGGGAAGGTGTATCTCGCTCCACGATGACGCCTTGGTCCATGAAAATCACCTCATCGGCAACTTCACGGGCGAACCCCATCTCGTGCGTGACGACGATCATTGTCATTCCTTCCTGGGCAAGCTCCTTCATCACCTTCAACACTTCGCCAACGAGCTCCGGGTCGAGAGCGGAAGTAGGCTCGTCAAATAGCATGACTTGCGGGTCCATCGCCAGTGCCCGAGCAATCCCAACGCGCTGCTGCTGTCCGCCAGATAACTGTGCGGGAAAATGGTCCAGCTTGTCGCCAAGACCAACCTTTGTCAGGAGAGCAGCGGCTTTCGCACGTGCTTTCTCTTTATCTTCTTTTTTGACAGTGACGGGCCCCTCCATCACATTTTCAAGGGCTGTCATGTGCGGGAACAGATTGTAGTTTTGAAACACCATCCCGGTTTGCTTCCGCAGCTTCGGAATAGTTGTTCTCTCTACTTTTTTGGAAAAGTCCAGCTTGACGTCCCCAATCTGGACGCTGCCGCTGGTCGGAACCTCAAGTGCATTCAGGCAGCGAAGTAAGGTTGTTTTCCCGGAGCCAGAAGGACCGATGATAACGACTACCTTTCCTTTTTCCACCGAGAGGGAAATGCCTTTGAGCACATGTAAGGTGTTGAATTGTTTATGCACATCCGTGATCGTAATCATTCGTTTTCACCTGCTTTTTAGACATAACGGTCCAGCTTGCTTTCGATGCGATCCTGGATAATGGAGAGTACGAAGCAAATCACCCAGTAGATAAGGGCCGCTTCCGCATAGACGAGCAACGGCTCATATGTCGCAGCGACGACTTCTTGGGCTTTGCGAAACATCTCCGGTACGAGAACGACCGAAGCCAGCGAAGTATCCTTGACCAAACTAATAAACGAGTTGGACAAAGGAGGAATGGAGACGCGAGCTGCCTGAGGGAGCACGACCCTGCGCAGTGCTTGCCAGTAGGTCATTCCCAGGGAGTAGGCTGCTTCCCATTGTCCTTTTTGAATCGACAAGATCGCGGCACGTACTACCTCGGAAGAGTAGGCACCGACGCTGAGAGAGAAGCCGATGATTGCCGACGGTATCGGATCGATCATCAAGCCGACGCTCGGCAAGCCATAAAAAATGATGAACAATTGGACCAATAAAGGGGTACCGCGAATGATCGATACATAAAAGCGGGCGATGCCAATCAGCGGCTTAATGCCGGATAGTCGTGCCAGCGCAGTGAGAACGGCAAGGATCAGACCAATGAAAAAGGCAGCGATGGCGATTGTTAAAGAATAGAGCAAGGCTCCTTTCAACAGAGGAAGAAAGGAGCTTTGCGCGATATCGATCCATCGGTTCAGGCGTTCTGGGTTTTCAAAGAAGCTACTTAGAGACATCTGCACCAAACCATTTCTCTGATATTTTTGCGAGGGTACCATCTTTCGTCATGTCATCCAGTGCTTTGTTGAATGCATCAACCAGCTCTGTGCTGCCCTTGCGGAAGAGGAAGCCGTTTTTCGCTACGTTCGGATCTTTTGCGATAATTTTGATCGGAACATCAGGCTTTTGCTTCATGAAGTCCAACAGGGAAATCCCATCGTTGATCGTAACGTCTACACGCTTGGAAACAAGCAGGTCAATCGCTTGGTTAAAGCCTTCCACACCGACGATTTCCGCTCCGTTTTTCTTCGCGATATCTGTGAGGTTGCTCGTCAATGTTTGCGCTGCCTTCAGACCTTTAATGTCCGCAAAGCCTTTTACGGTTGTGTTGTCTTTATGGGTGACAAGGACTGCTGTGGAAACGGTATATGGATTGGAGAAATCGTATTTTTCCTGACGATCAGGGCGAATGCCTACCTGATTCGCTACGACATCAAAGCGCTTGGAGTCAAGTCCAGCGAACATGGCATCCCATTGTGTTTCTTGAAACACAGGTTCGACGCCGATGCGCTTTGCTACCTCTGTCACGACCTCCACATCATAGCCTGTCAGCTTGCCAGACTGATCGTGGAACGTAAACGGCGCGTATGTGCCCTCGGTTCCGATCAGCATTTTACCGTCAGCTTTTACTTTTTCCAACAAGTTTTGTTCTTTTTTCTCTTCTGTTGGGGCAGGAGCGGCACTATTTTGCGGTGATTGTCCTGTTGAAGACGACCCGCAACCTGCCAATGCGACTAACAGAGTGGAAGCGAGAAGGGAAAATAATAGTTTTTTCATAAAGTAACCCCCACTAAACCGATGTGAATTTGAATAGGAACATACTAAAAGGGACAGACAATTTTGTCAACGGCTAAGAATTACTTCGTGATATCTTCGCCGAACCATTTGACGGAAATTTTGGAAAGGGTGCCGTCCTGCTGCATCTCATCGAGCACCTTGTTAACCGCATCAATCAATTCCGTGCTACCTTTGCGGAACATGAAAGCGGTTGGTTGGCCTTCTGTATTTTTCGCCACGACTTTGATTGGCGTATCCGGCTTTTGTTTCAGGAAATCAAGCACCGACAAATTATCGTTGATCACTACGTCCACGCGTTTTTGCGCGATCAGGTCAATCGCCTGATTAAAGTTGTCTACACCGACGATTTCTGCCTCATGGGAGCGTGCGAGGTCAGCGTAATTGCTGGTCATGGATTGTCCGGCTTTTAAGCCTTTAATATCCTTGAAGTCTTTGACGGTGTTATTGTCCTTGTGCGTGACCAAAACCGCACGGGAAATCGTATATGACTTGGAGAAATCGTACTTTTCCTGACGATCAGGACGGATTCCTACCTGATTGGCAATGACGTCAAAGCGTTTGGAGTCGAGTCCCGCAAACATGGCATCCCACTGGGTTTCCTGGAACACAGGCTCTACACCGAGTCGCTTGGCAACCTCCGTGATTACTTCCACATCATAGCCAGTCAATGTGCCCGACTGATTATGGAACGTAAACGGAGAGTATGTACCTTCCGTACCAATGACGAGTTTCTTCTCGGCTTTCACTTTTTCCAGCAGATTTTGCGAAGCTGCTTGATCAGCAGGCGGAGTCGTATTATTCGGCTGAGAAGGAGAACCGGAAGTGCTGCAGCCAACCATTCCCAGTAGCAGACAAGAGAGTAAGGTAGAAAGAATGACTTTTTTCATGTTGTAATCCCCTTTATGTTAATCGGATTTCATGGATTCATAGTAGTGGTCGTTCATGCCTTTGTCAATCTTTAAATTGTTAAATCCTATTCGATTACTTTGAATTGAGATTTATGCAGCTGCGGTGAAGAGAAGAATATTTCCAGTCTAGGCTCCAGGCTCCGTCCTGCTGGGGGTAAAGACTGTCCGCTCCGAAGGGATTCGCGGGGAAACGCAAAAGTGGTAGCCGCTACGTCGCGTGGGCACGGTTGCGTTTCTTTTGCCCGCGAATCCCTTCTCCGCTCGGTAGGACTCCCCAAGTCGCTACGTCTGGAAATATTCTTCTCTGTCGTAACTGAGGGCATCTCTTCATTCTTTTAAATCTCTAAAAGCCCGTTTAAACAGGGAAAGCTCGTAGAGGAAACAGGAGAAAACAGCGAAGATCTTTGGTACACCGACCGAGACGCAATGCAAAAAGCGAAACACGCTCTTAAGCGTCCACCTCTGAAACACATCCTGAAAGGACGACTTTGGACGCGGTTTCGCTTTTTGCATGGAGTCGGGCAGTCAAACCCACAGCGGGTGGGACAAGAAGCTGAGCGTTTTCTCCTGTTTCCTCGACACCACTACAGAACGTTTACACTTTTTATCCCTTTTAAGTTTCTCCATTCACGCAGTAGCTATGTGCATGAGACGAAAACTTGGCGCAGAAGTAGTGGTTGAGGTTCCCCGTCAAGAAGCGTACAATTAGTACGAATTGAAAGGCCTACAAGCAATGACGTGCTTGTTCTTCATAGGAGAGCGCACCGACAAAAGGAGTCAATCAACATGTTAAACGACTGGCGTATGTATACAGATGGAAGTGGAATCGAGCAAAAGCATGTAGCTTGGCATGAAGTACTGAAGGAAATCGCTCAATTGGATGGAGTAACCCGAACGTTGGTTCACGCAGCGTACGGAGACCATGTTGATTTGGTCGTAGCAGGCGGGAACAACGGCAAAGTATTGGTGCAATGGAAAGAACACGAGCCTTCTGAACAGCACTTTGTCCTTGCGGCAGACAAGCAATCGGCGGTGATGTCCACACTCGTCATTGAGGGTAGTGAGGTTGCCTTCCCCCTTTCCTGGTGTGTTCCGCTTGAGCAGGTTGTTCCCTTGTGCGGGGATTTGCTCCGAACATGTGAAAAAGGGGAGCCGGCAAAACTCGAATGGCTTCCGGTAGAAATGTAGGCAGGAGGGCAGCATGGAACTACAAACGTTGCAGCAGTCCATCCTCATCATGGCCGTCATCATTGGGATCGGTAGCTTAATCGGCTACCGACAACCCTTGACTGCGGACTCCCGCCAACTCGTCATCACGATTATTATTAACGTGGCCATGCCGTGCATTATTTTAGACGGGATCTTTCAGACAACCATTGATCAACAAATTCTATACCAAATTTTTGTAATATTCTTCATTTCTATTATCCTGAACTGCTTGGGTATTTTCATCGGCTGGTTAGGTGCGCGTGCTCTTCCGCTTCCTGTGAAAAAACGCCGGGAGATCGCGCTCTTGTCTGGCTTGGGGAATACAGGCTTCATCGGTTTACCGCTTTGTGCAGCATTGTTCGGGCCAAAAGGGGCACTCTTGGCAGCGATTTTTGACGCAGGTGTGGATGTTGTGCTATGGACAGTAGGGGTGATGATGCTCCAGGGAAAAGGAAGCTTTTCCTTGAAAGGGCTCAAGACACTCATCAACATCCCGATGATCGCGATTGTATTTGGACTCGGTTCTGCCATTATTGGGTTTGTGCCTCCTGAGCCTGTGAAGCAGCTGTTTGGAACGCTGTCCAAGCTCGCCTCTCCGTTAGCCATGATGTATATTGGTATGCTTTTGCCTATGTTTTTGCGCAACAAACCACAAGTATCCTTGAAGCTTTTGAGCATGCCACTCACGTTTAAATTAGTTGTTTTTCCGCTGATGACGGCGTTTCTTTTGTCCGTTTTTTCAATCGACAGTGATATCGTCAGCGTTTCCCTTGTGCAAGTAGCAATGCCCACCCTGACATTGGCCTCGATTTTGTTCGGGCGTTATGCGGCGGATGAGGAGATGGGGGCCATGACGACGGTTTGTTCCACCTTGCTGGCGCTCTTGTCCATCCCGGTTGTTCTGGTCATGGGAAATTGGCTTTTGCACTAATCTCTCGCCAATCTCAGTCATAGTGAAACGAAACAGAGGTAACCTATGTCTAACAAGTAAAGAATGACGAAAATGATGATGAGGGATGGAGGAACAACAATGAAAGGCAAATCGATTTTGGCTGTTGCCCTGACACTGCAAGTGTTGGCGGCTTATCCTGTGCAGGCGGCAGTGACTAGCACACCACAAACAACGACAAATGCGATACTGGTAAACGGAGAGCAATCTTCCTTGGCAAAAGCACCGATTCTCGTCCAGCAGCGTACCTATGTAACTGCCGAGGATGCGAGTCGGATTTTAGGAGGCACTTGGAAACAGGATGCAACGAATGGAGAAATGAAGCTGGCAAAAGGGACGCTGACGTTCCAACTCGTTACAGGAAAAGTAGCGTTGAATGGCAAGTGGCTGTTAGATGGGCAGGGCGCAATCGTGCGTGACAAGCAAGTGTATGTGCCGTTGAGATGGATGGCAGAGCAGGCCGGACATCAAATCACGTGGAATGCCGAGAAAAAGGCGGTGGAAATTGTGATGGCTGGGGAAGAGAGTGCCTTTACGCTTGTCGATGCCGATAAGCTGACAGAACAGGAACGTACATTTATTGAATCGGTAAAAGAACAGCAAGGCATTCACAAGCAGGGAGATCTTTATGTCATCGCACGCGGGTCCTCACCGAATCCTGGCTACGGACTGCAGGTAACCAAAGTCGAGCAGAGCTTGGAGCAGCTTTTTGTGTATGTCAAACAAACGCAGCCTGATCCAGGCAAAATGTATCCGCAAGTGATTTCCTATCCGTATTTGGCGGCAAAAGTGAAGCTGCCACCTTACACGACGATTTCCTTTCTAGATGCAGAGACGAAGAAGCCGCTGTTTCCCACAGAGGGCAACGGAAGCCGATAAAAAAAATCGAACAAACGACGCAGAGGGCCTGCTAACGAGGAGCACGTAGCAGGCCCTCTTGTTTTTGTGTAACTCCTGATGTAAGATATGGTTGTGATTTCCTATCCCTTGAGAAATGGAGGTGTGTGTACGTGTCCGGAACTCTTCAAGCATGGTTTGTGGTAGAAACTTCCAGTATGACGCATGATTTTACATTCAACGGGACCAGTCTGTCCTTTTTTGCGCATACAACTGAACGGAGTTTCCATAGGCGTACCATGCATCGATCAGGGGCGGTTTGTTCTTGTCTATAATGGGTAACTGACGTAAGGTCGGTCCCTTTCACGATGCCGCAGGTAATGGCCTGCGGCTTTTTTGCGTCCACTCGTACGTGCGGTGTGGTCTCAAAATTGTGCCGGGGCCACCAGGAAATCCATTATTTTGAACCGTTACCAACATTTCTAGGAGGAAACTATCATGATTATTGTCGCGACACAGCAGTTGCAGAAATCGTACGGAGCCGATCCGGTTTTACAAGATATCACATTGGAAATAAAGGCAGGAGAACGCGTCGGAATCGTCGGACCGAATGGAGCAGGCAAAACCACGTTGTTCAAGCTGTTGGCAGGTATCGAAAGCCCAGATTCTGGTGAGCTTTTTCGGGCAAAAGGAACGATATGGGCGTACCTGCCGCAAACGCCGAAGTATCCGGCGGAGTGGACGGGGGCGGATGTTGTAGCCAGTGCTTTTGCGGATGTCATCAAGCTGCAGGAGCAGATGCGCGAGCTCGAGCAACAGATGGGTTTGCTTTACGAAAATGAACAAGAGCTAAACCGCCTCATGCTGCGCTATCAAAAGCTGCAAGATGAATTTGAACAACGGGATGGCTATCAGTGGGAGACGAAAATGGCCCAGGTGACACAGGGCTTGGGAGTGAGTTCGGAGCTGTTAGCGACACCTTTTGCCCAGCTCAGTGGTGGGGAAAAGACGAAGGCTGGCCTTGCAAAGCTACTCTGCCAACAAAGCGATGTTCTGCTCTTGGATGAGCCGACCAACCATTTGGATGTGGAGTCGATGGAGTGGCTAGAGGAGTTTTTGAAAAATTATCAAGGCACGATCCTGATCATCTCCCATGACCGTTATTTTTTGGATGCGGTCGTCACGTCTGTCTATCATGTGGACGGAGGGGAAGCTGAATTTTATATCGGCAATTACAGTGCGTTCGCTACGGAGCGTGAGGAGCGCTTGTTGCGCCAGTTTGCCGCTTATCAGGAACAGCAGAAACAAATCAAGAAAATGAAAGAGACAATCAAACGGCTCAAGGAGTGGGGCAATCGCTCCAATCCACCGAACGAGGCGTTTCACCGAAGGGCAAAAAGCATGGAAAAAGCACTGGCGCGGATCGAGCGTATCGAGCGACCGAAAATGGAAGCAGATCGCATGGGCTTGCAGTTTATGAAAACCGACCGAAGCGGGCAGGATGTGCTGAAAGCGACGGGTGTACAGAAAACATTTGGCGGAAAGCAGTTGTTTGCGGACGCTAGCTTTTTATTGCGCTTCGGGGAGCGAAAAGCACTGCTCGGACCAAATGGCTGCGGCAAATCTACCTTAATCCGCATGATGCTGGGAGAAGTTGAGCCAGACGCAGGTACGCTCAAAATTGGCAGTAGTGTAAAGGTAGGTTACTTGTCACAGCAAGCTTTGGAAGGGGATCAAAACCAGCGGCTGATTGACGTTTTCCGTGAGGTCGCCAGAGTGACGGAGCCGGAAGCACGACATTTACTGGCGCGGTTTATGTTTTACGGTGAACAAGTTTTCAAGCGGATCGGGCAGTTGAGCGGCGGAGAGAGGATGCGACTGCGACTGGCGCAAATGATGCATCAGGAAATCAACCTGCTCATTTTAGACGAACCGACCAACCATCTGGATATTGAAGCGCGAGAAACATTGGAGGAAGCGTTGGCGGATTTTCGCGGGTCGTTATTTATCATCTCGCATGATCGTTATTTCCTGCAAAAGATGGCAGATGGTGTGTTTTGGGTAGAAAATAAGCGGCTGGTTCACGATGTGGGTTCCTATGAAGAAGCAAGGGAAAAACAAAGACAGAGGATCGCTGCACGCGCCAATAAGCCAGAAGAAATAGAGCGAAAGCAGCCAGCAGTCAAGCAAGTCCAAGAGACTGCCATGACGAATACGACAGCTAAACGTCCGAATCCATACAAGCTGGCAGAGCTTGAACAAAAAATAGCATCACTAGAAGGAAGAAAAGGTGAACTGACGGTCTTGCTCCAGAGTGAAGGGGCAGATTACGAGCAGCTAGTGGCTTGGCAACAAGCGATCGATCAGGTGCAGCAGGAGATAGACGGAACCTTTACGGCTTGGATGGAGCTACAGGAACAATAAGCTGTAATAAAAATAGCACCGCCAGCAAAGTGTTGAATGCTGGCGGTGCTTCATTTTCTGACTCACGATTGCGCTTGTGTGCTTGGTTCCGGCAGGCGACGATAGCTGCCGACGAACCAGAGGAGGAGCAATACCATCAAGACGCCTCCGAGGAAGAACGGACCGCTGTGCGAGACTTGGTAAACCGCTCCACCAGCTAATGGACCCAAGATCCGTCCGAGGCTGTCCATCGAGCTGATTGTCCCACTCGTCACGCCTTGGCCTTGCGTCGTTCGTTGGGTGATCATCGCTGTGGCTGTCGCTCTGATCATTCCTTGTCCCGCTCCGAATAAGGAGAGGATCAGCGCCAGCACCCAAAAGTTACCTGACAGCGGAATGGCGAAAAATCCAATGCCGTAAAGAATCATCCCGATAACGAGGACACTTGCTTCCCCTAACTGCTTGACCATTCTTCCGATCAGCCCGCCTTGTACAGCGGCAGCGATCAAGCCCATGACGAGAAACATGTAGCCGAGGTCTTTGGAGGTAAAACCGTACAAATCACTTATGTACAGAGCA
Organism: Brevibacillus antibioticus; assembly: GCF_005217615.1. Taxonomy (NCBI): domain Bacteria; kingdom Bacillati; phylum Bacillota; class Bacilli; order Caryophanales; family Paenibacillaceae; genus Brevibacillus; species Brevibacillus antibioticus. The sequence continues at coordinate 353,660 of NZ_SZNK01000001.1, forward strand.
AAGGTCGTTTCCAGTCCGGAAAAAGCAAAGGAGACGGTGAACAAAATACCGTACAGCAAGGATATGGAACCGAACAAAGAGACAAGCGGATTTTGCCGCTGTTCTTTTTGCAGATTCGCCCGTTTTTCTTTCGGCAAGCTCTCTGGCAAGGCAAACAGGATCAGGAAAAACGTAAGAAACGCCACGATACCCGAAGCGTAGAAAGGAACACCAAAGCCGAATTCACTGAGCAGTCCGCCGATTACGGGACCGAAGACAAAGCTAAGTCCAATCCCGGCACCAATGACCCCCATCCCTTTTGCTCGTTCTTCTGAAGGGAAGAGATCCGCCACCATAGCGGTTACGGTTGGCAATGCGGCAGCCGAGACGATTCCACCCAAAATGCGATACAGGAGCATTTCTGTATAACTGTCAGCGAGTCCAAACAGGATAAAGGTGATGGAAAAGCCGAACAGCCCAAATGATAGGAGTGGCTTTCGCCCGATTCTGTCCGAAAGTGCTCCCCAAATCGGTGCAAACACTAGCTGCATAATATTATAGCTGGCAAAAAGCATGCCGATTTGAAACGAAGTCGCACCCAATTTTTCCGCGAAAAAGGGAAGAATGGGGATAATGATGCCAAAACCGAGCATGATGAAAAAAGCAATAAAGAACAAGAGGGCAAGGTGCTTCTTATTCACTACGTCTACCTCTTTTCGCACAAAAATCTGTTCAAGCGGATTGTTTGCTTTTTCCACCTTACGTGAAGGAAAAGGCGAAGTCAAGCCAGCAAAGTGGGCAGTCATAACGAGACGTGCTATAATAGAAAAGAAATGAGAATGGCTACCTATATTGTCAAGTATATATCCATGAGGTGTTTGTTACATGTCTACTGCGATGCTTTACTACCTAGCCTGGCATGAAGATGATTGGCTGGATGAAGTGCTCGATCGTTTTCCTGAGATCAATGCCATTGTGCCTTCGGTCAAAACGTTTGAGTTGCTGGCTAAACAAAGAGAGTCCGGAGAAGTTGAGCGAGCTGTTCTCGTTCTGAATGCGGCTGTCGAACAGGATCGATGCAAGGAGTTTTTACGCTTATGTCAAGAACACCCACAGCTATCCACGGACCCTTTGTACATCGTCGGATTGAAACCGGAAGAGGAGGAGGCGTGGCAAGAAGCGTATCCACACGCGAAGATCATCGTCATTACCGGCTTTGCTGTCGAGTTTGATTACGATGCCGTCCTCGCAAGGATGGAAATCGATCTGGAGGGAGCTCATTGAAAATAAACCCGAATGAATTCGATTTGAAGTCGTTTCTGCACCGTTTCGGATTGGTTATTTATACAGGTGATCCTGAAGGGGATTTGCTGTTGATAGAAGATGAAATTCGGGAGCTATATGAGCTGAATGTCATTGACAAGGAAGAGTTCATTGAAGCCATGTCAGCCTTGCGTAGCAAGCGTAAGGGTGAGGGAAGAGAATAGAGAGTAAGAGCGTGTTTGCCAAGCCGTGTGTATGCGGAAGATGGTAAACACGTTTTTTGTGAGCATTGTTTGATTTGTAAAACGCCTAGTACTTAGAACTAGGCGTTTTCAAGAGATACTCATCAATTCTGTTAACGAGACTCGAAGAACTCATCAATTTCTGCTTTTCTCTTAAAATAGACTTCTTTCGCATGTGGTTCACGTTCGATTAAATCTTCGTAGTGGTTTTCATCAAGTACCATCTCTTCATATCCCCAGATGGCAGGTAATCTATGATTTTTTCGATCTCCGAAGTACCAATTTGGTGGAAGGGTATGGTCTGTGATAATAAACAATTCGGATGGATACCAGTTTGGTTTGTTAGATCTTTTGTTGTGGAGTAAGAAGCGTAATGAATTTTCACATTGAAACATCCCATATACAGTAAGTTCATCGCCGATTTCTACAGAAAATTGGGTTTGTTCACTATAAAAAATTCTATCTCCATAGTAATTTGTAACATCTTTCCCTAAGGTATGGATACATTTTACTTTCAATCAATATTCTCCTCTTCTTGATAAGCAATCTTTCGAACAATTTGCTTAAGAAATGGCTCATTCCAACAACCGCGAGACAAGAAATGGCCGATTATGAAGCAAGAGTGTCTCTTTTTCTATTTAATCACAGCGGATTTTGGAAAGTACAGTCAAAAGTTAAATCTCTAGTGTCGGTATAAACCTAAAAAGGCACATTCCACTTTGAACGTAAAGAGGAAATGAGCTTTTTTGCGCTTCGTAAGAATTTCTTCAGAAATCCTTATCCATTTCTTAAGGTTTTCTGTCTTCTTTTGAAAGGTTTACCCTGTAGGATAGAGGGCAGAGAGAAAGGAGGTGGCACAGGTGGAGTTTACAGGGTATTACGAGCTATTCTGGGAGATGGTTACAGGCATGCTGGGAAAATTCATTCCTGATGAGATTACGGTCATGACCGTAGGGGCGCAGATTGCCAATACAGGAGCGGACTTTTTTACAGCATTTGCAGTCATATACCCTGTTTTTTTCATTGTTTCTTGCGCGGGGTACTTTCTGGGAGCGATGGCATTTGGCTGGATGACCCGGAATCTGGGCTTGCGTGCTGATTTCCTGTCGGCATGGCGCGGATCAATGGGCTGGGTGCTTGCATTTGGTATCTTTCTTCCGATTATTCGTCATATCGTGCCTATCCTCGCCGGTGCCAGCCGAATGCCGTTTCGGCAGTTCCTCCTCTACTTTTTGCCGAGCAGTATCGTCTGGACCTTTCATTATTTTGTGGCAGGCTACTGGTTCTCCGATCAATTGGAAATAATGGTTGCGGGTGTTTATCAATATAGCAAAATTACGTTGACGATTGTTTGTTTCGCAGGGTTTTCATTCCTCATGATTCGCCAGTTGCAGCGATTTGGTGGAATGAAAGAACCTCAAACGAATAAGCAACCACCTGTTTCATAATCGATACGAATTCCTAGAGTGCGGCGTCTACTATCCACGAGCTTTTCGGATAGCAGGTGCCTTTTTCTGTGAAAAACGTTTCGACGTTTTTCATAAAAGTGGATGCGACCGCTTGTGGTCAACAAAACGGTCATGACCGTTTTGTTATGTGGATTTATTGCCGTTATGTTCTGATATGACTAAAAGTTTGTAAAGAAGAAGTTTACATTTGGTAATAATGGGGTAGATTACCAAATGTCGTCGTGTCATGTATTTCCATTTTTAAAAATTTGTGTGAGTGGAGGCTTTTGCATGAGGAGCATAAAAAATGTGCTGGTAACCATTTTGGCTGCCATCACCATCGGTATTTTTATTCTTCAGCTAGTGTTTGGTTTTCTCCAGTTTGAACAAATTATCTCGAATGAGGTAGAAGCAAAGCTGCAAATGCAGGTAGCCAAAGAGGCGGCTTATCTGAATGGGTTGCTGGACAAGACAGGCAAGCTCTCAGAAACACTTACTTACTCTGTCTCTCATGGCTCCAAGGAAACAATCAAGCAAATCGAAGGGACGCTGGTCGATGTCGTAGCGTCTGAGCCTTTGATTGTGGGCGGTGGATTTTGGATGGAGCCATACAGCTTCGACAGTACGCAAAAGCTGTACGGCAGGTACGCCATCCGCAATAACGACAAAGTAGAGCTCGATCCGGCTTACAGCGATGGCAGCTATGATTATCTCGCGCAGGATTGGTACAAGGCGGGGATGGTTGATAAACGATACGTGTGGACTGAGCCGTATGCTGACCCAATTTCCAAAGTTCCTATGGTTACAGCGATTGCGCCCATTAAAGTGGGAGGAAAGATCAGTGGTACGACAACATTGGATATTGGGCTTACGGAGCTTAACAAAAGCATCGAAAATCTGAAGGTTGGCGAAACAGGTTACGGTTTTATCGTTTCCAAGTCGGGCATTTACGTTTCCCATCGCGATGCACAAAAGAACTTGCAAGTGAAAATGACCGACGAGTCTGAGGAGGGGCTTACGGACATTGCTCAAAGTATTACCGAAGCAACAGCAACTGGGATGACTCAGGCTATCATAGGTGGTCAAAAGCAATACGTCACCTTTGCTCCAATCGGGGAAACTGGCATGACGCTAGCTACTGTCATGCCCGCAGCAGAGATTAAGGGGCCGATTACCCACTATCTTTACGTCAGCCTGATTATTTTTGGTGTCTCCATTAGTATTTTCCTCGTGTTCTTGTACTGGTTCATCAATCGACAGGTAGCACGTCCATTGCTGCAACTGAAAGCAGGCATCGTCAATTTGGTGGAAAAAAAGGATTTAACCCAGACGATCCCAATCCGGCGCAAGGATGAAATTGGCGATGTAGCGACAGCAGTGAATGCATTCATTGAGGATCTGCACGGAATGATGAAAAATATTAGCGGCTATACCGGTCAAGTAGGAACAGTCTCGGATACCTCCGCAAAGAAGGCTCATGAAGCACGACTTGCCTTTGGTCAGGTTGCCTCGTCGTTCCAAGAGGTAGCAACTGGGACGGAGAATCAACAGCATAGTGCCGAAGAAAGTGCGCGGGCTATGGAAGAGATGGCGATCGGTATTCAGCGGATTGCCGAAGCCTCCTCCACGATGGCCGAATCATCGAAACATATGGCAAACGAAGCGGTGGCGGGCAACCAATCCGTAGAAAAGGTGTCAGGACAGATGGATTCGATTAACCGATCCGTAAGCCATTCTGCCGATGTAGTTCGTTCGCTAGATAGCCGCTCAGCAGAAATCTCACAGATCGTGGAAGTAATCGCAAGCATCGCATCCCAGACGAACCTGTTGGCACTCAATGCAGCGATTGAAGCCGCGCGTGCAGGTGAACAGGGCAGAGGCTTCGCTGTGGTAGCGGATGAAGTGCGCAAGCTGGCAGAGCAGTCCAACGACTCGGCCAACCAAATTGCCAACCTGATTACCGAAATCCAACGGGAAACGACCTCTGCGGTACAAGCCATGGATGAGGGAACACGCGAGGTTGAAACGGGAATCCAGATCGCCTATGAAACAGGGGAAGCATTCCGCCGGATCATGGATTCTACCCAGGATGTAGCAGATCAGATTCAGGAGATTTCCTCCGTTGCCGAGCAAATGTCAGCGGCAACGGAACAAGTGACGGCATCCATTTTGCAGTTGTCCTTGATTGCAAAGGAATCTGCCGCAAGTGCATCGAGTGTGGCTGCGTCAACAGAAGAGCAGCGCATCTCGATGAACCAGCTTTCTACATCAGCAGAGCAGTTAAACCAAATGGCGAAGGAACTACAGCAAATGATTAACCGTTTCACACTCTAATCACTGATTGCAAAAAAATGCAAAATGATGAACTGCTGCTGTCAAATGACGGTAGCAGTTCGTTTATTGACAGAAAAATAAGAGTCAGAATATAATGAACAAACAATAAGGCAAACAAAAGCAACATTTTGCAAATAAAAATCAGAGGTTGGTGAAACAGAATGCAAAACCATAGGTATGACGTTGTGGTGATTGGTGGTGGAGTAGTCGGTACAGCTATTTTACGCGCCCTTTCGTTTTATCAACTGAAACTGCTTTTAATCGAGAAGCAGCCTGACGTTTGTGAAGGGACAAGCAAGGCGAACAGTGGGATTGTTCATACCGGGTTTGATGCAAAGCCAGGCACGATTGAGGCAGAGTGCCTTCGCCGCTCCCGCAGCTTATGGCCGATGTTGGTTGAGAATCTGAGAATCCCCTTCATTCCATGTGGCGCGGTAATGGTGGCGACAAACGAAGAAGAAAAGCAGATTATCGAAACCACCTATGTTCCCCATGCAAAGGCGAATGACGTAGATGTTCACTGGATGTCTGTTGAGGAGATTATGGAGATGAATCCCGCTGTGACAACCAAGGTAACTGGCGGACTGGCAGTACCAGGTGAAGCAATCTGCGATCCATTCTGGGCCACCAGAGCCTTCGGAGAGAAAGCAGTACGAAACGGTGCGGAGGTAATGCTTGGGCAAGGTGTCTCCCACATCGAGACTGTACGGGATGGAGAGGACTTGCGCCTTACGCTGGAAAATGGGGAAACGGTCACGACCCGTTACGTGGTGAATGCTGCCGGATTATGGTCGGATGAAATTGCCCGGATGGTGGGAGATGAGAGCTTCTCGATTTCACCGCGTAAAGGCCAGTTTATCCTGACCGAAGAGGCGGTATCCATCTCCTCGATCATCCTGCCTGTTCCTACGAAAACCTCCAAGGGCGTGTTGGTTTCGCCAGTTGTGTTCGGCGGTTTTCTGCTTGGGCCAACGGCGGAGGATCAAGAGGACAAATGGGATCGTTCCACCTCACAGGCTGGGATGGAATCGGTGCTGGCAGGCTGCGAGAAACTGGTTCCCGACTCTCGTCAGTT